>CAZWOU010000077.1:0-12127 GCA_964635375.1 uncultured Pirellulaceae bacterium | reverse complement strand
GATGCGAACTTGATCGGACAAACCGGCGCCTGCGTGGTCGGGCAATCCGCGCCGACCGAGCCGATCGATCGCGTTTGCCTACATCGCAACTCGGACATTCGCGACATGCTGCCGGATGAACTAAAGCAGATGTTCCAACACAAACGTTGGCAAGAAATGGTCGAATCGCTCTGCGTACTCTACGTTGCCGCCACTCGACCCGTTCACGCTCTGCACATGATTATCGCGCCCGCCGCCCAGAACGAGAAGCACCTTAACAAGACGTTTGCGGGTCTGCTTCGGGCTGCGCTCGTGAAAGAGGGTGACGACGTTTCCGCCGAGCCTCAACGGTTGCTGTTCGAGTATGGCGATGCAAATTGGATGGACGCCGCCCATTCACCGCCGCGAAAGTCGCGCCCCGGCAAGATGGGAAAGGCCGACCAGCCAGCGCGAAAACGCACGATTCGGTTGGCGCCAATGCAAGACGGTCGCCGATATGGACTCGACCGAACCGCACCGTCCGGGCTGGAGGGAGGCGAGCTGCTTCGCGTCGGAGACCTGCTGCGTATCGACAATCAAGGCGCGATGGCTCGAGGAACCGCAATTCACGCTTGCTTCGAGCAGATCGACTGGCTCGACGATGGCTGCCCCGATGAGGATCAGCTGCGTCATGCCGTGGTCGGCGCCCTCACCGACACCAACCTCGACGCGGACGAGATCATTCGGCAATTCAATCATATGCTCGAGAGTCCGGACATCGCCGCCGCGCTGCGCCGGGGCTCGTACAGCGAAGACGAAGTCCGCTCGATCGCCTCCTTGCGGCTCGAAGTTCACAACGAAAAACGTTTCGCCGTTCGAGACAAGAACCGGATGCTCTCCGGCGCCATTGACCGACTGGTGATGATGTACGACCAGGACAACTTGGTGGGCGCGGAAGTGATCGACTACAAGACCGACTGGGTCGCCCCGGACGACCCTGGACAACTGAATGACCTTGTCGAACACTATCGGCCTCAGCAAGAGGCCTATTGCGATGCCGTTTCCAAGATGTTCAACCTCGAGCGAAACCGAATCTCCGCTCGCCTGTTGCTTGTTGGCGCGGGAATAGTGAAAGACCTCTGATAAACCTGGTCAAACGCCAGTTGACGGTCCACGCGAGGAACGTTCGGCGCATATTGGCAAAATGGAGTTAGTGGATGAAATTCATGCACGCGGCCGACTTGCACATCGACAGCCAATTGAAAGGGCTCGATGCGTTAGGCCATGCGCCTGCGGAACGGATCCGCGCTGCGACTCGCGACGCCGTGGTGATTCTGATCGATACCGCTTTGCGAGAGCGAGTTGATTTCGTCGTCTTGGCCGGCGACATTTTCGACGGACCTTGGCCCGATGCAACGACGGGAGCTTGGACGGCCAGCCAATTCCGCCGCCTGCGCGACGCCGCCATTCCCGTCTATCTAATTCGAGGCAACCATGACGCGAAGAGTCAAATCGCCTCCACCGCGCCCTGGCCGTCCAACGTACTTGAACTCTCCGCCGACAAACCCGAATCAGTCCGCTTGGACTCATTGAAAACTGCCATCCATGGACAGAGTTTCGCGCGCCGAGAGGCGCCAGACGACTTGGCCGCCAAGTACCCGGATCCAATCGATGGCTATTTCAATATCGGCCTCCTGCATACGAGCCTGGCGGGCGATCCGCTCCACGACCCTTACGCGCCGACGTCCCCCGCCGTGCTCGCCTCAAAAGGCTATGACTACTGGGCATTGGGCCATATCCACCAACGCAAAGTCGTGCAGCAGCGTCAGCCGACGATCGTCTACTCGGGCAACACCCAGTCTCGACACATCAATGAACCAGGCGAGAAAGGATGCTACGTCGTCCACGTCGAGGAAGGCCAAGTCGAGAGCCTTACATTCCATCCGACCGATGTCATCCGCTGGAAACATTGTCAGGTGCAAGCGGAAGAGACGGATGACGCTGACGCTTTGCGAGACCGATTGGAAGCTGCCTTGGGACAGATGTGCGATGAGATTGGGCATCGGCTGCTCGCCGCACGAGTGACCGTGTCCGGCTCTTGCCTAGCCCACCGCTCTTGGACTCAGTTGGCCCAGCGCGACGAGTGGGAGCAAGAGGTTCGGCATCTCGACATTTGCCAGAACCATGTTTGGATCGAAAAACTGCAATTCCACACGCGTCCGGTTACGGACCGAAACGCAATTCGCGACGGCGACCACTTGGTCGGCGACCTGCTTCGACTGATCGACTCGATTCGCAACGACGACGACGCCTTGGTCGAGCTGAGCGACTCGCTCGCGCCGCTTTCCCAACGAGCCGGAT
Organism: uncultured Pirellulaceae bacterium; assembly: GCA_964635375.1. Lineage (GTDB taxonomy): Bacteria > Planctomycetota > Planctomycetia > Pirellulales > Pirellulaceae > CAZMNY01. The sequence continues at coordinate 9,808 of CAZWOU010000077.1, read as the reverse complement.
TGCAACTGAAGCACGCCGACGTGGCGTGGGAGTCGCCAAGTCAGCTGAGAGAGTGGCTGGAGCAAGCGGAAACGGCGCTGGTCTCGCAACTCTGGGAGGAGGCGGACTGATGAGAATCCGCGAATTGGAAGTCGAGAATTTCGGCGTTTTCCGAAACCGGCAGTTTCGTTTTGAACCTGGCCTGCAAATCGTCTTCGGGCAAAATGAAACCGGTAAGACGACTCTGTTGGAGCTGGTCCGGCAGTTGTTGTTTGGGTTTCCCCATCGCAACGCCTACGCGATTCACGACAACGCTGGACCGCTTTGCGCGAAGGCGGCGCTGGAAATGGCCGACGGGCAACGTGTTTGGTTTCGCCGACGAAAAGGCAGACCTGATCGGGTCGCCGGTGAAATCGAGGTCAACCGTCGAGTCACCGAAATCGACCAGCGCTGGCTCACGGCAGCGCTCGGCAAGGCGACCGGCGAACTCTACAAGAACGTCTTTGGATTCAGCTTGCAAGAGTTGGCCGAAGGAACCGAGAGCCTCCGCCAAGCCAATCTGACCGAAGCGCTCTATGGAGGCGGGATCGGCAACATCGCAATTGTTCACCGAGGGCGAACCAAGTGGGCCGCCGAAACGAAACGACTCTACAACACGCGCTCGGCAAAAAGCGAAATTCGCCGTTTGTTGAAACAGATCGAGGGCGATCAAGAAGACTGGCGATCGGCCCAAGTCTCGCCCGCCAAACACCGCGAGATGCTCGCTGACCAGATCAACGCCGACCAGGCCGTGGACGAATTGAAGCGAAGACTGAAGGACCACCGGCAGCAGGCGAATCAGCGCCAATGTTTGCTCGACGCGATCGAGATTCACCGTCGCTGGCGGGACGCGACCGACCAACTCGGCAAGTTGCCCAATGCCAATATTGATGAGAGCGCGCCTAAGCGGTTCGAGTGGCTTCGCGCCCAATCCGCCCAACACGCAAAAGCAATCGCGGCACTTGAGGCGAACATTCGAGACTGCGACGCGAGCATTACCTCACTTCCGCCCGACGGCGCCTACTCGGCAGAATCTGACGCGATTCAGAAACTGCATCAGCAAGTTGCTCGACTACGCAGCTATCGCGAGGACCAGCCGCGACGATCTCAAGAATCAGAGTCGATTCGGGAGGCTGTGCTCGCACAGTTACAGCAGATCCACCCCGATTGGACCGACGATTCGCTGCAACGCTTGCAGGTTGGGGCCGAGCAACGCAATACGGTGCGTTCGCTGTCCGAGGCCCGCGGTCGTTTCGATCGGCAGAGAACCAAAGTCAAGTCGCTGATCAAAGAGCTTCATCGGCAGGCAAAGCGTTGGCGAACGATCGCCGACGCGCCCAGCGAAGACGCCTCCCACCTCGAGACGGCGAGTCGGCTTGCAGAGGAACTGACGAAACACCAAGTCCATGCAGCCCAGTTGAACGAGAACGTGCTTGCCGAATTGGTGCAAGCCGAACAGAGACTCGCCGCATGTTCCGAGTCGCTCGCCCGAGTTCGCAAATGGAAGAACGCCCCTCTCCCCTGTCATCCGCCCACGACGGGCGTTCTCAACCGCGCCAAGACGGCGTTCGCTGACCAAGCCAAACAAGCGAACGAACTCGAGCAGCAATTGGCGCGCTCAAAGACCAGACTCGGCGAGGCCGAGGCCGATTTGCGACACATGAACGAGAAAGCGGATGCGCCCAGCGCCAAGTCGCTGGATGAGGCGAGGCGACGGCGAGATGACGGATGGCAGCTGTTGCAACAGATGGTCGAATCACCTACCGAAGCCAATCGCGAGCGATGGCAGGCGTGGTGTGGAGACCCTCCCCCCAACTCGCCTTGGGAGGCGGTGCGAGACGCGATCGACGGCGCGGATCGCGCTGCGGACATCTTGCTGAACTCCGCCAACATTGTGGCTCTGCGAAAGGAACTCGACCGCGACATTCAACTCGCCAAAGCCGATTTGGACAACGGCGCGACTCGCCGAGAGGCGCTGGCCGAACAGAGGGCTGAGAACGAACGAGAGTGGAGTGAGGCTTGGACGCCCTGCGCGATTACTCCATTGGATCCAGAGGAAATGATCGCATGGGCCAGAGACTATCGCGATTGGTGCGAGCTGAACGATGCTGTGCTGCGACAGCGGTCGCGCCGTGATTCGCTACTGGCCCAGGTGGATAGCTATCAAAGCCAATGGGCCAACCTGCTTGACGCGGTCGCGGTCCCCTACGGATCGGACCCAGCGGCGGAACCGTCGAGCATTGGGATCGACTGGTGGAACAAGCAAGCCGAGACGATTCAGCAACGCGAGGTCGCGCGGCAGGAACTTCCCGACATTGAATCGCGTCTCGAAGCTGCGACTCAATCGCTGCAGGAAACGGAATCTCAGCTCGAAACATGGGCGGAATCTTGGGCGAAGCTGCTGGGAGAACTGGACTTCCCGCCCCACTGGGAACCTCAACTGGTTCAGCGGGTCTTTCAATCGCTGGGCGAGGCGGCAGGCCGGCTTAAGACTTCCGCGTCTCTGAGCAAGCGCGCGTCAGACATGCAAGAACAGCTTGACAAGGCTGAAGTCGAGGTAGGCGCAGTCATCGACCGACTCGGCGTGGCCGTCTCCACAATGCCTGTCGACGCCCGGATCTCACATCTCTATGGGGCGCTAGATGACGAGCGAAATGGACAGCAGAAAAAGCGCCTGCTCGTCGCTCAGCGAGATGACGCCGCGAGGCGGATCGAACAACGACAACAGGAAATGCAGCAGACGGCGGACGAGATCCAAGAGCTCCAAGCGCGACTCAACGTGACGGATGAAGCCGAAATGGCGGATCGTCTTAAGACGGTCAAGTTGCGCGCGGAAGTTCAGCGGTCGGCCGACCAGGCGTCCGAGCAACTGGCCGCCTTGGCGGCGATGGCACAAGCAGCGAACGCAGACGAGTTTCGAGGTCAGCTCGATCAGGCTGACGAAGCGCAATTGAATGAAGCCGCCAACCGCGATGCGTTGCGTACGAAGGAACTCGACGACGCGATTGATCAGGCCCAGCGAAAGGCTGGCGCCGCCTCCGCCGCAATCGAGAGGTTGGTCGAGTCGACCGAAGCGACGCAGCGCGCGCGAAAGCTGGCCTCGGATAACGCCCAACTCGCCCAACTCGTGGACCGGTGGGCGCCAATGGCGTTCGCTAGTCGACTGCTGGAGATGTCGATGAAGCGGTTCGAGCGGGAGCACCAACCAGCGCTGTTGCGAGAGACAGCGCAACTGCTGATGCAGTTGACAAACGGACGCTACCAGGATGTCGTTCGCCGAATCGACGAGAAACAGGCGCTCGTCGTCAAGACGGAGAGCGGCGAGTTTCGCACCCCCGCCGAGCTCAGTACGGGTGCCCGCGAACAGCTGTACTTGGCAATTCGCCTCGCTTACGTTCAGCAATACTGCCAACGGTCCGAACCCTTGCCGATGGTTATGGACGACATCCTCGTCAACTTCGATGATGATCGGGCCGCCTCGGCTCTGGAAGCGTTGCACGATTTTTCGGAGGGAAAACAGATTCTCTTCCTCACCTGCCACGAACGCACAATCGACTTGGCCAAGCCGTTGGGCATTCCGATCATCGAACTCCAAGGCCGGGGCTCAAAGCCGGCGCCCCCGGCGCCGATTCGAGTCAGCACGGCAGCGCCCGCCAAGCTTGAGCAAACCGAAACGGACGTGACTGAGCAGCGATCTGTCGACGAACCGGCCCCAGACGCCTGGCCAGCCAAGGCGGTCGAACCGACAGCGAATCAGGCGAATGACGATGGGGCGAAGGGCGACATTCAGCGAAACCTCTTTCCCCGCGAATAACCGCTCTACGCAGCTGACAGCTGAACTTGAGGCTGTGAATCGACAGTCCCCTGCCCTTCACTTTGCCATGCGGTAGACTGCACGCTTCGCAGCACTTTGTCATCGCCGCAGCCCCTGCCTGCCCGACCGTGCCTGCCTGACCGTGCCCGCCTGATCACGCCCCCGAACACGTCTGCAAGTGAGCCCCATGAGCTACGTCTCCCACCTTGAGTCCGCAATCGACGGCACAGAACTTCCTGCTGACCGGCTCCAGACACTGCACCGCGATCGTCCGCTTTGGGTGCGATACGACTTGGCGGCCGCGGGTCTTGCGATGAGCAAGGAGGCGGTCGCGCTGCGGGATCCAAACATGTGGCGGTACCGCGAGTTGTTGCCTGCTGACGACGATGCGGAGATCATCTCGTTCGGCGAGGGCATGAGTCCACTGCTCACTTGCCCGAAACTGGGCGCAAGGCTTGGCGCGTCAGACGTGATGATCAAAGACGAATCTCAGTTGCCGACCGGGAGTTTCAAGAGCCGCGGTCTGGCGATGGCGATCACGATGGCCAAGCAATTCGGGGTCAAGCGAGTCGCTCTGCCGTCAGCCGGAAACGCGGGTGGCGCGGCCGCCGCCTACGCCGCACGGGCGGGCATGGAGTGTTTCGTGTTCATGCCGGAAGACACACCTGTCATCAATCAATACGAATGTGTGATGGCGGGCGCCAAGACGTTTCGCGTGAACGGATTGATTAACGACTGCGGCCGGATCGTTCGAGAGGGCAAAGACGCGATGGGTTGGTTCGACCTATCGACACTGAAGGAGCCGTATCGAATCGAAGGCAAGAAGACGATGGGGTTGGAATTGGCCGAGCAGTTGCAGTGGGACCTGCCCGACGTCATCCTCTACCCCACAGGCGGAGGCACGGGACTGATCGGAATGTGGAAGGCGTTTGCCGAATTGGCCAGCATCGGATGGCTCGATACTGATCAGCTTCCACGAATGGTCTCAGTCCAATCCGATGGCTGCGCGCCCATTGCCAAGGCGTTTGACGCCGGCGAGCGGTTCGCCGAACTGTTCGAAAACGCCGCCTCCGTCGCCAGCGGAATCCGCGTCCCTGCCGCTGTTGGAGACTTCATGATTTTGGACGCTGTGCGAGCCAGTCGGGGTAGAGCGGTCGCGGTAGAGGAAGGCCGCATCAAGCAGTGGATGCACTGGGCCGCATCCGATGAGGGCATTTCCTTGTGTCCAGAATCGGCAGCCTGCGTGGGCGCGCTGGAAACGCTGATTCAACAGGACTGGGTCCAGCCTGACGAAAAAGTCGTGATCTTCAACACCGGCGCGTCACAGAAGTACCTTGAGGTACTCGCCTGCGATTTGCCCGCCGTCGACGTGAACCGACCATTCGATTGGGCCGCAATCGAACAGGGTTGAAACGCGAACAGGGTTGAAACGCGAGCTGGGTTGAGACGCGAGCTGGGTTGAGACGCGAGCTGGTTTGAGACGCGAGCTGGTTTGAGACGCGAGCTGGTTTGAGACGCGAGCTGGGTTGAGACGCGAGCTGGGTTGAGACGCGAGCAGCTACGACCGAGTCTCTTCAAGCCGCGCAAGCAGACCGGCGTTTTCGTGCACCAGCTGCCATGCGCGATCGTGGTGGGCCATGGCGGCTTTTTGTAATTTTAAGGCCGCGATATTGCCCTTAGCGTCGAACTCACGCGCCTGAAGCACGACCAACTCAGCGAGCCGGATTTCGCCTGAGCAGGGAGGGGTTGTCCAGTCGCCAGGATCGTGGCCTTCCATTTCGTAGGTAAGGCGGACGTGGTACTGGCGAGATTCCGCCTCATCATCAAGATGGCAGTAGTAGTCGTGCCGAGACATCGGTGCTCCGCGGCGTAGGTGGCCTTGGCTTTGAAACGGGCTCCCTGCGACGCGCTACGGTCCTTCCACCTCATTAAATGGCCACGCGACTGAGAATGCAAGCATTGATTCTGAAGAATACTCAGTAGATCGTCGCGACAGGTCATTTCGACGGACTGGGCAAAGTTTGGCGGTGCAAGCAAGCCGTCTAGTCGGCGACCGAGTTCTCGGGCAACTCGGCCCGCTGGTCGAGAATATCACGGTAGACGGCGGCGACGCCTTCCGCCATCGCGATGTCGGAGAACCCTGAGTTGTGGCGTTCACGAGCAAGAAAACTGCAGGACTCCCAATCGGCTTCATCGCTGGCAAAATCAGAGATAGCGTCGGCAAGCGCCTGGGGGTCGTTCGGCTCAACAAGCAGCCCATCCACTCCATCCCGGACCACTTAAGGCACGCCCTCCACGCAACTCGCGATCACGGGCGTTGCGGCAGACATGGCTTCGAGCACGACCATCGGTAAGCCCTCGCCGTACAAACTTGGCAGGGCGAATAAATCCATCTGCCTCAATTCCGAGGGGACGTCGCGAGAAAGCCCAACCCACTCGACTTCGTCTTGCAGCTGAAGCTTGGCAACGCGTCCGTGAATAGCTCGTTCATACTCGAGCGTCTCAAACGGTCCCACGGCTCGCAGGCGAATCGGCAGACCTTGATCGCGGCAGATGGCCAAGGCGTCCAGCAGTACCTCAAGGCCTTTTCGTGGGCGGAACAAGGCAACCGCGCCTATCGTCCAAACGTCCTTTGGTTTGACTCGTTCGAACTCGGGCAGGCGAGGCGTGCCGTTGGGAACCACTTGGATGATTTTGTCGGCAAACCCCAAGGATCGCATATGTTTGCCGAGACTATTGGATACGGTAATCAGTTTGGTGGCTCGCATGCAGGCCAAGCGTTCGATCTTGTCGTTGGCCCAATTCTGCAGCGGGCGCGACGAATCTCGAGACGTCGGGCTGTGAACGTGATAGACCAGGGGGCGCCCAGTCATCACGAACGCTAGGCTGCCGAGCAAGATCGACCTCGGTGTGTGGGCGTGAACGATCTCGTAATCGCCCGATCTAATGATGTTGGCTAGGCGCCAGGCTGGTCGTATATCGAACCCGCTCGACATGGGTGTTTCGAACAGCGGCGTCTGTTGCGACGTTCGCATCTCCGGGAACAGCTTCGGCTTGACGCAAGCGAATCCAACCTCAACGCCAAATCGAGGCAGCGCGCCGGCGAGCAAGTCCTGGACCCGAGCCGCGCCGGAATAGTGCTCGCCGTTCACGACGTGAAGCACGCGAATCTTCGCCGCCCGAGCGCCCTCGGCCGACTGCGAGTCTTGAGCGATATCTACAGCATCGACAGCTGATTCCCAGGGCATTTTTGGCTGATTCCTACAATCGTTGTAATTCTTCAAACCGACTCGACTTCTCAAACGGCCCGTTTACTATGGGGTATGTCGCGAGGCAACCTGGAAGGTTTGCAATTTGCGAATTCCGCCGCTCGTTGGCTAGCGCTGCTTCTTTGGTTGGCGCCTGCGAGTTGGACCCCAGGAGAAGCCTAGCGTGAAACCGCAGCTCGGATTATCAAAGCGACATTCCCGCAGCCCGACTCGATCGGCTTTCTGTCTGCTTGTGTTGCTCGCAGCGGTCGTGCCGTCGCCGATGGCGTTATTCGCTGCGGGTCCGAAGCGGCTGAGTGTCGTGAGTTTGGTGGACGACCAGTTTCTTCAGCAGGCAGAGGCGGCTCGCGATTCGATCCCCAAAGCGATTTGGGACAGCGTGAACCAAGCCGGTTGGTCCGTGCAGTTGGCAGAATTTGTAATCGACGCCGCCCCGTACCTTCAGGGCCGCCACCCCCGCGGCTGGCCGATCGGGATGGCATGGGAGAATACGGACGCCGTACACCTACCAGACCAGCGTTTGATCATTGTTGCCGAGAAACGCCGCACGACCCGCGGAGAGATCGTCAAGGCGGTTCGAGTTGGAGGTGTCTTTCGTCATGAGATGGGACACGCAATCGACCGCATTCAGGGCAAACAAGGCTGGCGGTTGACGGACTCCTCGGAGTTTCGGCGTTGCTACGACAGCGACCTGGAGCGGATAGCCGACCGCGATCGAACCGACCTGGCCTACTACACGCAAGCTGCTCCCGTTGGTCCAAGGGAGACATTCGCTGAATTGTTCGCCATCCTCTACGGAGGCGGCTCAGATGACTCCAATCGCAAGATGCTGAACGACGCCTTTCCTCGGACTCGCAAGTTTCTCCAAGACAGTTTCCCCAGCGTCCGCCAGCCGTCCAGCCGCAACCCGCCCCCCAAGACTAGCCGAACGGTTGAATAGCGAACGAATGGGCCGACACCAACTGCCTCAGCACGGCGGTTTGACGCTGCGTTGGCCGGCAGGTATTTTGGTGGCCAGAAAGCCATGTCGCAAGAGTATCAACCGCACCGCCTCCATTGAAGAGAATGTCTATTATGCGTCACTCGTTGATCGCTACTCTCCTGATTGCTTTAGTCTCATCTTTCGTCGTCTCGGCGAACGCCGAAGAAGCCAAGAAGAAGACGGTCTATTTCATGGCCGGTAAGAAGAGCCATGGCTACGGTTCGCATGAGCACTTCGCAGGTTGCCAATTGCTGGCCGCCGCGCTTCGCGAAAACATGCCCAGCTACGAGGTCATTGTCTACCGCGACGGTTGGCCGAAGGAGCCGGATGCATTTGCGAAGGCGGACACCATCGTGATGTACTGCGACGGCGGAGGGCGCCATCCGGTAAACAAGAACCTCAAGCAACTGCAAAAGCTGGCCGACAAGGGCGTTGGCGTGGTTTGCATTCACTACGGCGTGGAAGTGCCGAAGGGAGATTCCGGCAACAGCCTGCTCGATTGGATCGGCGGCTATTTCGAGGCCCATTGGTCGGTGAACCCGCACTGGACAGCCGAATTCAAGAAGATCCCCGATCACCCAATCACGCAAGGAGTTGAGCCGTTTCAGATCAACGATGAATGGTACTACCACATGCGTTTTCGCAAGGACATGAAAAACGTCTCGCCAATCCTGACAGCCATTCCTCCGGCCGCAACGCTCAGTCGCCCTGATGGCGCCCACAGCGGAAACCCCGATGTTCGCAAAACATTGGGGCAGCCCCAACACGTCGCTTGGGCTTCCGAGAACGAAAACAACGGGCGGGGTTTCGGCTTCACTGGCGGCCATTTTCACTGGAATTGGGCCGACGACAATTTCCGCAAAGTCGTGCTCAACGCAATCGTCTGGACAGCTCACGGCGAGATCCCCAAAGGCGGCGTCGGGTCCAAACGCCCCAACCTGGATCAGCTCAAGGCCAACCAAGACTATCCGACCCCCAAGAATTTCAATGGGCAGAGTGTTCGTGACCGAGCCAATCTCCCGTCTCCCAACGCATCCGGCAGCAAGTCAAAAAAAAAGCCCAATCAGTCGTCGGCCAAGGGAAACCGAAACGCAGCTAAGGCCCTTTTCACGAGCAAGATCGTCACGTCCAAGACACCCGGCCACGCAGTCAAGGTCGATGTCGACATCACGGGCGCCAAACAGCTCTACTTGGTCGTCAATGATGCTGGAAATGGATACAGCTGCGATTGGGCCGACTGGGCTGAACCCGTCTTGCTGGGAACCCAAGGCAAGAAACGGCTGACCGACCTGGATTGGAAGCACGCCACGACCGGCTTCGGACAAGTCCACAAGAACAAGAACGCCGGCGGAGGGCCGATGAGGCTCGACGGCTCTAGCGTCGAGTTTGGCATCGGCGCGCATGCCAACTCGGTAATCGCCTTCGATCTTCCAGCCGGCTACACGCGGTTTCAGGCGCGAGCAGGATTGGACAACGGCGGCACCGACCAGGGCAACTGCGGCGACAGCAGCTCCGTTCAATTTCAAGTCTTCACGGAGAAGCCCGCGCTCAGCGTCGGCAAAGCCCCGAACCTCGCGGCAGCTTCGCGAGACCCCAAAGACGCTGTTGCCGCGTTAGACGTTGCTGATGGACTCGAGGCGACTCTGGCGGCATCGGAACCTAGCTTGATGAGTTTGACGAACCTGGATATCGACCATCGCGGCCGCATTTGGGTTTGCGAAGTCG
>CAZWOU010000076.1:20557-29168 GCA_964635375.1 uncultured Pirellulaceae bacterium | reverse complement strand
GCGGCAAAGGTGGTCCCGGCGCGGGTCATCACGGTTCACACAGCAGGCGCGGCCCTGGCTCCGCCCATCACGGCCCAGGTCCCCGCGGCAAAGGCGGTCCTGGCGCGGGTCGCCACGGTTCGCCCAGCGGGCGCGGCCCCAGCTCCGCCCATCGCGGTCCAGGTCCTGGCGGCAGAGGCGGTCCTGGCGCGGGTCGCCACGGTTCAGGTCCGCGTGGCAAAGGCGGTCCTGGCGCCAGCAGTCGCTGATCAGAGAGACGTGGTCCGCCAAGTCGTGGTCCGCGAAGCGACAAGCCTGGTTCTGACCGAGGCGATGTCGCGGACGCCGCGTATCCATCGCTGGCTGAGCTTTCCAAGTAGGCGAGTTGCTGAGGTCTCATTCAACCGGCAAAAACTCAAGGCGGCTGACCACGTGTCAGCCGCCTTTCTATTTTTGTCCGCGCGTGTGCGCCGAGTTGTCGATGGTGTTTGACTGCCGAACTAGGTGGCCTTACTGGCGGGGCCTTCTCCGGTTTGGTCATCGGTTCGCGCGACATGATCGTCGCGTCTTGGCGTGGCGTCGGTGCCGGGAACAACACGCGGTCCTGGCGAATGATCGTCTAGGATCTGCACAAGCTCGTCCGAGTCAACTGATTCGATTTCCATCAGCCGCGCTGTTAGCGCGTCCAATGCGGCTCTCCGCGTCTTGAGGATAGAATGGACGTGGGAAAGACCCTCTTCAATGATCCGGCTTACCTCGCCGTCGATCTCTTGGGCTGTCTTCTCGCTGTGCCCGCGCATCCGTTGATCGCTGGTTTCGGTCGCGAGAAACGCGGAGGGATTATTCTCACGGTAGTTCACTCGTCCGAGTCGACTCATCCCATAGTCCATGACCATGCTGCGAGCAATGTCGGTAGCTCGCGACAAGTCGTTTTGGGCTCCAGTTGAGATGTCGGTAAAGACAATCTCCTCGGCCACAGTGCCCCCGAGCAACACTTGAATCCGGCTTTCGAGTTCTGCTTTGGTGAGCAGAAATCGATCGCCCTCAGGCCGTTGCAGGGTGTAGCCGAGGGCGGCGACTCCGCGGGGGATGATGGAAACTTTGTGGACGGGGTCGGTGTTTGGCAAACTGCATGCGACAAGCGCGTGCCCCGCTTCGTGGTAGGCAACGCGGTTCTTTTCGTCGGGGTTCATGATCCGCTGTTTCTTTTCGAGCCCAGCGGTGACACGCTCGATGCCTTCATTAAACTCCAGCATGCTGACCGCGTCTTTTTCATGGCGAGCCGCGAGGAGAGCGGCTTCATTGACAAGGTTAGCGAGGTCTGCGCCGGCAAACCCCGGCGTCATCGAGCTGACTTGGCTGAGATCGACCGAGTCGTCAAGTTTGACGCTCTTGACGTGCACTTTGAGAATCTCTTCGCGTCCCAGAATGTCTGGTCGATCGACCAGGACATGTCGGTCAAAACGGCCGGGCCGGAGCAGGGCGGCGTCGAGTGTTTCCGGGCGGTTGGTTGCGGCCATCACAATGACGCCGGCGTTGGAATCGAACCCATCCATTTCGACCAGCAGGGCGTTGAGCGTCTGCTCGCGCTCATCGTGTCCGCCTACCATATTGCCGCCGCGGCTCTTTCCGAGTGCATCGAGTTCATCGATAAAGATGATGCAGGGCGCCTTGGTTTCGGCTTGCTGAAACATATCGCGAACGCGAGCTGCTCCGACGCCGACGAACATTTCCACAAAGTCGCTGCCGGACAGACTGAAGAACGGCACGCCCGCCTCGCCTGCAATCGCCTTGGCAAGCAGCGTTTTACCGGTGCCTGGAGGGCCGACCAGCAACACGCCTTTGGGGATCCGCCCGCCGAGCCGTTGGTATTTCTCAGGCGATCGCAAGAAATCGACCACCTCAACCACCTCCTCGACCGCCTCTTCGATTCCGGCAACATCGTCAAATGTCACGCCAAGATCTTCAAGCGCGTAGAGCCGTCCGCGGCTCCTGCCGAATTGTATCGGCGAGCCAGCACCTCCAAATCGCCGCATCATGATCACGAACATCAGGATCAACACGCCAACCAGAACCGCAGCCGGCCCGTACGTCTGAAGGGCGTTGGGAAGTCCTTGGTACGACCAGCGAATGCCGGCCGCCGTGAGCGATTTCGTGATCTCCTCGGCCAACTGCCGTTCTTGCTTATACGTGCGGAAATCGACCGTTTCCGGATCCTTCTCGGTCCCCAGTTCGCGACGATCGACTTTGCCGATAATCTCGCGATCTCCCACAAATACTTCGCGAAGGTTGGAATACTCGATTTTGGCCTCGTCGCCGGTCGGCAGTAGCACCGTGATCGAGGCGTTCTTGTCCGCGGCCAGCGCCACGGCCAACTCCTTCAGGTCGAGATACTTGATTTCTTCCTTCTGAAACGCGCGCATGACCATATAGGCGGCGAGCACGCCGACGGCGGTAGCGAGCACCAACCAGACAAACGGCTGGCTGCGGGGCGCGTCGTCGTTGCGTTGTGAACCGTTGTCGTCATTCATTCCGATGACTTCTCCAGTGGATTTGGCGCCAGTGGCGCGGGGGCATTGGGGTTCATTATACACCTGCTCTCTGAGAGACAATCTGGCGATAACGCCAAGCCGGATGTTCCGGTGGATTCGCTGCTGGAATAACGATGCAAGCGTTACAAATAGAACGAGCCCAGCCGGTGTCAGGTGTTGGGACGTGCTTACCAGGCGCTGGGACGTCCCTGCCGAGGCGCTGGTAGCGGCGAGGAAACTGCCCGGAATCTGGTCTGGCCAGAGCCATTCTGGGCAAGGGATCTCGGGTTGCTCAGTTCCGCGAGCGGTCCTAGAATGGCCTATGACCCGAAGTCTTTGTAACCACTTGTGTTATGCGCTCGCCACCCATGATTGATCGCGCTCGAAATATCGCCATTCTTGGCGCCACTGGCAGCATTGGGCGCAATTCGCTGGATGTCATCGCCCAATCGGGCGGCCGGCTTCGAGCTTTTGGGCTGACCGCCCACTCGCAGCTTGACGAACTCGCGGATCAAGCGCGACAGTTGTCTGCGCCGATCGTTGTTGCCACGGATGCGACTTTGGCGGAGCAGCAAGACTGGGGCAGTTTGCCCTCGGAGACGAAACTGCTGACGGGAGAGTCGGGACTGGAGGAATTGGCTGGCCACGCGGACGTTGACATTGTCGTCAGCGCCATCGTTGGCAGCGCGGGACTGCGAGGCGCCTGGGCGGCTTTGGAATCGGGCGCCACGCTCGCCCTGGCTAACAAAGAAACACTCGTCATGGCAGGCCCCTTAGTGACCGACTTGGCCAGGAGGCGGAAGGCCACGATTCTCCCGGTCGATAGCGAACACAGCGCGATTTTTCAGGCGCTGCAAAACGGGAAACGAAGCGAAGTCAAACGCGTCGTATTGACCGCCAGCGGAGGACCCTTTCGGAATCACACTGCCAAGCAACTCGAGGCCGTCACCGTTGAAGACGCCTTGGCCCATCCAACTTGGTCGATGGGAAGGAAGATCACGGTCGATTCGGCGACGATGATGAACAAGGCCTTGGAGGTCATTGAGGCTCGCTGGCTCTTTGATCTGCGGCCCGATCAGATCGATGTCGTCGTCCATCCCCAGTCGATCGTCCATTCCCTCGTCGAATACTTGGACGGCAGCGTGATCGCTCAACTGAGTCCGCCGGACATGCGGTTACCGATTCAGTACGCGTTGACATGGCCCGATCGCTGGACGGGCCCTGCTCGAAAACTCGATTTAACCCAGTCGTTTTCACTAGATTTCGAGCCTCCGGACGAAGAACGATTTCCGGCGCTGCAACTTGGCCGCGAGGCAGCGGCCAAGTGCGGCACGACCGGCGCGGTGCTCAACGCGGCCAACGAGGCCGCCGTTTCCGCATTTCTTGACGGGGCAATTCGTTTTACTCAGATCATTCCGGCCTGTCGGGCCGCACTTGACCAACATAACTTCGACCCATCGCCGACCTTGGATCAGTTGATTCAGCTCGACGGTTGGGCTCGAGAGGAGGTAACTCGGTGGATTCACACTTGATTGCGGCGATGGAAATGTCGGACTTTCTGGCTTTGCTCTTGACCATCGGCAAGGTGGCTGCCGGCCTGGGCTTTGTCATTTTTATTCACGAACTTGGACACTTCTTGGCTGCCAAGGCTTGCGGTGTTAAATGTGAGAAATTCTACGTCGGCTTTGATCCCCCGATCACGATCTTTGGTTTCCCCCTGCCAAAAGCGCTCGCCAAGTTCACTTGGGGCGAGACAGAATACGGCATCGGCATCATTCCACTCGGCGGCTACGTCAAGATGCTCGGCCAAGACGATGACCCGCGTCTCGCATCGCAAGAGGCGGAGCGCGAGCGGATTCAAGCCAGCAAGGGCGCCGAGCCCAACCCGGATCCGGTGGAAGACGCTGTAGTCCGAGATGATGCAGATGACTCGATTGCACTTGACCCCCGCAGTTTCCCGGCCAAGACCGTGCCGCAGCGGATATTGATTATCTCCGCCGGCGTGATCATGAATCTGATCTCCGCCGTGTTTCTGGCCGCCGCGGCTTACGGCTTGGGGGTCACCTATCTTCCCTGTGAGTTCTCCGGAACAACGCCGGGTGATCCCGCCTGGATTGCCGGCATTGAACCGCGGGACAAGGTCATTCAAATCGGCAAGGACGCCGAACTTGACGAGCACCTCCGGTTCGTCTGGGAGTTAAGGCAGCGCGTGGCCTACGCCGGTCTCAGGGGCGACGCCAAACCGATGGATTTGCTGATCCGCAAGCCCGATGGCGAAGAAGTGTGGATACCGGTTAAGCCCAGTAACCGCATGAAAGAACTCCGCCGGTTCGGAACTTTGGGAGTACTCGCGCCTAGTTCAAATCGGATCGCGATGGCCGAATTCAGCCTGCTGGACAGCGCGGCGAAACAGGCGACTCCCGAGTTCAAGAATGGCGACCTTATCGTTGCCGTGAATGGCGTCTCACTCGACCGTTCGTCGCAGAATGCAGCTGGCGAATTGACGTCTGAGCAAATCGAGTCATTGCTCTACAAACAGTTTGATAAACCGGCCCGCGTGCTCGTCGAGCGATCGGGTAAAGATGAGCAGACCGAACAGATCGAGATCGTTGTGCCGGCGTTCAAGTACCGGGATACCGGATTGCGCATGCAGATGGGGCCCATCGTCGCCATGCGAATCGGCGGCCCAGCCGAAACTGCGGGCGTCAAAGTCGGCGATGTCATTCAAGCAGTCAACGGCAAAGCCGTGGAAAACTCCGTGACGCTTAACCTCGAGTACGGACGGCTTGTGGATCAAGTCGTCACGCTTACCGTCAAGCGTCCAAACGGAGCGGACAGCTCATCGCTCGACATCCAGGTCAAGTCTGAGACTCCCGCGATTTGGCAACCCGCGGGGGCCGTCACCCCAGGGGCGTTTCACAGTTTGGAGACGCTTGGTCTCGCCTATGCGGTCCTTAACACCGTTGCGGATGTCGTAGTCGATTCTCCCGCGGACAAAGCTGGTTTGAAATCTGGCGATACGCTCACAGCGGGCAAGTACGTGAGTGACGACAAGGAGCTGTTCGCGAAGTTCACCGAACAGTCGGGCGGCGAATCAAAGAGCTTTGATATCGGCCCGAACAAAATCAATTGGGTCTCGCTCGACAGTCGGTTTCAAGTGTTCCCCAAAGCGATCGAACTATCGCTGACGTATCAGCGGGGCAACGCATTGGGAACGGCGAGGGTCGCGGCCGTTGAAACGGAGAAGTACTACGGCAGCAGAAATATGCCTTTCGGTTCTTTTGAACGTCTGCACACGGCCCAATCGGCCGGCGAGGCGATGGCGCTCGGATGGCGAGAAACTCACGAAAAGTTCACGGAAGTCTTGTCGTTTCTGGGGCTCTTGGTTCAAGGGAGGATCAGCCCAACCAATCTCGGCGGGCCTGTGCGAATCGCCCAGATGGCTGGCAGCGAAGCGTCCATCAGCATCGCCCGTCTGCTGCTTTTCTTGACCTTCCTCAGTTGTAACTTGGCGATCATTAACTTCCTCCCCATCCCCGCTCTCGACGGCGGGCACATGGTGTTTCTGATCTGGGAGGGAGTTACCGGACGGCCGCCCAACGAACGCGTCCAAATGACGGCCACGCTCGTCGGATTCGTGTTCCTACTGAGCTTGATGATTTTCGTGATTGGAAACGATGTGTTGTCGTTCTTCTAGTCGCTTGCGATTCGTGCATCCGGGCACTCGGAGTGGAAAAATGAACCAGTCTTTTTCGGCTGCCGCACCGATCGTGCGCCTCCACCCCCGAGCCGCGTTGCGTCGCAGCTTGGGGCTGGTTATCGCTGGTTGGTTGGCGTGGGGGTCGATCGGCGGCCTTGAATTGTTTGCCGCGGAACCCCAGTCGAAATCCCAGTCGAAATCCCAGTCGGCAGAGCGGGCGCCGACGAACTACGTTGTCACCAAGCCGCCAGCCTCACTTAAGCTGAATAAGTTCTACGGCAAGTACGTCAGTGCCCATGGCTATCCGGTGGTCAGCTCCGGCCGAGTCAACGACTACGCGCTCAAGGAAGCCGCCTATTTGATCGACATGATGCTCGCTGAGCGACCGGATGTTCGCCGCGCCATGATCGCCAGCGGCTCGCGAATGATCGTCATGGCCCACAGTGAATTCACGACGGACGTTCCTGAGCATTCTCACATGAAGCCTGGCGACTACATGGACGCCAGGGCCCGCGGCCTGGGCGGTTCGAGAGTCGATCCGGTCTGTTCTTGCGGCGAGGAAAACCTGCTCTGCTTTCCTGGGGATCCGTATGCCCAGGAGAATATCCTGATCCATGAATTTGCTCACAACATCCACCTCCGCGGCATGGTCCGCGTCGATCCGACTTTTGACGACCGCTTGAAAATGGCGTACAAGCGGGCCATGGGGCAGGGCCTCTGGAAAACCAAGTACGCGTCCGTCAACAGCGCTGAGTACTTTGCCGAGGGTGTTCAATCCTGGTTCAACAATAATCGTCAGCCAGATCACGATCACAACCATGTTGACACTCGAAAAGAACTAAAAGAATACGATCCAGGACTCGCCGCTCTGTGCGAAGAGGTCTTCGGCAAGACGGAATTGGTCTATTCGAAACCGGCGACGCGACTCACCGGCCATCTGAAAGGCTATGCCCCTGCTGGGGCGCCGACGTTTCGCTGGCCCGAGCGGCTGATGAAGGTGAAGGCGCAAATCCGCAAAGAAGCGGAAAATCGCGGTCGGTGACTAACCGCTTCGCGGCCAATGCGGCACGCCGATCGTTCTCACGCCAAGGCGGATCGCAATATGCTCCATCTCGCGACGAATAACATCCTGCGGACGCGATTTTGAGATTGACCTGATCGTTCGATTGCGTCGCGTGCGATTTCATTGTTCTGGCTACGCTATAGGTAGGACGATGTATGACAACGAACGGTAAGTCCTGGCGGCGAATTGCGACGGCTGGCGCAGCCTTAGCGATCCTCTTGCTGACGCTCTTGATTGTCTCATTTCCGGCGGATTTTGATCGTCTCTACCTGAGATGGGCTGGCGGCATTATTGGCGGGATCAACAGTCGGATTCGAATCTGGATCGTCGGCTCTGTAGTCGTTTGCCTAATCGGCTGGGCCAGCGTGGCAGCAGCCTGTTTCGCCCAGCGCGGCAAAGAACAGCCAAGCCCTGAACCGAAGCACCTTCGAGACTGAGTTCATGACAGCAGTAATGGCCCAGCGGTCATGCCCCAGTCGCTATCGCTTGATTCCGCGAGTGACGATCCCTTCCACAAACGAGCGCTGAGCCAACAAGAACAGAACGAGCACTGGCAGCGTGAAAAGGACTGCTGCGGCAAGCAGCAAGTGGGTCTGATCGCTGTAGGCGCTAACGAATTGCTCCAGCCCGTAGGACAGTGGGAATTTCTCTTTGTCGCGCAAATAGAGCAGGGGACCATTGAAGTCGTTCCAGCTTGCAATGAACTGAAACAAGGCGACCGTGATCAAAGCAGGCCGACAAATGGGCAGTACAATTTTCCAGAACACGCCCCACTCAGACAGGCCGTCAAGCCGAGCCGCTTCGCAGAGTTCCTCGGGAATCGTCTGAAAGAACTGTCGCAGCAGAAAAATGAAGAATGCGTCGCCCAGAAACGTCGGCGCGATCAACGCCCACAGTGAGTTGTAAAGACCGGCTTCGCGGAGAAGCAAGAAACGCGGAATCATCGTGACGTGCCAAGGCAACAACATCGTCATCACAAGCACGGCGAACAGAAAATCACGTCCCCGCCAACGAAGCCGCGAAAACCCGTAAGCGGCTAGCGAGCAAGAGACGATCGTCCCCGCGACGCTGCCCAAACAGATCAGTAGGGTGTTGAATAGGTAGCGAAAGAACGGCATCGCGACCATGGCTTCGCGATAGTTCTCCCATCGCCATGTTGATGGAAACGCTGAGTACGGGTTGCTGGCGATTTGCTCGGGCGATTTCAGGGAGGAGAGCAAGAGCCAGATCAACGGAGTCGCGAAGAGACTCGCCGCAATCGTCAAGGGAATATAAGCCCGCCAAGTTGTCTCGCGGCAGTTCAAATCCTTAGCGCCCGCGTCGCTAGGCCGACGCCGC
>CAZWOU010000076.1:0-20547 GCA_964635375.1 uncultured Pirellulaceae bacterium | reverse complement strand
CTGATTGCCGCGCTCGCTCTCGTATCTGTTACTCACCCGTCGCCTCCCGCATGCGCAGTCGCAAACGCTCGTTGGCCGATCGCAAGAGATCCAGCGGCGGTGGCGCGTGATCATCGCTGAGCGAACGGCCGCCAGCCAAACGCACCTCGCGGTCGAACAACGCGGCAGCGGGGGCGAGCGGCGTGGGCGTCTGGTGGTCGCTTGTGGCCAGTCGAACGAACTCGCGAAAAAGAGGATTGCCTTGGAGAAACGACTGAAATTCTTGCTGCTCGGCGACCCGGTTGGAGACGGGAATCCAGCCTCCCTCCGCACACGCCTTGGCTGCATCAGCCTCGTGGCCATCCAAGCCGCACCAGAATTTCATGAACGCCCAGGCGCCCCTGGGATTGCGGCCGCCACGGGGACAAAGGAAAAAATTCCCGTTAACCCAACCCGCATCCCGCAGCCCGCCGCGGGGAGCAGGCAACGCGCATACCCCGAATTCGGCGACTGGCAGTCCCCTGCGTTTTCGCTCGCGCGCCGAACTGGCGATATCTCGAGTTCGCCACTGCCCGTCCATGATGACGGCATATCGTCCGTGAGGCGAATCGTCGTGAAACGGCAACAATGGAAACGCCGATCCCGGCAACGACTGATCGCCCTGTCGAAACGACTGCACAGCGTCCGCGCCATAACGCCGGCGATAACCGGACATCCACTCGAGCGCTGCGACGATGCGAGGGTCGTCCAAGGTCGGCGCCTTTTTCGCCTCGTCATAGAAGTCGCCGCCGAACACAGTTCCCCATGCCCACAGCCGACGACTATCGGGCAAGTAGCCGACTTGCGAATACCGACTTCGGCCCGGTGGAGCGATCGTCGATGCAATGTGATCTAGCTCGGCCAGCGTCGACGGCGGCTTCAAGCCGTGTTCATCCAGTAAGCTCTTGTTGTAGTACAAGGCGCGAATGTCCAGTCCATTGCACAATGCGAACAAGCGGTTGTCGTATTCGCCCAGTCGCAAAGCGGCTGGCAGCAAGTCGGAGCGGACGCGTCGCATTTCTTCGGCCGTCGCCAGTTCCTCAATCGGAACGATCGCGCCGCGATGAGCCCAGTCGGCGACGATGGGGTCGTCTTGATTGACCAAATCGGGCGGATCACCGCCTGCGATCGCGAGAAACAGTTTTAAGTCCATGTTGTTGCCCGGCATCGCAACCGCGCGAACTCGAAACTCGGATTGGCTCGCGTTAAATCGCTCTACGATGCCATCCACAACGTGCTGGTCTTCGCCGCCCCAAAAATGCCAAAACAGCACTTCGCTCGCCGGCCCAAAATCGCGAGTCTGGACGGCCTCCGCCTGTGGGGCCTGATTCGTCTGCGGAGCCTGACTCTCGCTGCATCCAATCAACGCCAAACAACCCAGGCTCGCCAAGCCCAGCAGGCCAATCACGCTTGATCGCAATTGTCGCCGCCGCAGGGCGGTGGGGATCCTGTTCATCGGAGTGCTCCCTTTCATCGGAGTGCTCCCTGGTAGTGAACCCAGCGTTTGCTCCAACGAAAGAGAGCGGCTGTGGCCGCAAGCAGAATCAGAAACAGGACCCAAGCCATTGCCGAAGCGTACCCCATGTCCAGATCTTTGAATGCCGATAAGAAAAGGTGCAGCGACAAGAACAAGGTCGCTCCAGCTGGCTCGCCGGTTCCTTCACTGACGATGTAGACCTGTGAGAATGCCTGAACCGATTGGATCAGACCCATCACGCCGTTGAAGAAGATGACCGGAGACAACATCGGCAGTGTTACGTGCCAGAATTTCCTCGCGGCCCCTGCGCCATCAATCTCGGCCGCCTCGTATAGCTGCCGCGGTATGTCGCCAAGCGCCGCCAGGTAGATGATTGTGTAGTTGCCGATCCCCCAGAGGCTCATCAGGATCAAGGCGTCCTTCGAACCGAATTTTCCATCCAGCAGACCCGTTTGGGCGCCCTGAAACCAAAGTTGTCGAGGCAGTCCGACGGTCTGCAGACAGTAATTCACAAATCCGTCTTGGGCGTCCAGAAGCCACATCCAGAGAACGGAGGCGGCAACGACGGGCACAACCGAGGGCAGGAAGAAGATTGCGCGAAAGAAAGACCGACCTCGCACTTGCCACGACAGCATGACGGCCAACCCGATCCCCAATGCGATCGAAGCCGGAATCGATGCCAGCGCATAGTAGCCCGTGTTCCAGATCGCTCGCCCAAACCCCTCGCCGCTCGCGATCTCACTTGCCAATCGAGCGTAATGTCGAGGCCCCACGAATTCCGGAGGCGTCAGCAAATCGTAACGGCAAAAACTCCAATACAAAGCTGCTCCGAAGGGATAGCAGACCAGCAGCACAAAGCCGACGAGCCAGGGGCTGATGAACAAATGGCCCCAGGCGGCGTTTCGCCATTCAAAGCGGCGGTCTCTCATGGGTGATCCAAGCCGTTTCGCTGGATGGGTGACGCGCGAATCGCCGAGGTTGTGATAGAATAACGCGCCGCTCTGGTCGAGAACGTTGTCACGGAAGGCACTCAACAACGCCCCACCATATCCGCGTCAAACAATGGATGTAAGACCGCAATGAAGCCGATTGCCCTCGACAAGGCTCGTCGACCATTCACGGCGTTTCGCGACGAGAATGGGGTACCCCAGATTCACGCGGATCAGTGGCGAGACGCCCTCTACGGGCTCGGCTACCTCCACGCTTTGGATCGAGGGACTCAATTGCTGTTTGCCCGCAGCGTGGCCAATGGTACAGCCGCCGCCGATATTGCCAATCACGATGAGTTGGTTGAAACCGATCGGTTTCTGAGGCGAGTCGGGCTGCACTTGAATCTGGACTCCGAAGTCGCGCTGTTCGACACCGCCACCAACAGCCAACTCGACGCTTATTGCGAAGGCGTCAACGACGGCCTGCATGCCATGGGGCGAAGTTGGCCGATGTGGGCCACCAATTTTGAGCCGTCCGCCTGGACGTCCGAATCCGTTTTACTGATAGGCAAGTTGCTCAGCTTTGGCGGACTGGCCGTCGGCCAAATGCAGAACGAACGCATTCTCATCGAGTTGATTCACGCGGGGGCCTCAGACGATGCATTGAAAGAATTATTTCAGAACCGCATCGACGGCGTCGATTTTGAGCTAATTCGGCAACTGCGGATGTCCAATCAGCTTTCCGACGAGGCGTTGGAACTGTTGACTGATCTCCCGCGGCTCGCGGGCAGCAACGCCTGGGCTGTTTCTCCTGCGCGGACACAGAACGGAAGCGCGCTGCTCGCTTCTGATCCGCATCTTGAAGTGAATCGACTTCCCGCAATTTGGTACGAAGCCGTTCTCAATTGGGCGGATGGCCAATACGTGATGGGAGCGACCTTGCCGGGCTGCCCCTTGTTTGCCGTCGCGCGCACCAATCGGCTCGCTTGGGGCGTAACGTACATGAAAGGCGACACGGTCGACTACTTTATCGAGGATTGCCGGCTAGGGGGCGAGACGGGCTGGCAGTATCGCCGGGGCGAACAATGGCGAGATTTTCGTGTCCGCTCCGAGTCGATTGCCCGCAAAGGCGTTGACGATGCGGCCGTTGACTATTACGAGAACGACCAAGGCGTGCTTGATGCCGACCCCAATGACCTGGGCGAGGGCTATCAACTCTCTGTGGAATGGACCGGTAACGCCAAGGGCAACGGCAAGGCGATTCAGACTTGGCTGGAAGTCATCGCAGCTCGGGAAACCGCCGAAGCCATGTCGATCGTGAAGGAATGTCCTCAGCCAACATTGTGCTGGGTCTTCGCCGACATCGATGGCCACATCGGAATGCAGGGTTGCGGACGCTTTCCGAATCGCGGCGGCGGACAGTTGGGACTGGCGCCGGCGCCGGCTTGGGTCGAGTCTAATCACTGGGATGGCTGGATTTCCAACGACCTGCTGCCGAGCATCTATGATCCGGAATGTTGTTTTGTGGCCACGGCGAATGAGGAGATTAATCAACCGGGCGGGCCAATGTTTGTTACGCAAACATTGCCAGACTATCGGAAGCGGCGAGCTGATGAATGCCTCGCCCAGCTCGAGTCGGCCACGCTCGATGACATGCAGGCCATTCAATACGATGTCGTCAGTCTGCAGGCTCGCGATTTGCTCGCAGTTTTTCTGCCTCATCTCGATGAGGGAGAACTCAAGCAAACTCTGGCCGATTGGGATTGCAGCTACGCGCCGGATAATCTCGAAGCCTCTCTCTTTCTGCGTCTGTACCGCAACGTTGTCGTCCAGATTCTCGGCAGCCAACACGGGCTTGGGTTTCGACGCATGCTCTATCTGTGCTCGCGGGCCGGCTACTCCGCAATGGTTCTTTCAGCGGCTGACCGCATCCTCGCCCAACCCGACTCACTTTGGTGGAAAGGGGCAGATAAGGGTGAGCTGATCCGGGCCGCTGCGGCGGAGATTGACGTCAAAGCGGCTCAGCCCTGGTCGGCGATCAACAATTTTCACTTCACCGATCGCTTCTTCGGGAATCATCGCGTTGGTCGAATCCTCGGATACAACAGTCGTCGCTACCCTATGGCGGGTTGCCATGCGACTTTGTTTCAAGGCCACGTTCTGCAAACTGCCAAACGCGAAAGCACTTTCGCTCCTTCCTACCATCTCGTAACGGAGTTATCGAGCGACGAAGCTTGGACGAATTTGCCGGGGGGACCGAGCGAGAACCGCTTCTCGAAGTACTACAAGTCGGACCTCGGACGGTGGCTTACAGGCGAATACAAACGTCTGGCGCCGCAACGACCACTCGAAGAGGATTCTGAGTAGTTGGCGTCGGTGAAGCAGCAATGCAGGCCGGTTCGGAGCACGACGTTAAATGTCCATCCCGCGGAATAGGTCGGCTGCGGCTGCGGTCGTCGGGCCTATCCCGCCATTCAACTCTACAGCGCCGCCACTGCTTGCGGACTCAACGCGAAAAGGCGAAGTACCGGGCCCATGCCCCGGCCGATGCAGAACAAAACCGACCAGGCGTAGGCAAGTCATGACCGCCATGATAGTCATGACCTGGCCGACGTTTATACCCGCGAAGACGCGAAACCCCTCCCAGAAATTCGGTCCCCCGCCGCCAGCCACAAGTGTGAAGACGAAAAATTCGACGATGGTGAGCATGATCGCGTAGCCGATGACCCCAAACACACAGAGAAGACTCATCCGCCAAGGAAAGAACGAAAGCCAAATGGCCGGTGTTGTTTGAATGAGATTGAAAACAATCACCACCCCAAGCGCTAGAAAGACCTGGCTCGGGACAGCCCCCCATCGCACCGGTGAGTCAGGAAGAATGACTCGACCGAGCGCCAGCAATACGCCAACGAGGGTGATCCCCGCCAGCAGCAAACCGATACTCATCTGCTCTCGAACTTTTGCATCTTGCCGCCGCGTCAGTTTCCACTTGAAGATCCAGGCCATTAAGCCAAGCGGCGCCATCGCGAACGGCATCGACGTTATGAGAATTGCCCCAAGGAGGAGCGCGTCTGACATTTGATATGCGGACGACTCGATGTAGCAGCCGGCGATGAGCGAGTACCACATGATGGTCAATAGCGCGATGGACCAGGGCAGTCGCAGCAACAGGCGACCGGACGCCATCACGCCCCAGATCGCGATCAGGTTGACTTGGGCCATGCAGCAACCGAGCAGTATCGAAATTAGGGGATTCTCGCCAAACTCATTCAGCGTGCTCGGCAAGGCAAGATTCACGGCGATGCAGCCGAGACCGACGACTGCCAGGAAGATCCAGCCTGTGATTCGCTGAATCGCGGCCATCTCATCGTGGGCGTTCGATAGTTCGTTGGGATCGAAGTACCCTGTTGGAGGGTTGGAAACCGAGTCGATTTGGGGGCCATCAGGCGCCGCGAACGGGCTTGTCATAAGAGCTCGGATTTCAGCTGGCCAGGCTTTGCGGGAGATAAAGTCATTCTAACCGACTTAGCCTATTTCCGACAACGAGCTGGGTTGCGAGTTTCCTCCAAGCGTTCCGTTTATGCGGAATATGCCGCTCCCCCGCGTGAGAGCGTGAGCTAGGTTTAAGCGTTGCCCCAAGACGCCAGTATTCTGCATCGCAATGCCCACCGAACAAACCGACCTGATAGCATCATTTGCCGAACGGGCAAAGCGACTTCACACACCGCGCTGCGTGGCGATGGCCGTATTGGAATTGACCCAACACCCTCAGGTCAGCGCGGCTCTGCTGACCGAGGAGATTCAAACGGATCCCGCCCTGACCGCTCGTATTCTGCGAGTCGTCAATAGCCCCATGTTTGCGGCGCGAGGCGACATCGTCAACTTGGAGCAAGCGATCGCCATGTTGGGCGTCAAAACGCTCCGCATGCTTGCGCTCGGATTCGCCCTTCCCGATTCGCTTGTCCAGTCCGAGCACGTCGAAGCGATGGAGGCCTACTGGCGGTACGCTTTCATCAAGTCGACTTCGGCGAAAGCCTTGGCCGAAATAGTCTGGAAACGAGCTGGAGATCAAGCGTTCATTGCCGGACTGCTGCACGATCTCGGGGCACTCGTCTTGCTGCAAGAGCTTGGCGGAGAATATGCCCAGCTTGTCTGCAAGGCCTACTCCGAGGGAACTGAACTCAACCGGATTGAAAAGGGCCTACTCGGTTTCGAACACCCCGCGCTCAGCGCTCAATTGCTTTGCCACTGGGGCGTGCCAGCTTCGCTCACCGATCCAATTGGCGCGAGGATGCAAGTCGATTCGATGCTCAATCTTCCGGACGAGCACCGTGACTTGGCACAGATCATTCACCTCTCCGAACTGCTGGCGAAGTTCTTACTGCGCAAGGACGCCTCGGCGCTGCGTGAGTTCTTGACGGTTGCGAGACGTTATAAGAATGTTCATGTCTCCCACCTCGAACGCGTCATTCGACAAGTTCAAGAGTTGGAGCCGGTTATGGCCGAGGCGTTTTCGCAGCCTCAGGTCGACGGAGATTACATCGAGTCACTTGAGCTAGCCCGACGTGAGCTCCAGAGCCTCGGCGAACCTGGCGAGGAGCTATTCAAGGTCAACGAGGTTGAAGGTTTCGAACAGCTTGCTGAGCTGATTCAACAACTCACCGAGTCGTTGGAAACCGCGGAGGCCTCTGGCGGCGAGTGCGCTCCGGCAGACACCGAGAGGGGCGCCAATCCCCACCGCAAGGCCCTGCACCAGCGTCGACGCGACGATACTGGATGCCGCGGATTCGAGACCGACAACGGATCGGCTTGTTCGGCGCCTGAAGTCTGCGAGAACGAAGCGGTCGGCGGGGCCAGCAACGAATACAATACTGACCAGTGGAGTGAAGAACGCTTGGCTTTCGATCATCGTGAGGCGATGGTAAACCTCAACCAGTGCTTGTCGCGTTCGCGCCGTACTCGTACTCCCGTTTCGTTGATCCTGTTTGACATCGACCTCGATCTAGCCGATTTCGGCACGGCCCGAGCAATGCACCGCGAGATTCGAGAACTCATCGCCGATCGATTTGCGAGCGTAGCGAGCCAGACCTCAGGCGGACGCGGCGTCAGCACGAATAGCTTGCAGCGATCAAATCAGAGCCAAGCTGCCCACTGCGGCAATCTCTCAGCTCGCAGCCACTATGTGGCTAGGATTGAGCGAATGGCCTCAGTGAAACTTGCCCGCGATATTCTCTCGGGCATCGAGTCCATGGAGTTGGGCGAGGCCGCAACGATCAAGATCGCCATTGCCTCGATTGATCGATCGCCCCCCAACTTCCCGGTCCAAGTCTGGTGGGACGCGGCCCAGCGCTGCCTGTACGGCGCCAAATGCGCCGGTGGAAACACCATCAAGAGCATCGACGTTGTTTGAGGTTCGCGACCGGCGTGGTTGACCGTTGACGCGTCGCCTCACGGGCGGTCTGCTATTCGCTGTCAGAACCGAGCAGACTTCGCAAAATCGCTTGACTCAAGCTGACGACGACGCCCTGAGGCGTTTGGCTGGAAGGGCTTTCGCTGTCGGGCGTGGGTGGGGCGTTCTCTCGCGCCTGTGGCTCGGCGCGAGGCGGCGCAGCGTCGTCCCCATTTGTTTCGACGGTTCTCGCCGAGACCGCAGGTCTGGCATTCTCGCTAGGCGAAGCGAGCGATGGGGGCGTTGGCAGCGGCGAGTTCGCTTCTGCTGAACTCATTAGGTCCAACCAAGCCGCAACCTCGTCAGCTCGATCCGCTGGGCGTTCCGCGGCTTGCCAAGCGTCCAGCACATACTTGGCCGCTTCGCTGAGTCGGTCGAATTCGCCTCGATCCGTGCGATAACCAAAATACGTGTTAATGCGAAAGCGACGAGCGGCGTCTTCCACTCGCTCTTCCGCATTTTCATTCGATCCAACCCAACACAGGCAGATGACGAGCATCAATTGCATAGTGCACCATTCTGGCGGAGACTCCGCCCAACTGTTAAAAGTCCAGTAGTCGTGAATTGTTGGGGAGCGCGGGCTGGGCGTCGCAAGGCAATATTCTCGTGCCCCACCGTTGTTCGCTGCGTTTCCCCTGCGGACGGTATGAGAGTGGGGTCGCCCAACGCCTAAGAAAACCTACGTTTTCGGCACGGTTTGTCAAACAAGCAAGAAAAGAGAACGCCAGTGCAGGTCTTGTTTCGCAATGTCGTTGTGATTGGGATAGCGGTCGCGGCACCGGTCGTTCCATTCCTTCTCTTCGGCGAGGCGATGGAGGCTTGGGCCCGCGAGTGGGCCGAGTCGGAACACGGTCTTGCGGTAACGACCTTTGGGATCATCGCTTTGCTGGCGGGTGACATATTCCTTCCCACGCCGTCAAGCTTGATTACGACGCTGGCCGGTTACCAACTCGGCTGGTTTCGCGGCGCAATCGTCTCCTGGGTAGGGATGTCGCTGGGCGCGGTAATTGGATTCGCTTTGGCTCGGCGATTTGGACGTCCGTTAGCGCGTTGGTTGAGCAAGGACGGAGATCTCGAGCAGATGCAAGCGCTGAGTGATCGGACTGGACCGATGCTACTGGTGCTGACCCGCGCCGTTCCGGTATTGGCCGAAGCGAGCGTGTTGTTGATGGGGATGCACCAACTGAGTTGGCAACGATTTCTACCGCCGGTCCTTTTCGCCAATCTTGTGATTTCGTTCGCTTACGCACTCTTCGGCGAAATCGCTAAACAACAGAGTTGGTTCCCTCTGGCCGTGATCGTCTCCATTGTGATCCCCGTGGTTACATCGATCGTGTTCAAGCGATTCATCTCGGACAAGAAGACCGTCGCGGCGGACGCCATTGCCTCAGACACAACCCACTCAGAAAGAACCGAATGAGCGATTCCGAAACGCAAGTGGATCCATTTGCAATTGACGATGGCCTACTCGACGTCACCACATCGGCGCCCGGACCTGCCGGACGTTTGCCGCTCACTGACGAGATGTTGCGCGAGTGGCCGAGCGGTCACTTGTTCGGATTGACGCAGAATGCGGGCATGGGATGGGATCCGGCTGAATTGCTTGGCCCTCAATACGTGTTGTTGAGTACGCAAGGGGGCATCCGTCGGACCGATGGATCGCCAGCCGCGTTGGGGTATCACACGGGGCATTGGGAAGTAGGGCTGCTAGTAGAGGCAGCGGCAAATCGTCTGCGCTCGCTGGGCGGCGTTCCCTTTGCGGCGTTCTGTTCGGACCCATGCGACGGTCGCACGCAAGGCACCACGGGCATGTTCGACAGCCTGCCCTATCGCAACGACGCAGCGATTGTGTTGCGGAGACTCGTTCGCTCCTTGCCGACGCGGGCAGGCGTTTTTGGAGCGGCGACCTGCGACAAGGGCCTGCCCGCCATGATGCTTGCCTTGGCTGGTTGCGGCGACTTACCGTGCGTGCTGGCGCCAGGGGGGGTGACGCTTCCGCCGATTGAAGGAGAGGACGCGGGTAAGGTGCAGAGCATTGGTGCTCGTTACACCCACGGTGAAATCAATCTTGAGCAGGCGGCGGCGGTTGGTTGCACCGCCTGCGGGTCGCCTGGCGGCGGCTGCCAGTTCTTGGGTACTGCGGGGACATCGCAAGTCGTTGCTGAAGCCATGGGGATGACGCTGCCCCACGCTGCGTTGGCTCCCAGCGGACAGCCGATCTGGCTCGATATGGCCGCTCGAAGCGCCCAGGCGCTGCACGAGATGACTCGCCGAAAGACGACACTCGGGGAGGTGCTTACGGACGATTCCATTCACAACGCAATGCTGGTTCACGCGGCCACGGGCGGGTCCACAAATCTGTTGTTGCATTTGCCCGCGATTGCCTTTGCGGCCGGACTCGAACGCCCCTCGGTCAACGCTTGGAGCGAAGTCAATTTGAAAACGCCTCGCTTCGTTGATGTGTTGCCCAACGGTCCCGTCGGGCATCCGACGGTGCGACTCTTCCTCGCTGGAGGCGTGCCGGAAGTTATGTGGCACTTGCGTGAGCTCGGCCTGTTGCGAGTGAATGCGAGAACGGTTTGCGGTTGGACGGTCGATGAAATGCTCGATCGCTGGAGGGCCTCGGACCGCCGAACGGCTTTGCGAGAGTTGCTGTCGCAACGCGACGGTGTCGATGCGGACGATGTCATCATTCCTCCCCTGGAGGCGAGACGGCGGGGACTGACTAGCACCGTTTGTTTTCCGACGGGCAACATCTGCCCCGAGGGCGCCGTGATCAAGGCGACTGCGATCGACCCCGCAGTTGTCGATGCCGATCACGTCTATCGGAAAGTCGGTCCCGCTCGTGTGTTTACTCGAGAACGCGACGCGATTGCCGCGATCAAAGGGCAAGGCGATCAGCCACCGGTGATTCCGGGAGACGTCATCGTGCTGGTTGGTCGAGGCCCCCTCGGTTCGGGCATGGAAGAGACCTATCAAATCACCTCCGCCCTCAAGTTCCTTCCCAAGGGCCGCGACATCGCGGTCATCACAGACGCGCGGTTTTCCGGCGTCAGCACCGGCGCTTGCATCGGCCACGCCGGCCCCGAAGCTCTCGCAGGCGGGCCCATCGGTCGAGTCGTCGACGGTGATCTCATTCGCATTGAGATCGATCGCGAACAATTGAAAGGCAAAGTGGATCTCGTCCGGCCCGTCGAGTTTGCCAGCCGTGCTGTCGAGGAAATAGGGGGTCATGAGATCGCCCGCGTTCTGGCGAACCGACGCCCGCATCCAGACCTCGCGCCTGATGCGGATCTACCTGACGACACGCGCCTTTGGGCGGCGCTGCAACGCGTGGGCGGCGGCGCATGGGGCGGCTGTGTTTATGATGTGGACCGAATCATCAAACTCTTAGAGCTTGGCGAATCGCAGACGGACCCAGATGAACCGCCGACGCAATGAACTCCGCTGCCGCCCCAGCCGAGGCTTCGTCAGCGACGAGGATCAGCATCAATTGAGAAATGCCTCCCATGACGACGCCGACAGCGAACAGGATGGTCGGCACTTGGGCCTGATCGAAACTGACGAACATCCATAGGGGAGGAAGCAACAGGCAGAACACGCCATCCCCAAGACCCGACTTGAATGCGATCACGACAGTCCAAACGTAACCGACGACGAACAGCATGATGCCCAACCCCAACATCACCCCGGAAGCCCGCGCGTTGCCGCCAGCATCAATCCACTTGAAGGAAGCGTACATCAGCCCCGCGGCCGTCGCGACCGCCACCAGCATGATCGCGAAGGCGAGCCAAGCGCCTGAAGCGGAGCCGTATCCCTCGTCTTGGTGAACCGGCTCATCTTCCAATTCGCCCGCCGCCTTGGCCAGCATCTTGTCTGCTTCGGTCGCTCCCGGCCCCAGACCCGATGCCGTGGCCGTTCTTAACTGCCTACCCGTTTTCAGGTTGAGGCCGCAGGAGACGCACAATACGGCGTTCTCCTTAATCGGCTCGCGGCAAGATGGGCAAGTCGGGCCAACCGGCCCAGCCATGCCCTCCTCGGAAAGCAAGTCCGAGAGGCCCCCTTGGGGTGTCGGGGCGGGGATCTGCAGGGCGTTGCCACAACCCGGACAACGGACTATCTTCCCAGCCAGTTCATCCTTCGCTTGAAACGACTTGCCACATTGACAGGAAACGGAAATTGGCATCGTGATGCCTCGGTACTCATCGGGATAGAGAGGATATGGAACTGACCATTGTGTTCTGGCTTGCCCGCGACGGCAAGCGTCCACGGCCTCAGAGCCTGAATTCAAGCCGAATCCGCCAGCGGTCGTCGAGTCTTGGCGCCGCGATTTGCCACTCTGGCCGACAGGAACGGCCACGAGTTGGTCAGGCTTCCCGGCAGATCAGCGCTCAAGACCAAAGTCCCATCCGCGGCTGTGGTTCGTCAGGGCCTTGATGCTGTCATAATGACAGGCGATGGGTGGCGCTCGCGCTGAGCCCGTCGCTAGAGAATAGAATTGAGCCCGTAAAAAACGGTACTTGGGACGATTGGCGCGCAAATTGCCTGATAGATGAGGAGCCCGGGATACCGGTGCAAGTATGACAGAGCATTAGGCCCCGCTCATCGGAGGGGCAATCGGACAGATTCAGCCAAGTCAACTGTGAGGTCTTCCAGCCAATGGCTACCGCTACCAAGAAAAAATCAAAGTCCAAGGTCAATCTGCAGCCCTTGGGGGATCGAGTCGTGGTCGCACGCGAAGAATCCGAATCCACTACCGCCGGCGGCATTGTTTTGCCTGATTCGGCTCAAGACAAGCCTGCTCGCGGCATTATTGTCTCGGTCGGCAATGGACGGCTGCTCGATGATGGAACTCGTGGAGAAATCCAAGTCAAGGCTGGCGAAAGGGTGATCTTTAGCAGCTACGCCGGCGAGTCCTTTGAGAGTGGAAATGTCGAGTACTTGCTGATGCGGGAAGACGACATTCTCGCCGTGATCGAATAGAGCAATCGAAATACAACTCCGCGGCCGGCAACCCATTGTCAGGCGCGGACAACCCAGCATCGGGCGCGCAGCCCGTTCGCAATGAGGAGACTTTGATCCATGCCGAAAATTATTGCATTTGACCAGGAAGCCCGTGAGGCCATCCGCCGAGGCGTTTCCAAACTCGCTCGCGCAGTCAAGGTTACGTTGGGTCCCAAGGGCCGCAACGTGATTCTGCAAAAGAGCTTCGGCTCGCCGACCGTCACCAAGGACGGCGTGACAGTCGCGAAAGAGATCGATCTGGAAGACGTCTACGAGAACATGGGCGCCCGCATGGTCCGCGAAGTGGCCAGCAAAACGAGCGACGTGGCTGGCGACGGTACGACTACCGCGACGGTCTTGGCCGAAGCGGTCTTCAACGAAGGCCTTAAGGCTGTTGTGGCCGGCGTCAATCCGATTCAAATGAAACAAGGTATCGAAGCGGCAGTCGAGGACCTGACTACGAAACTCGGCAATATGTCGATCAAGGTTCGTGACGAAGCGGCGATGGCCAACGTCGCCTCGATCGCCTCGAACAACGATCGCGAGATCGGTGAACTGCTTGCCAAGGCTATGTCCAAAGTCGGCAAGGATGGCGTGATCACCGTGGACGAAGGCAAGAGCCTGCAAACCGAAACCGAGTGGGTTGAAGGAATGCAGTTTGACCGCGGATACTTGTCGCCCTACTTCACGACCGACGCGAACACGATGCAAGCCGTCCTGGACGAAGCGTACGTGTTGGTGTTCGAGAAGAAGATTAGCAACATCAAGGAACTCGTGCCGATCCTTGAGGCTGTCATGCAGCAAGGCAAACCGCTCTTGATCGTTGCCGAAGATGTTGAAGGCGAAGCACTCGCGACGCTTGTTATCAACCGTCTCCGCGGCACGTTCCAGTGCGTGGCAGTCAAGGCGCCCGGCTACGGCGATCGACGCAAAGCCATGTTGGAAGACCTCGCCATCCTGACTGGCGGAACCGCCGTCTTCGAATCGCTCGGCGTGAAGCTCGAGTCGCTCAAATTGACCGACCTCGGTCGCGCCAAGAAGGTCATCGTCGACAAGGACAACACGACGATTATCGAAGGCGCCGGCAAGAGCGCGGACATCAAAGCCCGCATCGATCAGCTGCGTCGCGAAATCGACAACTCGACGAGCGACTACGACCGCGAGAAGCTTGAGGAACGCCTCGCTAAGCTCTCAGGAGGCGTTGCCAAAGTTAACGTTGGCGCCGCAACCGAAAGCGAAATGAAAGAGAAGAAAGCCCGCGTGGAAGACGCACTTCACGCTACGCGAGCCGCTGTGGAAGAAGGTATCTTGCCAGGCGGCGGAGTCGCGCTGCTAAGAGCGTCCGCCGCGATCAAGGCCGCCGATGATCTTTCCGATGACCAGCTCGTTGGCTACAACATCGTCGTCCGCTCCTGCCGATCTCCGTTGACGATGATTGCTGAGAACGCTGGTCAAGACGGTGGAATCGTCTGCGAACGGGTCTTGGAGCAGAAGGGCAACAACGGATACAACGCCCTCAGCGACACCTATGAAGACTTGGTCAAAGCGGGCGTGATCGATCCCACGAAAGTGGCCCGCACTGCGTTGAAGAACGCTGCGAGTGTCGCCACGCTGTTGCTGACGAGTGACGCTCTGATTGCCGAGAAGCCCACGAACGACAAAAAGGGCCACGGCGGCGAAAACGACATGTATTAAGCACGAGAGGCGAACACGATCATGCGGCCGATAGATTACTGGCCGTTTGGCGGTTCCACTCGCTCCGCTTTGGGTCGCACAGCGACAACAAGACCAAAACGGCAAAAACTATGACGCCCGTTGGTTCAATCAGACCATCGGGCGTTTTTTTTGCGGACGGGAGTCGCCATGCACGGAACTCTGATCGGTGTCGATGAAGCCGGCTACGGCCCCAACTTCGGACCCCTCATCGTCGCTGCCACTCGCTGGGAGGTCCCCATCGAGGCGATGGCTGACAATCGGGCTCTCGATCAACTTCTGACTCCCTTTGTCCAGCGGACGCCTGTCGGCGAGGATCTCAATGCGATCGCTATCGCCGACTCAAAGCAACTCTACTCCAGCGGCGCCGGCTTGGGCGAGTTGGAGCGAGGCGTGTTGAGTTGCCTGGAGGCGGCCCACGAACGGCCGACTAGCTGGAAATCGCTTTGGGGGATCGCTGCGCCCGCCTGCACTGCTGAATTGAACGCCGCGATTTGGAGAGCTGACTACGACGAGCCGTTGCCTTGCGCGGTCGGCGCCGATGTACTTGATGTGATCGCCGCCAACTTTCGAGCTAACCTGGCAGCGACGGACGTCCGGCTCGTCGCCATGCGAGCTGTCGCTGTCTTTCCTGCGGAATTTAATCGGCTGGTCGAGCAGCACGGCAACAAGGCCTCCGCGCTCTCAGAGACTTCGCTCAGCTTGTTTGAAGAGTTGCTACCCGACGACGACTCGCCGACTTTGGTGCACTGTGACAAACATGGGGGACGAAAACGCTACGGACCGCTCTTGCAGTCCCGGTTCCCCGACGATCTTGTCGTCGTGCGAAAAGAGACTCAGCGGGAAAGTGCTTACGCCCTTGGAGGCTCAAGGCGCCAGACGACCGTTCGATTCGTTGCCAAGGGTGATGAGTTTTTTCCGGCCGCCTTGGCATCGATGCTTGCAAAGTACCTGCGCGAACAAGCGATGAAAGCGTTCAACGCTTTTTGGGCCGAGCATGTGCCGGGCCTCAAGCCGACAGCCGGCTATCCAGTCGACGCCAAACGCTTCCGCCGCGACATCGCCGACGCGAAACAACGATTGGATATCGATGACCATGAACTTTGGCGGAGCCGATGATTCCAGATTGACCGCGCGGGTTTGCTATCATTAGACGCAGCTGGAATTTCGCCAGCACGACGCGCCTCCCGGTGGGCTGATAGTGTCGCCTCGCGGCGATCCACCTGTGAATCAGAATTCTCTCAAGCTGACTCGGTGTTCTCATGGTGATAATTCGCGATGAATCGATCAATGATCACGGCGCGATTCGACGCGTCACGATGCAGGCTTTTGAGAATTCGGAGTTTGGCCACAATGGAGAGGCGGAACTCATTGATTCTCTTCGAGAGGATTGCGAGCAGTCTCTGTCGCTCGTGGGCTCGTTCGATGAGAATGTTGTCGCGCACATCCTGTTCACTCCAGTGGTGATTCGCGCTGACGGGCGCGAATTGGAGGGAATGGGCCTCGGCCCAATGTCGGTCGCGACGGGTTTTCAAAACCAAGGGATCGGGTCGTCGCTCGTGCAATCGGGACTCGAACGCCTTACCGACGATGGCTGCCCGTTCGTCGTCGTCCTAGGGCACCCTGAATTCTATTCGCGGTTTGGTTTTCTGCCCGCTCGCTCCAGCGGCGTGTCCCACGGATTCGAAGGCATCCCTCAGGAATTTTTCTTCCTCAAGATTCTCGTCGCCAACTCGCTGGCGTCCGCTTCGATCGGCGCGGCGTATTATCACGCTGGCTTCGGTCCACAGCACACCGACCGATGATTGGCAGGGCGGATAGACGTGCTCCCGGCAGCGAGACGACATGTCGGCAAAGGGGGCCTCATCCGCCTGGTCACGCCCAGGGAAACACGGTTTTGCTTGATGCGCGAGTACATTTGGGCTTCATTTGCGTTTTCATGGAGTCGACCTGACTGGTTCGAATCAGTATTAGTAACGAAAGGTTCATACGTTCCGTCCTTGGTCAACTCGCGAAGACGCCGTGTCATTTGGACCTCTGAGTTCGCCGCGAAATGCCTAGTGCGATGTCCACGATGGGCGAGAACCGTGTGTTTCCATGTATGCGTGCTCCAGATTCAAACCGTGACGAGGCGCCTGATCCCGATTGCGAATCGCAACCAGCGGTTGTCGGACTTCCGGCAGCGAGAGAACGCGCGCGGCTAGCCTATGCCCACCGCGCAGTCGCTCTTTCGGCGTTGGCCGTGGCATTGCTAGCGGCGATGGAATACGGGGCGTTCACTTGGCTGCGCCGGGACCTACTAAAGAACCCGCTCGGTTCACAGATCACCGAATTCGCGGTCTCCAACAATGGTGAGATTGGCGCATTTGTGCTTGCGGACAACGGAGACCTCGCCGACCGCAAGCTTCACCGCGGTCAAGTCTCGTTTGTTCGCCGTTATCGCCTTGGGTTTCTCGACTTGCACGGGGGGAAACTGCAAGGCGAATTATTAACGCTGCCGTCGGCTCCAATGAGTGTTCTGCCATCCGACGGACATTCGGAATTCCTCATAGGGTGCCGGGACGGGTCGATCGTCCGTTTTGCGTGCCGATCGGAAGCAAGCCAACCAACTCGTTTTGCCAAGCAAGCGGATTGCATGGTGACGAACCTACTTCATGCCCGAGAGAGCAAGGCGATCATTGTTCGCGGCGAGTCGATTTTCGCCTGGCACGCCGATACGGGCGAACTGAGTTGGCAACGCCGCTTCAAAGGACATCGAGCCTTGGCGATCGACGATTGCGGCAGATGGCTTTTCTGTGGACTTGGATCGGGCGATATTCTTCAAGTCGATGCGACGACGGGTCGCGTGGAGCGAGTCTGTTCACAACGAGGCGGCGAGGTTGCGCAGATCGCGGTTTCGCCGTGCTGTGAGTATCTCGCATGCGTGCTCATTGATGGTCGTTTGGCGTTGACTCGGCTGCCTGATGGCAAGGACATCTGGACGGGGCGCGCATCGGGCAGCGCCGCCCCCGCTTTCTCGGCAGACGGGAGGCTTCTCATTATCAACGACTTTGCAGCGTCTGGCCGGTTACGGGTCATCAGCGCGAGCAGCGGCGCTCCTCTGTTTGAGTTGGGTAAGCACGAGGGGATTGTTGCCGGCATTCGCTGCGCAGCGGATGGGACCGTGTATTCCTGGGGGGCTGACGGCTGCATCACGGCATGGGCTCTTGATCGCCGCCAGCAGGTTTGGATGAGTCACCCAGCAAATGAACAAGGCCGACGGCGCCCTCTGCTCGCCGCGACCCGACGGCTCGCACCATGAAGGCGTCGCGATGGGGCAATGTCGTCTACTACTCGCTCTGGACGATGATTGTGGCGGTGTCGGTACACGACGGCTATCTGGTGCTGTTGAACCGATGGACAATCGCAGTGGACGAGCAGAATCCACTGGGACGGTGTTTGATTGCCGCGGACTCAGGCGACATCCGTTTCTTATTGGCTGCCAAGACGGTGGGGACCATCGCAGCGGCCGCGGTTCTTTTGGTCCTGTTCTGGAAACAACCTCGATTGGCGTGGGTCGTCTGTGTGGTCCTGGCGCTACTGCAGCTCTGGCTCGTCGTCCACCTCACGGTCTACTAGACGCTATTGGGCCGATACGAGGATGGGTCTGAACTTGTTGGAAGCCTCGAATGAGCGGCGCGTCAAGAGGCCGCTTCACACGGTCTCGATCGTTACTCTGACAACAAGCCAAAATTTCGAGCGTGAAACCTCATGATCGCATCGCCCTGCTTTTGGTAGATGATCTTTCCGCTATGCGGCGCGTCGGGCACGATAATCTGTTCAAAGGGGATCTTGAGACTCTTCAGGTGCTTCATGTATTGCAGATTGTTCTCGTAGTTGAATCCCTTCGTACCGACATAGATCATCACGCTCAGCCCGTCCTCTTTCGTCTTGGCGTATTTCCGCGCCAAGTCCCAAGTGTTGTCGCCGATGTCGAAGCGAAGCTGCTCGCTTTCGTAGCCTTCATTCTCGGAGATGCGTTTCTCTGTCGCGTGACCTCCGCCCCCCGCTGCTGCGGAGCAAAACAGGTTCGGGTGCCGAAACATGAGCCGAGCTGTCCCGCGACCGCCTTGCGAGAAACCTTCTAGTCCGCGGCCGCTCCGCTTGGCGATTGTGCGATATGTCGAATCCACATGAGGAATGAGTTCCTTGATGAAGACATCCGCTCCCATTCCATTCTCAATTTTTCGCATGTTGTAGTGACTGACCGGACCGCCGTTGACGAATACGTAGATCATCGGCGGAACGCGTTCGGCTTCGATCGCCTTGTCGATCATGGTCGCCAAAGCAACCGACTTCGCTTCGCTTCCAGGGCGACCGCCGTGCAGGTAGTAAACTACTGGGAAACGCATCGCTCGTTGCGAGTCGTAGGCCGAGGGCAAGTAGATGCAATAGCCGACATCGATCTTCATCGAAGGACTCTTGAACGTCGAATGGCGAACGCGAGCGGGCGCGTTTTGTAGCGGGTTCACCCAGCGAAACGGTCGAGGCTTCTTTTTGGCTCGCTTCCTTGAGGCCTGCCCTTGGGCCGATCGGTTCGATTGTTTGGACTCCGGCTTTGAACGCCCGCTTCCTTGGGCCATCAGCAACTTGGGGCTGCTGGGAACGGAAACTAACACGGCCGCGACGATTATCCGAGTGAGATGAGAGTGTTGCACGAGAGGCCTGGCTTTCGGTCTGTCTAATTTCATTGCCTTGGACGAAATAGCGGTGCACGGTATTGTAAACCGCTGAGTGTCGTTTCGCGAATCCGCGGCCGGGTCGCCACGAAGGCCCGTCAACGAAGGCCCGTCAACGACGAGCACAGCAGGCAGCGAACTCTCGTCACACGACTGGCTTCGTTTACTCTAAAATGGCTCGTCGGCTTTTGCGGAATCAGCGGAAGCACAACGAGAGACTCTAACGATCGAGAAACGACAAATGTGCAGCGGCCCCTACGGCAGGATCATCCAGACTGGCGTAAACCATCTCTTCCCCATCGTTCGAGGACGACGCGAGTGGTTCGTTATCGGGCGAATCGCGAAGTGCGCTTTCCTATTGGTCGCGATTCTTGGGGCTCGGCTGTCTGCAGCGCCTCCAGAGGCGTTTCGAGCGAACGTGCGCCCAACGGATCCGCTGACGCCGGAAGAGCAGCGAGAACAGTTTCGTTTGCCGAAGGGATTTCAGATTGAACTGGTGGCTGCCGAACCACAAATCTACAAGCCGATGAATCTGGCCTTTGACGCGGGCGGACGTCTTTGGGTCAGCGAGTCGCAGGACTATCCGTTCCCAGCCGAGGACGGGCGTGGAAATGACCGAATTCAAGTTTTGGAAGATACGAATGGGGATGGCCGCCTGGACAAGACGACGACCTTTGTCGATGGGCTGAACATCCCCATTGGACTGCTGCCCTACGGCGATGGCGTCATCGCCTATAGCATCCCCAATATCTACTATTTTCGAGACACGGACGGCGATGGTCGTTGTGATCAGCGCGAAGTACTCTACGGTCCGCTCGGCGCTCCCGTCGACACCCATGGGTTGCAGAACGCGTTCCGCCGCGGGTTCGATGGCTGGATCTATATCTGCCACGGCTTTCGCAACGAGTCGACCATTACTGGAAAAGACGGCAGTTCGATAACGCTTCAATCGGGCAACACGTACCGCATTCGCCCCGATGGTTCTCGAGTCGAACAATTCACTTGGGGGCAGGTGAACCCTTTCGGTTCGACGTTCACGCCCTGGGGCGACTTGATCACGGCGGATTGCCACAGCAAGCCGCTCACACTGCTCTTGCGGGGAGGTTATTACAGCAGCTTCGGCAAGCCGCACGATGGGCTGGGTTACGTCCCCTCCATGATGGAACACTCTCACGGTTCGACCGCGATTGCAGGCGCGGCGTACTATGACGCGGGCAACTTCCCCGGGCCGTACAAGGG
>CAZWOU010000075.1:5282-29279 GCA_964635375.1 uncultured Pirellulaceae bacterium | reverse complement strand
GAAGAACTCGCTGACGGAGATCTCGCGCTGGCTGGCGGCCATCGACTCGGCCGTGGCCCGCTTGCGCCGTCGGGCGCCATTGGATTCGGACTGGCTGACTGCGCGCTTTCGTTTGGCCAACGTCGGTACTCCTTTACCCGCTAACGCCAAGTCTGAAGGGTAGTTGCAACACGTCACGCTTCCCGGGTTCGGCTCTCGCCCCCCGGTTCGCCTCCTGCCTCAGACGGCGAGCGCAGGGTGGGGCGAGCAATCATAAGGGTGAGCGGGCGATCAGGAAACCCGCCCCGCCGCCGATCACATCAGGCAACGATGGCAATATGGCTAAAGTTGGTGGGTGGTGCGGATTATAGCCGCTCCCTTGCAGGCTTCCCAGTCGGGTTGCTCGGTGCAACTGGAGCGACGGGTGCGAACGGTTCGATAGCGATAGAAAGACTCACCCGCTCTTCGGGTGGATCGAGAACCACCTCCGCAAGGACTCAATCCGGGCCCGCTGCGAAGACTTGATTTGAATAGACCAAACCACGGCCCGCTCGGCCCGCGTCAATCGCCGGCTCGCGCCGTTCCCAACGACTCCTACAGGAGTGGACAGATGCGCCGCAAGTTCTTGACCAATACGCTGATCGCCGCCGTAGCCGCTACCGCCAGTTTGCTTGGATCCGCCAGTCTGCGAGCCGATGAGCCCGCGGTGGCTGATGAGCCCGCCGTGATTGAACACGAGACCGACGGCGAAGTGATTGTGGAAGGTTCGGTTGGCCACATCCACGACGGCGAGTGCGTGAATTGCTTCCCTCGTCCGACCCACAACCCGGACTTGTTTTACAACTATTACCTTCCGCCGGGGTGCGGAACGATTGGCTCGTCGCTGTACATGTCGCCCGGCCCAGTGCCGCAACATGTTGGCCACACGTACATCACGTACCAGCCGCTCATGCCGCATGAATTCATGTACGCCCACCACCGAACCTACTACAAGTACTACGATGGCGGCCGCGGTTTGAATCGCACAAGCATCAGGTACTACAACGCACCATTTACCCACGTGGGTCGCGCTTTGAGCCGTCTCAAGATCGCTCGCTAGCGTCTTACGGGTCGAGACCAACCCCGCTTTTTTCGAATCCATCCTTCTCGCCCATTCAATGAAGGACGCTATCCTATGTTAAAGAGAATTGTCCTCGCAGCCGCGGTGGTGATGGCGTTGGCGCCCGCTTGCCAATCCCTTGCCGTCGAACGTCTGCTTGCCACCCGAAGTGATAGAGCCGCCCGCGCTATGGCGCGCTCACGTTCATGGCACGGCGACTATTACCATACGACCACCGGATATCCTATTCCGCTAGTCGTGCCGCCCACCGCGAACATGGAAACTCGCTACGGTTGGGGCGTGTCGCAATCGACGATGACGCCGATCTACCATCAGTATCAACGACCCTATCCAGGATTCGGCCGAGGCGCCTTCGGTCAGTTTCGACCCACTCCGATGTGGCCCAGCCACACCGACCAGTTCGGAACCTACTATGTCCGAGGTCCCTGGTAGACTCAGTGATCGCGAAGATGCAAAGGCGGTTGAACCCTCGCCCGGTTCAGCCGCCTTTTTTTGGTGATTGCCCCGACTATTTCGTCGGCGACTTTCTTTCGGCCATTGACGGGAGACAGGCTTTCCAGCCGGCTTGTAGGTCCTCGTGCAATCCCGCTGTGATTTCGGCCATTTCCTTGTGTCCAGCGGCGTTTACGGTCTCACCCGGATCGGTTTGATGGTCGTACAGTTCGACGGCGATCGTTTCGCCAGTCGTCTTGGACCACTCGACGTAGCGATAACGATCCGTACGAATCGCCCGGCCCAGGATCTCCTTGCCAAAGGGGAATTGACTGAAGGCCGCCGTCTTCCAGGGGCGGTTCGGCTGCCGCATTACCGGCGCCAGACTGGTTCCTTCCACGTGTTTTGGAATGTCCAGACCCGCCAGTTCGCACAGCGTTGGGTAGACGTCGACCAGTTCGGCCAGCGCGGATGTGGAAGCGTGTTGATACTCGCTTCCCGGAGCGGCAATGATCAGCGGCACGCGCGTGGCCCATTCGTAGTTCGTTAGCTTGCTCCACGTCCCATGCTCACCCAAGTGCCAGCCGTGATCCCCCCACAGCACCACGATCGTGTTGTCCGCCAAGCCAAGCTTCTCGAGTCCACCCAGTAAACGACCGATCTGTGCGTCGACATAGCTAACACAAGCCATATACGCTTGGCGAATTAACTTCTGTTGCCGGTCAGAAATGGGGCCGCTGGTCGGGATGCCCTGATAGCTACGCAATTCGTAACCCGCCGTCAGCAGCGCTTCTTCGACGTTCTTCGGCGTGGGGTCGGCTCGCTTATAGATCCACGAGTTATAGAACCCGACGATGGGCGCGTCCTTGGCCGGCTCTCGGTGGGCTGGCAGCGTGATCGTCTCGGCGGGATAAAGGTCGAAGTACCGCTGCGGCGCCACGAAAGGCAGGTGCGGACGTCGATAGCCGACTGCCAGGAAGAACGGCTTATCCTTGATCTGCGCCAGGGTCTCAATGGCCTGCTGGGTCATCCGGCCGGCGTAGAGCGTCTTGTCCGGCACTTCCGGCGATTGAATTGCCCGACAGTCTTTCCGAGGTCGGATGACCGTGGGAATTCTGGCTCGCTGTTCAAAGGGCACGCCGGCGATTGCCTCTTCATCGACGAGCTCCAGGATCTCTCCTTGCCCTCCCTTTCGAGTTCGGCCCGGCGAACTGGGAACGGACCACGACGGCGAATCGTCCAGCCCATCATGGTAGATTTTTCCGAACGCTTGAGTGTGATAGCCGTGCCGCTTGAACTGTTCCGGCAGCATGACGAGACCTGGAAATTCGCTCCTGAGGACTCGGCGCCTGTGATAGGTCAAGAGAAACTCGCCTGTCGAGTCCAGCCGCAAACCGGTCAGCAGCGACGCCCGCGACGGTCCGCACATCGCCACTTGGCAGTAGGCCCGGGTGAAGACGGCGCCCCGCCTCGCCAAGCGGTCGATGTTGGGCGTCTTGATCACCGGGTCGCCGTAGCAACCCAACATCGGTCGCAGATCATCCACCGCGATGAACAACACGTTTGGCCTGCCAGCGGCAGGAACATCAGCGGCCAAGGCATCAGCGGGAAGGACAGGCCCCGCCTGACAGACGATCGCCAGCAACAGAGCCAGAAGTCCGCTTGGCGATCGAATCTCCGTCACGTGATAATCTCCGAGCGACCGCGGCCGGGACATTGGTCAGCCGAAAGTTTCGCCCGGCATGACGGAAGTTTAGCTTCTGGCGGGCTCTCGTCGCCACCTCCCGAGCGGCGCGCCTCCATCAGATTTGGCGGTCAAGAAAGGGTTGAACCGTACAGCTGCAACCGACTACCTGATTTCTTCTTGATGAAGGGCGACTTCCTTCGACGCTGGCGCTAGGAATAGTGGTTGAGGTTTGGCGAAGGATCGCAGACTAGCCCATACTTTTGCCTGATCGCATGATCTTCCGGTAGATGCTCGGTGATGGGCAAGCCGCTGGGCGATACGAAGAGTTGACCGACGCAGCATTTGTACGTCCGCATCTCGTTGCAAGGGCAGAGCCGGCGCTGACCGTCGTCCGGCCCCAGATCCTGATTGGGATCATGAACGCACGGGCATAGCAACTTGCCAGACCGCACAAGGTTTTTCGCCAACCCGGATACGACGGAATTGCGAATCTCGCGTTCTGGGTTGAGCGACGTACCAGTTCTGGCGCGAAACCGCTCCGCGTAGTTGAGCACTCGCCGAAATGCATCAGCAGAGGCCGAACGATTCTCGGGCGCATGGTAGCTTCTGTGCGACTTAGTGGCGCCAGCGTTTGATGCAATGAACGCCACACCCAGCAACGCCAATGGCAGTCCTAGCGGCAACAGCCAGAACGTGCTGCAGATCAACAAGCCCATGATCAGCAAAGCGTACCCCAGACCATGCCAGAGTCCTTGTGTGGTTACGCTTTGAACGGAAGCCAATCGACTAGTGGCCATTTGTCGTTCCTCCACTTGCTTGTTGAGTTGGAGATTGCTTTGTTGAGGCGGACCAGCAGAACTGATTTTACAACAACGACCCCCAACTGCCCGAAATTTCTTTTCTTGAGATTCTCGCTTTTCTGTTCGTGCATTTTTTCACAAGCATCGTGCATTCTTTCACAAGCAAATGTGGAAACGCGCGAGTGCGATTTGGTCCAGTCCCTTGCACGACTTACAACACTCGAGTGATCGCGAGTGATCGCGAGTCGACGTCGCGAAGAGTCTGCAAAACGTCTTTCAATCCGCCAAGATTTTATTTTGGAATCTCAAAAAATTGCTCGCGGAATGGTCCCAAATGCGCTTTTTGAAACCAACGCCATCATTGCGGGACGGATCAAGATCATTGCCAACCGCCAACGATGCGTGATTCCTCATGACCGATTCTTGGGGCTCGGTGTCAAGCAGGCAAACGCGACGCCGAGCGCCACGACCGCCAAGCTGCTCCATGCCGCGGCAGCGTAAGATCGATTCTCATAGGCCCAAGAGACGCCTGAGTAGAGCATGAATCCGCAAAGCAACACGAACAGGATTGGAACCAACGGAAACATAGGCGTACGAAAGGGCAGCTTCTCATCTGCTTCTCGGTTGCGCAGGCGGAACAGCCCGAGGGCGACCATCAGGGCAAAGGCCCAATAGACGGGCGTAGTGAAAATCAGCAACTGTTCAAAGCCGTTGTTGCTCCAGCCGAGCCCCAAGACCAGGGCGAGCGTCATACCGCATTGAGCCAGTAGCGCGGCGACAGGTGCGTCGAATCGAGGGCTCCATCCGCCGAGTGTTTTCACGAGCGGGTTTGCTGCGCCAACCGCGTAGAAGATTCGCGAACCGGTCATCAAGGTCGCGTTGACCGCGCCCAAGCAGGAGACACCGACGAGCAAGCTGACAATGGGTCCGCCCCAGCCTTCCGCCCAACAGTTCATCGCGTCCACGGCCACCGCACTGGACGAAGAGACGCCGTCGTATCCAAGGGCGTGGAAGAACGCCGCATTGGCGCACAAGTAGATCGCCATGACCGC
The DNA here is from genome assembly GCA_964635375.1 of uncultured Pirellulaceae bacterium. GTDB lineage: Bacteria > Planctomycetota > Planctomycetia > Pirellulales > Pirellulaceae > CAZMNY01. The sequence goes on along the minus strand of CAZWOU010000075.1, from coordinate 24,209 downwards.
AAGCGAACCGAGCACCAACGCTCGGAGCAGATTCTTGCGAGGCTCCTTCACCTCGGCGGCCACATTGACCATATCCGCACAGCCGCCATAGGCAAACATTGCCATCAGAATAGCGAAGCGAATGCTCCCAATGCTCGGCGATGTTTCGGCTTGATCGATTGCGGGCGCCGTGGGAGTTTGAGTGATAGTGACGAGAATCGCACTGATGACCAAGATTCCGAAGACCTTGAGAACCGTCAACACATTTTGAGTCATCTTGCCTGTGTGGACGCCAGCGAGGTTGACGAGCGTGAGCAAGATCACCGACGTCGCCGCATAGGCCATCGAGTCGATCTGGCCGCCTGTTTCCGACCATCCCATCGCAGTGGCCAAACCGAGCGGCCAAACCTTGCCGATGTAGCTGGCAAACACAAACGCCATCATGCCGATGTTGCCTGGTCGGATGATCCAAAACTCACACCACGCAAACAGGTTGCCGACCCGAGGATGGTAGGCTTCGCAAAGGTACACGAAGTCGCCTCCCGATCGAGGGAAACTAGTCGAGAGCTCGGCGTAGCAGAGGGCTGAGACCATCGCGGTCAGACCACAGAACACCCAAACCGCCATCGCGCCTGTGATACTTCCCGAGTTGGACGCGACCATCGGCGCGGTTTCGTAGATGCCAGCGCCGACAATCACGCCGACGATGATGCATATCGTGTCAAACAGAGTCAATTGACGAGTCGGCTGTTGGGCCATACGAATCGCTGCGGTCCAGCGCTCACTTACCGGTGGTCGAATCAGCTGAAGATTCTACGGCGAATTGATCCCACTCGCCAACCTTCGCGTTCTTTGTGGCCATCTTTTTTTCCTCTCGCCGACGAACGGTAGCCACGAAAAACACAAAAAGGAGAATGCGCTGGGACGGCTCGTTCGCTGGCCTTTGTGTCGTGGAGCGGAAAGTCTGGATCGTCCCTCCTGAGCATCTCCACTAGGCAGATCTTCCTGCGCCTTTTCGCGTTTTTTGTGGCCATCTTTCTTTCCGTTTGGCGGCTACGGAAAGCACAAGCCTTGCCCTTGCTTTGGTTGTCTTTTCCCGCCGTCGGCAGGCGTCGCTGAAAGCGCCGGTTTTGACGATTATGCCGCGCGCTTGACGTGGACGCGGACCATGGTTAGCCTGCAATGCAACGTGCGCTCGTTTTTCAGAGTAATGCGGCACTTGCAAGCACTCGAGAGAGCATTGCTAGGAAGCACTCAGACGAGCATTCAAAAAAGCACAGCCAAGGAACAGTTAGATGATCCAACGCCACTCGTTTATTGCCCTGACGATCGCCGCTTTAGTCGGCGTCACACCTGCGATTGGAGAGGATCATTTCTTGACGATTGGCGGAGGCTATTCGCCAACGGGCAATCAGATAAGTCTGGAGAAGAACGTCTTGATGTTTCGGTCCATGGTGGATGAAACATATGGCTCGGACGTCGTTCACGATATCTTGTTCGCCGACGGCGAGCACCCGGGACGCGACATTCAATTTCAAGATCCCGACTTCAAGATTCCGCCCGCCCGAATGCTGCTCGCGCAAGTCAGTCGACAGACGCGTTACTTGAATTTGAAGTACCGCTCGAATGAAGTCACGCCGGTGCGCGGCGGTACGAGTAAAGCGAACGTCGAGAAGTGGTTTAACGAAGTCGGCTGCAAGTTGGCGGACGAAGACAGGCTGTTCATCTACGTCACCGCCCATGGCGGCAAATCGGGCGATAAGAAGGCTCCGTACAACACGGTTCTCTATCTTTGGAATAACGCCAAGATTTCGATGCATGATTTCGCCACGATGCTCGACAAGGTGCCGGCCAAAGTGCCGGTCGTAGTCGTGATGGTTCAGTGCTATTCCGGCGGATTCGCCGATATCATTTTCGAGAAAGGCGACGCCAAGAAGGGCATGGCTGGCCACAACCGTTGCGGCTTCTTTGCGACTGTCCACAATCGAGTGGCTGCCGGCTGCACGCCAGACATCAACGAGGCCAACTACCAAGAATACAGCAGTTACTTTTTCTCGGCGTTGCGCGGGGTCAACCGAGGGGGCGAACCGATTGGCGATTGTGATTACGATCAGGATCAGCGTGTCTCCTTCGAGGAAGCTCATGCATACGCTCTGCTCGAATCCAAGACGATTGATATTTCGATCAAGACCAGTGACGCTTTTCTAAGGGAGCATAGCCGCACGAAGCCCGACAGTAAGAAGGGCGACGATGACAGGGAATTGATGACGATGGATGTCGCTTACGAAGAGTTGTTGAAAGTTACGACGCCGGCCCAGCGAGCCGTATTGGAAGGATTGTCCGCTCAGCTAAGCCTGACGAAACCGGAACGCACCAAAGAAGCTAAAGCGCGAGCGACCGAGTTGGCCAAGCAGAAGAAGGAGATCGACGGCAAGAAACGGAAGAAAGATTCGGAGTACGCGGGAATGTGTCGATCGGTTCTCAACGCCCTGAAAGTGAAATGGCCCGAGCTCGCCAATCGCTGGCATCCGGCAGTTGATCAACTGTTGCAGGACAACTCAGACGACCTGTTGAAGACGGCCAAGGCACATCCCAACTTCAAGAAACTGGCGGGGGTGCAAAAAGAGATCGCTCAGCTGTCGCAGAAAAAGATGGATCTAGATCGCGATTGGGTGAAGACTCAACGGCTTGTGCGGACCATCGAGAACGTCGTGTTGGCTGCGAATCTGTCGCTCATCGCGGACGAAGCGATTTTGCAAGACTATGAACAACTTCGGGCGTCCGAAAGTCAGTTCTTTGGCGTTAAGTAGCTGGCCTTCGCTCTGTCGTCCCCCCAATTGACCGCCCTGGCGACGCGCGACGCTTCGATGTCGCTCGGCGGAGTGGGTATACAATCTTCATCTACGCTTCGGCATTGCTCGGACGACGGTATTCCCAATGAAATTGGCGATCTGCAACGAAACCTATCAGGATTGGCCGTTTGAAGAGGCGTTCGCCCACGCGAAGGCGCTTGGATACGAGGGCGTCGAAATCGCCCCGTTCACGATCGACAAGAATGTCTACAACATCGGCGCGGAGAAACGCGATGAGGTGCGTCGGCAAATCGAAGACGCGGGCCTGACCGCGATCGGCTTGCACTGGCTGCTGGCCTTCACCGAAGGCTACTACCTGACGACGCCAGACGATGCTGTTCGGCAACGAACCACGGACTATCTGTGCGAGCTCGCGCGACTCTGCCGCGACTTGGGCGGCTCGGTGATGGTCCTCGGTTCGCCTCAACAACGGAATCTCTTGCCCGGCGTGACCCATGATCAGGCGATGGAGTACGCCGCCGACGTTCTCAAGGGCGCGGTCCAGGTCCTACAAGACTGCGACGTGGTCTTGGCGGTGGAGCCGTTGAGTCCCGCGGAGGGCGACTTCTTGCGAACGGCCGACTTGGGCGCAGAACTTGTCGCCATGGTCGACTCGCCAACTTGCCGGCTGCATTTAGATGTGAAGGCCATGTCGAGTGAGGGAAAGCCGATCGACGACATCATTCGCAAACATGCTGGAATCCTGGAGCACTTCCACGCCAATGACGCGAATCTGCGCGGCCCGGGAATGGGCGAAATCGATTTCCTCCCCATCCTCAAAGCGCTGGGCGACGTCGGCTATGACGGGTGGGTTTCCGTCGAAGTTTTTGACTATGAGCCCGGTGTCGAAGCTCTCGCGACTGAGAGCATCGAGTACTTGAAGCGGTGTGAGTCTCAACTCTCCTAGGCTCAGGTATTCTGAGCCTGGCGAACCCGGCCGGCTACAAGCCGTAGATGGAGGAGTGGGCGTGTCGCGAATTGCTTTGGTCACTGGCGCCGGCAGCGGGATCGGACGCCGCGCCACTTTGGCGCTTTCCGCTGAAGGCTTCACAGTCGTGCTCAGCGGACGTCGCGAAGCGAGTCTCAATGAGACGAGTCGCTTGGCGGCCGAGTTGGCCGGGTCGCAACCAACTCGAGTCGTTCCGGCCGATGTTTCCAACAGTTCGGACGTCGAGTCGTTGTTCGCTCAGATTGAAGCGGAATTCGGCCGACTCGATGTGCTCTTCAACAACGCGGGGATCAATGTCCCGGCCACTCCCATCGACCAGTTGTCGTTGGAGCAATGGCAGTCGGTGCTCGACGTCAACTTGACGGGCGTCTTCCTTTGCACGCGAGCGGCCTTCCAGCTGATGAAGCGGCAGAATCCGCGAGGCGGAAGGATCATCAACAATGGATCGATCAGCGCCCACGTTCCACGGCCGTTCTCCGTTCCCTATACGGCTGCCAAACATGGCGTCACCGGCCTCACACGAGCGACGTCATTAGACGGTCGGGAGTTCGACATCGCTTGCGGTCAAATCGACATTGGCAACGCCAGCACCGAGATGACGGCGAGGATGAGCGGCGGCGTGCCGCAAGCGGACGGCTCACTGGCTAGCGAGCCGACCATGGATGCCGACAATGTTGCTCGAGCCATCGTCTATATGGCCACACTTCCACTCGACGCCAACGTCCCGTTCATGACGGTGATGGCCAACGGCATGCCGTACATCGGGCGCGGCTAAAGAGCGTCGCTGTGATCTACTTGAGTGCGCTCTGCAAAGACTTGGCGACTTGTTCGGCTAGCGCCTTTGAACCCTCTGGCGAAAAGTGAACATTGCGCGGCCGCTGAATCTCACTCAGGCGCGGCTTGGCGAAACCGTAAAGGTCATCGATTTGGACGTCGTAGTCCTTCATCACGCGAGCGGCGATGTCGTTGTATTCTTTCGAGTCGCCGACGACTCGGCCGTTGGCTCCAGCAGGCACGGGCGTGGTGGAACACCAAATCAGCTTGGCTCCGGTCTTCTTCATTCGCTCAACCAACAGCCGCAAGTTCTTCTCATAATCTGCGGGCGGCACCTGCTGCTTGCTCTCTTTGGCTTTCGGGTCGGCCAGGTTCTTCCCCTTGGGTCCCATGTACTTCAAGTCGTGCAGTCCCCAATTGAAGTGAATCACGTCCCACTTTTTCTTGCCCAGCCAAGCGTCGATCTGCTCAATCCCTCGAATCGTGGGGCCGCAGTTGGCGGGCGGCCGATGGACGTTCGCTTTGCCCTCCATCAGCTTTCTCGTCGCCAACGTGTAGCCGATGGAGATCGAGTCGCCAATCAGCAACACGCGGGGCAGTTTCGGATTGTCTTCAACGGCGCGAAACACCGGATTTCGCTGGGCCTTCTTTGCCGGCTTCGGTTTCTTCTTATCTTGAGCAAGCGCGGGACAAACAAGCATCGCTCCCACAAGTACTACCGCCCAGGGAAGAAAACGACGATTCATTAACATGGAAGACTCCAGCGAAAGAGATTTCGGTTTGGCTAATATTCAAGAGTGATTGCAGTTTGATTGTACGCGGGCGGAGCGCTCGAAGCCAATCAAACGTCAGGCCTCGGCGTGGCTGCCGGTTACAGGGGCCTGATCTCGACGGGAAAGACATCGCGAGTTCGTTTGCTGGACGGCAGTTGGCTGAAGTCGTGGGTGTGGATTCCAGCCGCGTCAATGTTGTGGATGCTGCCGGCGATCGGTTCGAACGCGGCGCGGAAGTGGGCGGCGGATTTGACGCAAATGTACTTCATTTTGGAGCAGTCAATTCCCAACGAGCGAGCGAAGGCCATGTCGAAAGGCTGCTCGCGCGCCGTGACGACGGCAACATTGACCCCGTCGATTTTCAGCCATGCCGATGGGCCCATCGAGCCGGTCAAGCCGGCGAACATCGGCCCGTCATAGGCAAACGCGCCATCCGAAATTGCAATCACTTCGGCCTCCCGCCTGACGGGTTGGCCTTGAACGGGTGATGACTTTCCGCCCAATGAGACGTCGATGTGTTTGCCGACACCTGCCCGTTGAGCTTGCCCGGCGACCTCGTGATCGACCAGGTACAGGACCAGTGCATCCTGCAGCTGGAGATCGAGAAAGGTCTGCAGCACTTCGGTCGAATCGCCGGGCGAGCCGCCGCCGGTGTTGTCGGCGTGGTCGGCCAGGACGATCGGGTGCTTGCCAATGGCTTCGCCTCGCTCAAGCCCCTCGCGAACCGTCAAAGGCGGCGCGTACCATTGCTGACGTTGATCCCAAATCCACTTGCCCAGTTCGTCGGCAGTCTGTTGGGCGAGCGCGTCGTCGCCATCGGCAACCACCACCACCGAACTGCCGGCCTCCGGTACATTCGCCCAAGGAAAGCCGGTTGCGATCGTGACGCTGATGATGCTGGGTTGAGCTTCTATTTCGTGAACTCGCCGCAGTACTTCATTCATCGGCGGAAGCGCGGTCACCTGGCGAATCGTGCACCAGAAAAGCGGCAGCTGACAGATCGCCATCCGCGGTGAGATTTCGCCGCGAACTGTGCGGGCGATGATCTCAGCGGCTTCAACGCCGCGTTCGGCCATATCGACGTGCGGGAAAGTGTCGAATCCAATCAAGGCGTCCGCCGCCGCGACGCGAGCTCGAGTGTGATTCCCGTGCAGGTCTTGCGTCACCACAATCGGTCGATTCGGCCCGAGGTAGTCACGAAATGTTTCGATCAGATCGCCGTCGCCGTCGTCAACTCCCTCCACGACCATCGCGCCGTGAAGATCCAACAACAGACCGTCGACGGGCCCGCCTTCACGTTCCGCGTTCGCAAGGCGGTCGAGCATCTCTTGCTTCAGCGATTCATAGTCCTCTCGCACAATCAACCCATTGGGGAAAGCCGATGCGCGCAGCAGAGGCACAAGTTCAAAGCCGCTCTTGTTCGCACCTTCAATGAATCCGCCCGTGCAGACGTTCGTTCCACTGAATCGCTCCAACATGTCAGGCCCGCGGATAATGCCCCGATCAAATTCAAACTGCTCAATCGTTGTCGGCGAATCCACGCACGTGCTCGTCTCGTGCAGAATTCCGCCGGTTGCAATTCGCATCAGGTTCTCCTGTCTGTCTTCCGCTCGGCGCCCCGGCCCGGATATGAAATCACTGCCCGGATATGAAACAACGCCGAAGCAGATGACTCTGGTTTCCAGCCTCGTGATTTGAGATACTCATTTGGCGACGCGAACAATATACAGCACTGTTCGGCGGCAGGGACCCGATGAGCGAGACAAATATGAATGAAGCGAACGAGACTGCTGATCACCATCAACTCGCGACGGACTACGAGCGTGACGGAGTCGTGCGAATACGAGGGTTCTTTTCAGAGCAGACTGTCGCGGAGATTCGCGCCGAATTGGAGCGGTACATTCGCGACGACTTGTCGTCAAAGCCGCGAGACGCGCGCACGTTAGAGGGCGATGGGAAGACGATTCGCAACCTCTGGCGACTGAGTGAGCACAACGAGTACTTTCGCAAACTCGGCAGGCGCGCAGAAATGACTGATCTTGTCGCCGTCCTTGTGCGCGGCGAGACTGTGCTGACCGGAGTCGAGACGTTCAACAAGCCGGCGCGAGTGGGCTCGGGCGTTCCCTATCATCAAGACAACGCATACTTCTGCCAAACGCCGCCCGATATGTTGACGGTTTGGGTCGCCATCGATCCGGTTACCGTTGAAAACGGCGCCGTCTATTTCATCAAGGGCTCCCACAAACTCGGCATGCTGCCGACAAAGCCCTCTGGCGTCACCGGCAACTCCATCGGGCTCGCCGAACCGCCGGACGTTCCCAAGTCCGAACAGTTTTGTGCGACGCTCGATCCTGGCGATGCGACGATCCATCACTGCGACATCATTCACCACTCCGGCGCCAACCACAGCGCCCAATCTCGCATCGGCCTGCTTTTCGTCTACCGCGGGTCACACACAAAGACCGACCCGCAATGGATGGCGACCTACACCAAAGCAGTCACCGCAACGCCACCGGCGTAGACAGCTTCTCCCCAAACAACGGCTTGCCCACTCGTTCCGCAATCGTGACCATGGTTTTTGCAACCGTGTTGGCGGAAGCTTCCAGAACGCTGCTGCGGGCTGGCCGTTGATGATCTTGAGCGTTTTGATTTGTGCCAGAACTGGGGCGTTCTTTCGCGCCACTGGATCGGGGCAAGTCAGCTCTTCTAGCTCCAGTGAGCTGACAGGCGAAAGGTCGGTCTGTCTGGTGGCGCCGCTGACTGTCAGCTTCTTCAGGGCTTTGAAAGCCATCAGCGGTGTTAGGTCGGGCGTTGTGGCAGGAAAGGCCTTAAGCTCTACTTCGGTCACGACATGGCCGGTCTGTTTGGTTTCAAGTGTCGGCTTGAACGGTTTATCACCCCACCGTTTGAGGACCTCTTCAAGGACCTCTTCAACCTGTTCTTTCGCCGGCAGCTTGGCCAGCGATTCGGCGAATTCTTCGGCTTCCTTGCGCCGATCGCCCATCTCCTTCCAAAAGTCGGCGATGGGTCTGCCTCGAAAGTGGGTTACGGGTAGGGACTTCACCAGCGTGTCGTCCGCCGCGTTGTACAGCCGAACATCCCAGTCCAAGCTCGTCAACGGCAACCCCTTCAAGGGAGAGAGGTCGTTGACTTTCGTGAAACAGCAGCCAAAGAATGTCAGCGGCATTCGACAGCAAAGAGGAATACTTCACGCACGAGCAAGGGAGATCTTCCGTGACAACTGCGATCAGACAGAGGCGACCCTGCGCGTCGTGTGAAACTCAGGTCATCCCCAAAGCCGATGGAACATGCCCGGCGTGTTCAGAACCGTGGATTGCCGGTTTCGCACCCACCAAATATGGGCTAGCGAGCGTCGGCCGAAAGAGCAGCGCCGATTCGCCGTCCCAACCTCGAAAGACCAAATCTCGTCCCAAGAATGAAGTTTCGTTCTTTGCCGTTTTCGTCCTCGTCGTCCTTCCAGCCCAGTTTGGTCTGATGGAGCTAAATGAGTACCGAATGAGCCGAAATGACGTCAATGCGTTCTCGGGCGGAACCCGAGTTGATGCGTCAATACAAAGATCCGAGACCAGGGAAATTCGCAAAGCGAGAATGAACAATTTTCCCGTGTCGGGGAAAACACCAGAGTTTGCCACTTGGAATCACTATCACATCCAATACAACGTCGCCAACAAATCGATCACCGGCGCCGTGACAACTCTAGCCAATTATGAGGGCGTCGTCCCGATTATTGTCGATCGCGATGACCCAGATCGGTTCATCGAGGAGACGTTATTGCGGAGTTCGGAATCCTACTCGACGATTCCAAAGGATGCCGTCTACGCACTACTGTTCGGCTTGGCGATGGCAGTTGCTCTTTGCGTTTGGAGCTCCTATTGAAGAATATCTAGGTGGCAGAGAATTGCGCATGCCGAGATTTCGCGTTTCCTCCCAGGTCGTCTCGAGCAAAGAGGCATTGTGCAATACTATTGGTCCTGCTTTGAAGGCAGGACGAATTGTTCGGTGGTTTCATTCGATCAACCTGACTGCTTGATTCAACGCGGGACGTGCAAACATCCCTGGTATAGCGACGAGGCGGAACGGCCTCTGGTGTGACTTTCTTCGAATCGAGCGGGGAACTGAGATGACAGATCGCGCGCAAGTGCTTGACGATGCAATCGAGAAGATCGTTGAGGCATTCGTCGATATTCGGCTCGGCGATGGCGTTTCACTGCGAGAGGCCGACGTAATCGATGACTATGGGTCGGACGAGGAGCGAGCAGCCGCACGGGAGCGTGATGAACATCACGACTGGCGGAAGATCCGGAAAGTAGACCTTGAGCACAATTCGTTTGCACTCTGTTTCATGGATGAACCGGGGTTGTTATTCCATTTGCCAGCATTCATGTGTTATGCGCTTCGGTATCCGGAATCCGATTCGCTCAGCACCGACGCCGCCACGAGCCGTTTGTGCGATTCGGATTGCATCGATTCTCTTCGGTCGCATCTCACATCCTCGCAAGTCGATGCCATCGTAACCTTTCTTACGGCCAGTCTCGAATTCAACGACCCCGAGCTACCCGCCATCGTTCCTTTGTCGATTCGCCACTGGCTGGGCGACTCTGGGGCTGGCGAACAATTGGCCGCAAAGAAAGCTTGGATATCGACCACTCTCGAGAAATTCAACGCTGGTCGCGTCCTTGACGAGGAAGAAACGATCTTCATCGAGGGAATTGGAGGTGGATGACAACCCCCAACATCGCTCTGGTCAAGAGCCTTTGTCGTGGTAGGTGGTTTGCTCGGTTGCGCGGCGTTGGGGATCTCGACGTATTTTCACCTGCGGCGAAGTGGTTACTGGTGGCTCGTCGCTCTTGCAGCCATTGCGATTGGTTTCCTTGCGTTATTGATTCAGCTGTATCGGCAAAAGGGTGAATAGCCTCGGCGGTCCAGTCGGCATCGTAATTGGACGGGTCGATCGCCGGCGCAGGGGCGGTTGTTAGAAGACGGGAGCGTGGCGGTTGATGTGTTATCCTAGAGCTTGAGCGTTGGGTTTTGGTAATGGCCGCCTCTTCATAGTGAGTTCGAGAGAAAGCATGCGCCTCGCAATGTCTGGATTGAAGACGAATGTCTGTCGAGATTGCCTCCGGGCGATGATTGTCTGCCTCTGGGTGATGATTGCCGCGCCGGGTTTGGGCGTCGCTCGCGCTGGGGACAAGTTGGTCATCGCCCATCGCGGCGCCAGCGGATATCTTCCAGAACACACGCTCGCCGCCAAGGCAATGGCGCACGCGTTCGGCGCCGACTTCATCGAGCAAGACTTGGTGATGACGAAGGACGACAGGATTGTCGTGCTGCACGACCACCACTTGGATCGCGTGACCAACGTTCAGCAGGTGTTTCCAGACCGCCACCGCAAGGATGGCAGATACTATGCAATCGATTTCACTCTGAACGAGATCCGAAGCCTGTTCGCTTTGGAACGCTACGAGTTCGTCGATGGCAAGCGAGTGGCCGTCTATCCCAAGCGATTCCCGCTGGCAAGATCGCGATTCAAGGTCCACACGTTCGAAGAAGAGATTGAACTCATTCAGGGATTGAACAAGTCCAGGGGAAGACGCGTAGGACTCTATCCCGAAATAAAACAACCGAAGTTTCACTTGGCGGAAGGCAAAGACCTCACCAACGCCGTCGTCCGGGTGCTAAGAAGATACGGCTACACGAAGAAGACAGACGCCGTTTTTCTGCAGATTTTCGATTTCGACGAGATTACGCGAGTCCATGATGTTCTCATGCCCGCAATGAAAATGGACCTGAACGTGGTCTTCCTGGTCAACGACAAGAAAGAGTTCAAGTGGATTACCGAGAGGGGCGGCGTGCAACGTATCGCGAGGGTGGCGGATGGCATTGGACCGAGCATGTCGATGATCGTTTCCAAGGCCTCCAAACCGGGCGATCTCAAGGTGACAGGGCTGGTCGAGAGTGCTCATCGCGCGGGATTGGTGGTGCATCCATATACATTTCGCATCGAAGACGACGCGATTCCCGGATACGCTGGCGACTTCGACGAGTTGTTGGACATCTTCCTCAATCGCGCGGGTGTCGATGGCCTGTTCACTGATTTTCCCGACCGTGTTGTACAATTCCTCAAGCGATAGGCCGGCGCTGGTATTCGCGAGCACGAGGCGAGCTCTGCAAGAGAGACGCCAGTCGGTGGACGACTCCGCCAATCGTCCGCGACAATTTCTTTCTTCGCTAGTTTCTTTCTCTTTGGAATCCGGTTTTACCGAGAGATGTTTAGTTAGATATGATCGGATTACTGAGACCGCCGGCCCACCGACCGCCGCCGGAAGGCGACGTCGACGCGAAGTACCGGCGGCTCCGAGGTCAGGTCTTTCTGGGAATCTTCGTCGGTTACGCTGGCTACTACTTGGTTCGAAAGAACTTCGCTCTCGCCATGCCTCATCTGATTGAGGAGGGTTTTTCGAAGACCCAATTGGGCCTTGCGCTCTCCGGCGTGTCGATCGCTTACGGGCTGTCGAAGTTTTTCATGGGCAGTGTTTCCGACCGCAGCAATGCGCGGACGTTCATGACCTTGGGTCTGTTGTGCAGCGCGTCGATCATGATCTTCATGGGGCTGGCGCCGTTCGCGACCGCGTCGGTAGGCATGATGTTCGGTCTGTTGCTGTTGAACGGTTGGTTTCAAGGGATGGGTTGGCCGCCGAGCGGGCGCGTTATGGTCCATTGGTTCTCACATGGCGAGCGTGGAATCTGGATGTCGTTCTGGAACGTCGCACACAACATTGGCGGCGGAGTTGTTGGTCCGCTGGCCATTCTGGCCATGTGGATCTTTGGCGGCGACTGGCATTCCATCTTGTATTTTCACGGCATGATCGCCTTGTGCGTCGCTGTCTTCATTTTTCTCACCGTGAGGGATACTCCGCAATCGCAAGGGCTGCCATCGATTGAGAAGTTCAGACAAGATTTCCCCACGTCATTTAGTTACAGCGGCAGCCACGAAAAGGAGTTTTCCGCCCAAGAGATATTCTTCGACTACGTCCTCAACAACAAGTTGCTCTGGGCCATCGCCGTCACCAACGCATTCGTCTATCTCGTCCGTTATGGCGTGCTTGATTGGGCGCCAACTTATCTGAGCGAAGAGAAAGGGTTCTCGTTCGACGAGTCAAGCTGGGCCTACGCCCTTTACGAGTGGGCTGGGATTCCGGGAACGATCGCTTGCGGGTTTCTATCGGATCGTTTCTTCCAAGGCCGTCGCGCCCCTGCAGTCATCATCTACATGGTGCTGACCACGATATGCACCACAGCCTATTGGCTGAATCCGCCTGGCAACGCGAGTTTCGATATCGCCATGCTGATCGCAATCGGGTTTCTGATCTATGGGCCGGTCATGCTGATTGGCGTCTTCGCGCTCGACTTGGTTCCGAAGAAAGCAGCTGGAACGGCGGCTGGGTTCACCGGCCTGTTCGGCTACGTCGGCGGCTCGCTTTCGGCCAATGTGTTGATCGGCTACGCCGTCGATAAAGCGGGCTGGGACGCCGGCTTCTCACTGATCATCGGTGCATGTGTGGCGGCGATCGTTCTGACGGCCTTGACGGTGAAAGCGGAACAAAACGTCAACGCCAGCCAAACTCAAGCCTGATCGCGGGGTCTCGCTGGACGGTTCATTTGACAAGTCGCTTGACGTGCGGCGCCGCATTGCCGCGCCCATCGAGCAGCAGTCGGCCGGCGCAGGCAAAGACGACGGCCGCGACTCCGTGCTGGTCGTGTCGCGGAGTTTCACGAGCGAGATAATCTTCGACGGTCGGCTGAGGCCCCGTACCGCGACAGGTCCGAAAGACCGTCCCGTCGGCGGCGATGGAACGCTTCAACAGGGCCTCGTAAGATTTGACTGCCGGTTGGCGAAAAGTCGCCTCATCGAGATAACCCTGTCGGATCGATCGCGCCAGGTAGTAAGAAATCAGCGCCGTGCCGCTGGTCTCGGCGTAGCTGTCAGGGCGGTCGAGAACTTGATGCCACATGCCTTGCTCGTCCTGTCGTTTAAGCAACGCCTGGGCGAAGCCGCTTAGCCACCCTCGCATTTGCTGGGCTTCCTTAGATTCCTCCGGAAGATAGCTCAGAGTCTCCACGTACCCTTTGATCAACCAACCGTGTCCGCGACCCCACGGCGTTTTGGTCACGGCCCGCGGGTTGTCGTACCAACCACGGGCGTGGCCCCAGAGACCCGAATTGGGGTCACGCAGCGCATTGCGGAACAATCGGTATTGACCCACTGCCTCAGCGTAGAACGTCTCGTCTCCGCTGAGCCAACCGGCTCGGGCCATGCGAGCCGAGTAGTCTTGAAGTTGGTCGATGAGAATGCGGCCCATTTTCGGATCGCCATAATGCGAAACGGCGCGGTCGAAGGAGCGAGGCGCATTCGCGCGATACCGATTCATCTCGGCGATGTAGGGTCCAATGAGTCGCTCTTGCGGCGAGCGTTCGAACAGGGAAATCGTAATGCAGTTGAACGGCTGAGAGCGATAGGCCGGGAAGCCGTTCTTTGGTGCGCGGCGACCGCTTAGCACGGTGCTGACAAAATTCAGGTACTCTTCGTCGCCGGTGACGTCGTACATCGCCAGCATTGCTTCCAAAGTCAAGTCGTTCGTGTAGCCGCCACGGATGACCTTCCGGCGTTTGAATTCGGCCAGGACCCGATCTGCGACTTGCTTTGGTTCCAATCTCGCAGACCAAGCGGAGCCATCGCCGAGTTTCTGATCCGCTGCTTTTTGCGCCAGTTGGTTGACCCGTCTCTGCAACTCTCTGGCCGGCTGGCGTACGAGCGACACGACGTTGCGGTCCCAGGTCGTTGTCGAAGCCGCTCCGAAATAGATCAGCGCCTGCTCGCCTTGCGGCGCGACAAACAGGCAGGGCGTGACATGGCCGAAGCGGTCGAGCGACTTACCCGACACGGGTAGCAAGGCTTCGCCGGGCGTCCAGTCGAGACCGTCGTGGCTTACAGTCATGCGGACGCCGGCACGAGACTCATAGGTCAACACGTATCTCGAACCGACTCGCCTGACGTCAACTCCGCCGGCGTCGTCGCCGAAGACCGGGTTGCGATCGTGCTTGCTCCAATTCAATCCATCGGTTGAGACGGCGTAGCCGACGCTTCGCCGCGAACTGGCTGACTTGGGCGCGTTTTGGGCGGGGGCCCCAAGCGGGAGATCCTTCCTGCCATCGAACCACATCTTGAACAGACCATCCTCGTGGAGCACTGCTGGGCGGCCGACCGAGAGTGAATCCCACTGACCACGATGGCCGGGATGAATTGCCAAACCGACAGGCTTCCATTTCGTTCCATCTGGGGATGTGGCTACCCAGATCGCATCGACGACACCTTGGCCGGCGCGTGTGTAATACATGTAGTAGGTATCGGCCACTTTAACGACGGACGGATCGTTGACATGGTTGGCCTGATCATCTTTCAACACGACGCCTTTTCGCGTCCACGATACGCCGTTGGGCGATTCGGCCAGCAGAATGCGATCGTGTCCATCCTTGCCCTGTCCGCCATACCACATGCGAAATCGACCGTTTTCGAGATGGACATCCGGAGCGTACACGTTGCCCAGACCGTGCGGCGCCGCCTCGGATTCAACCTCGCCGCGAAGCACGACGATCGGATCTTCGCCCTGGACTGAGAAGCCGACAGCCAAGACGATTGCCGAAGTCGCAATCAATCTGCTAACGCGTCTCGGGAATCGATGTCGATGCATTGCGCCTCTCGCCTCGGTGTCGGCCGGTCTTTCCTGTGGTCCAAAGTCAGGGCTTGAAGTCAGGGTTTGGGGTCGGCATCTGGGCGTCAACCGCAGCGCGCCAAGTTTGCAGCTTGGCGGCCATTTGTTCTTTGCGATCCGGAAAGCGCTGGGCAAGATCGACCTGCTCGCCCAAATCATCTTGAAGGTTGTAAAGCTCCATATGACCATCGTCCAGGTATTCCAGAAGCTTCCAATCCCCGGCTCGCACGGCGCTGACCGGGTTCGTCGTGCGGTAGTAGTGGGGGTAGTGCCAATACAGCGCGTCTCGCTCTAACGTGGCGTTTGCGTTTCGCAGCAAGGGGGCCAAGCTGAGTCCGTCGCGACTGGCTTGTTTGGGCGGAACATTCAAGCCAGCCATCTGCACTGCGGTTGGATAGAGGTCGGTAAGGACGACTGGTTCATTGCAAACAGAGCCCGCTTGCGTCACGCCAGGCCAGCGAACGAGAAGCGGCTCGCGAATGCCGCCCTCATAGAGCGACCCCTTGCCGCTGCGCAGCGGCGCGTTGGTTGTGACGATCGGCTTTCCGTTTCGGCTGCCGATAAAGCCGCCGTTGTCCGACGTAAAGATGACGATCGTGTTGTCGTCGATCCCGTGCTTCTTCAGGCGATCGAGAATCCGGCCGACGCTTTCGTCAAGACTGTGAACCATGGCCGCATAGGCTGGGTTGGTGTGCCGCATCCCAGGCTTGACCTTCTCCTTGTAGTGGTCCACAAGCTGAGGCTTGCCTTCGATGGGGAGGTGCACGGTGTAGTAGGCCATGTTCAAGAAGAACGGCTGGTCTTTTCGCGAGTCAATTACCTTGAGAGCTTCGTCGGTGAGTTGGTCAGTCAGGTAGTTTTTCTCCTCGCCTGTTTTGTTGACCAATGGCAGTCCGGGGACGTAGCGATAGCTGCCATAGATCTCACCTCGATAGGGGGCGAAGAATGTCGGCGGACAACCCCAGTGGGTGCCGCCGATATTGATGTCAAAACCGTGCGCCTCCGGATAGTGGGCCGCGTCACCCAAGTGCCACTTGCCCAAGTGTGCGCAAAAATAGCCGGCCGATTTGAGTCGTTCGGCAATCGTCACTTTCTCCCTCGGCAGGTTCTCGACCGTGACCGGCGGGATGACTTTGAATCTGCGGGGAGGATTCTTCGCCGCCTCGCGCCAGACGGTCATGTGCAGCCGAGCGGGGTGCTCGCCGCTCAGGATGGCTGCTCGAGTCGGAGTGCAAACGGGCGCCGCCGCGTAGGCGTCGGTGAATCGAATACTCTGCTCGGCGAGACGGTCTATGTTGGGCGTTTCATGCAAGTCGCTGCCGTAGCAACCCAGATCCGCCCAACCGAGATCGTCGACCAACAGCAGGACAATATTTGGCGGTCGCTCCGCCGCGCGCAAGCTGGCGTGGGCGAAGCAGGCGACGAGCAGGAAGGCCAGCGTTCTCATGACTTTCGTCTTCTTTGGCAGTGTCTTCGTGGGCGGTGTCTTCTTTGGCAATGTGTCCCCGCAAGCAATGTTGGGTCTCTCTACTTTTTCACCGAGCCAACGACGCCGAGTTCAGCAGCCGACGCCCAAGGTCCGCCGTTGACTTCGGAGAGAATTCGCACCAGAACGTAGCGACCGCGCACGGGCTGATCGCAATCGGCGGCTTGAGCGGTGCGGAGTTTCTTGAAAGTAGCGCTGGCCACTGGTTCTCCGAACTTGTCGGGCGAATCGCTTACGCTGAATTCCGTCTTGGCGAACGCACCGTTGAAGCTGTTATCCTGCCGCGCGAGGTAGCGGAAACCGCGAATCTCGCAAGTCGCGCCGAGATCAATCACCAACTCGTGCGGTTGTCTCGCGATCTTCTGGGAGAATTGCGAGTGCCAGACCGTACGCGGCTTACCATCGATCGCATAGGCTGCTCTGCGGTCGTTGGAGTGATTTTCGCTGCTGAAACGGGCCAACTTCATCTTCTCGATGGGGAGCAGGTCCTTGTCTTGAATCCGGTTCAGCTTGCGAGAATAGTTGTCCGCCGGAGTGCGAGTCGATCCCCATTTGGCTTTTCGGTCGCGTTCGTGCCGCGTACGATCGCTGAATGTGCCCGCTTGGACCGGCTCGTGCGACTGCTCGGCAATCGTCTTGACGCGTTCGACGATTTCGGGGTGCTGATCTGCGACATCGGTCGTTTCACTGACGTCTTTGACCAAGTCGTAAAGCGCCCACGGCGCGTCCTTCTTCACTCGGATTGCTTTCCAGTTGCCGATTCGCACGGCGACCTGGGAGCCGAACTCCCAGTACAGAAACTCGTGCGCTTGCTGCTTTCGCCCGACGGCCTCGGCGCCCAGAATCTCGGGCAGCACGGACAAGCCATCGATGTCGGCGGGTGCTTTGGCTTTGGCTAGTTCAGCCAAGGTGGGAAGGATGTCCGGTTGGTAGAACAGCAAGTCGCTGACCTGTCCCTGTTTCACTTTCCCCGGCCAGCGAACGATCGTGGGGATCCGCAAGCCGCCTTCGTAGAGGTTGCCTTTGCCTCCGCGAAATTCAACGCCCGTCTTTGGATCGACGTTCGGTCCGAAGTAGCCGCGTGGATGTTGTTTGCTTCGAAACCGGTCTTGCCCGCCGTTGTCGCCGGTGAAGAAGACCATCGTATTCTCCTCGAGTTCAAGTTCTTTCAACAGATCGAGAACTTGTCCCACGTTGTTATCCACCATCGTGACCATGGCCGCGTAGTTCTTGGCGTCTTGCGGTACGGCGGGGTCCTTCATCCATTCGTCGTCGCGATATTGTTCCCAGGCGGGATCGTCGGCGGGGATGTCGTACATCCCGTGAGGCGGCGTAATCGGCAAGTAACAGAAGAACGGGCCATCCTTGTTGTCGCGGATGAACTTCACCGCCTCGTCCATGATCGTGTAATGCGAATAGGTCTTGCCGGTGCGTCCTCCCAGGTTGCCAGCCAGCGGGACTTCTTCGCTGTTGCGAATCAGGTAGGGCGGGTAGAACGAATGGGCGTGAACCTGATCGTAGTATCCATAGAAGACATCGAAGCCGTGTTGCTCGGGCACCCCCGTGGAGTCGCGGCCGCCGGCGCCCCATTTCCCAAACCCGCCGGTGGCGTAGCCAACATTCTTGAGGACCGATGCAATCGTCTGCTCTCCGGCTCGCAACGGCGTCCCCCCATCGTTGGCTCTGACCGACGCGTGCCCCGCATGTTTTCCCGTCATCAGATTACAGCGAAGCGGCGCGCAAACCGGCGCGCCGGCAAGCGCCTGCGTGAAACGAATTCCCTCGGCCGCCATGCGATCGATGCGCGGCGTCCGTATTCGCGGATTGCCCATGTGGGAAAGTTCATAGTAGGCCAACTCATCCGACATGATGTAAACCACGTTCGGCTTGCGATCGGCAGCCGCAGCTGAGTATTGTGTGACGCCAAGCAGCGCGGCGACGAAGAGCAGGCAAGCGTGTCTCATGGTCTTGGATCCCGGTGAATTGGTCGGTGCGAAGAAAATTACTTCAGTGGTTGTGTTGACGCGGTGAATTCCATTTCCGCCTTTGTGGTCGCGAATCTAGCGGTATTTCAGCAGGATACGCAACTTTTTCGGCGAAGCCCAACTATTCTCGCGAAAATCCTGTCCCGGTTTGCGGCCCCGCGTTCCTTTACCATAGTAGAACAACACGCCCGAACGGTTTTCCACGTCGACGATGCCCCTGAGGAATTCGCTGTGATGAAGAAAGTCGCCCTGTCCGTTTTGGCGCTGAGTTTGCTCGTTGCGATCTTCAATTTCCCGGCCCCAGCGAACGCGCAACAAGAGGCGAGCGGGCCGGAACC
>CAZWOU010000075.1:0-5182 GCA_964635375.1 uncultured Pirellulaceae bacterium | reverse complement strand
GGACGCGTCTCGCACGTCCGTTGGAGGTGCTCGTGCAGCGCGGGCCTCGCAAGAGAGGGCTGCGAGTTCCGCTGGATGGGCTCTATCAGGTTCGTATCACGGCGAAGAAGTTCAGGGGCGCCGGGAAGCAGGTAATCGCCAGAGTCTTCCACGGAGCCGGGCAGTCAAACAAGGCGGGGAAGAGAACGGACATCGCGATGATCGCGTTGGCGGACCAATTCGAGGAGTACGCATTTGACGTCAAGCTGAAGAAGAATGAGTTCGTCGCCTTGGCCTACCAAAACCCGGAACTCACCCAGGGTGGGCGGGCGGCGGATATTGAAGAGGCGACGGCGAATTGGGACGGCGTAGGGTTGATGGTTGAGTCGTTTGAGATCAAGGGACCGATCTACGAGATGTGGCCGCCCAAGAGCTATCGCCTCGTGATGGGCGAGCCCAAACAGACTTATACAACCGACGATGCGGAGAGGATTCTCGCTAGCTTTGCGGCCCATGCTTACCGCCGCCGCCTGCACCGCGAAGAACTGCCGGCATTGAAGCGATTCTACGACAAGAGGCTGAAGGAAAAGGGAGATATCGTCGAAGCGATCAAGGCGACCCTGGTGTTTGTTCTGAGTTCGCCCAACTTCATCTACCACGAACAGACTGAGAAGCTTGACGATTTCGCGCTGGCTTCGCGTCTGTCCTATTTTCTCTGGGGTTCGATGCCGGATGCAGAGCTCTTCCGCCAAGCCGCCTCTGGGAAGCTTAGCGACACGAAAGTGCTCGACGCCCAAATCGACCGGATGTTGGACGATGAAAAGACCAACGACTTCTACAAGCACTTTGTCGGGCATTGGCTTGGGATTCGCGAGTTGGGCAAAACCACGCCGGACAAGGTTCTCTATCCGGAGTATGACGAGTACTTGGAAAAGTCAATGAAGGTCGAAACCGAGTTGTTCTTCGGCGAGGTCGTCAAGCATGACCTCAGTTTGATGAACTTCATCGATTCCGATTTTACGTTTCTCAATTCTCGCTTGGCCGACCACTACGGAATTCAGGGCGTGCAGGGCGCCAAGTTTGAGAAAGTCGCTCTGAAGCCTTCCGATCATCGTGGCGGCGTTATGGTGCAGGGGAGCGTGCTCACGGTGACCGCAGACGGAACCCGCACGTCGCCCGTGTTGCGAGGCATTTGGTTTCTCAGCAACATCTTGGGTTCGCCGCCGCCGCCGCCAAACGCACCGGGAATCGAGCCGGACATTCGCGGCGCGCTTACCGTGCGAGAGCAGCTCGATAAACACCGCGCGGTTCCAGCTTGTTACGGATGCCACGTGAAGATTGATCCGGCCGGGCTTGCCCTGGAGGAATATGACCCGATTGGAAACTGGCGAGATAAGTATCGTTACATTGCCTCGCCGCGCTCCTATGGCTATAAGCTTCCGGTCGATTCGAGCGGCAATCTGCCCACGGGGGAGGAATTCAAAAACATGCGAGATCTCAAGTCGCTGATCTTGTCTAGCGACAGCCTCAAAACTCTCGTCGCGAAATGCTTGGTCGAGAAGCTCTACACCTATGGGATGGGGCGCCCAGTCGAGTTCGTAGACCGAGGCCAAGTGGCCCAGTTGGTCGCCAAGTCAAAGCAGAACGGATATCGCACGAGGACACTGCTGAAAGACATCATCAAGAGCGAGACATTTCGCTCGAAATAGCTATCACTGCCAAACCGAAGAGTCGAACTATGAGTAAGCGTTGGAAGATCAACAGAAAGAGCTTTCTAGAAGGCGCCGTCGCCGCGATCACTTTGCCCTGGCTGGAAGCGATGACGCCTTCGGCCTCCGCCAATGTTCAAGCTCCCAAGCGAAAACGCTTGGTCATGGGAATCTACGGCCTCGGTTGGCATGCCGCGGACTTTTTTCCGAAGGAAAAGGGCGCTCACTACGTCGCGCCGCATAACATCAAGCCGATTGAGAAGTATCGCGACAAGCTCACAATTGTGCAGGGCCTGACAAACTCGTCCGGCGGTCATGCCGCCATCGTGAAAGTGTTGGCTTGCACGCCTTACCAGCAAGGCCAAAAACTGTTTTCACTCGACCAGTTGGTTGCCGAGAGCATTGGAAAGGCGACCCGGTTTCCCTCGCTGAATTTCTCTGCGAAGGGAACTTTCAACATCTCCTGGAACCGCGCCGGCGTGCCGCAACGGGCGATCTCGAATTGCGATCAAATGTTCGATCTACTCTTTAAGAAGTCGGATGACCGCGCAAAGGAAGCGGAGTTCAAAGAGCAAGAGAGCATTCTCGATGGCGTCATCGACGAAGCCAAACGATTGTCGAGCAGGCTGGGCGCAGCCGATCAAAGGAAACTCGATCAGTATCTTTACTCCATCCGTGAGGCGGAAAAGGAGATTGAGCGTCAACGGTACTGGATGACGAAGCCCAAACCCGACGCCGAGAAACCCTACGAGAGAGCGCCCGATTCAAAGAAGTATTTTGAGAACATGGGCGGCATGTACAAGCTGATGGCCTTGGCCCTGCAAACCGACTCGACACGCGTGATGACGTTTCAATGTTTTGAACAGAATCTCACCGATCTTCCGGATGTCAAGAAAGCGTATCACGGGCTTTCACACCACGGCAAAGATCCGGAAAATCTGAAGTTGTTGCAGAAGATCGAAAACCGGAACATGGTCGAGTTCTCTCAGTTCCTCGATCAATTGGCGTCGATCGAAGACGAGGGCGAGAGCCTGCTCGAGTCAACGATTCTGACGATCGGCAGCAACTTGGGAAACGCCAACAATCATTCGGGATTGAACTTGCCCAGTTTGGTCGTTGGCGGTGGATTCAAACATGGTCAACACTTGGTGAAAGAACCACTGAACTCGACGCCCTTGGCCAACTTGTACGTATCAATATTGGAAAAGATGGAAATCAAGAACGATGGTTTCGGCGACAGCACCGGGTCGCTGGAAGGATTCGTTTAGAGCGAAAAGGACGACTGCCATGAGGTTCACTGCCCTGCTGACCAGCTGTGTCGTCTGCGTCACTGCGCTTTCGCAAATTGGTCAAGCGAAAGAACCGCAGCAGCTTCGACTTTCCTTATGGGAGCGGGGTGTGGCGTTCCAGTCGCCCGCCGATCCGAAGATGAAGGTCTACCTGTGGTTCTACGAGTGGAACATGTTTGAAGCGCGAAGCGCCGGAGAACACACTCGGGGCGCCGTTCAGGAGCAGCGGAGCATCAACAAGTCGATGACGCGTGTCGAACTCGGACCGAAGGACCTGCGACTTACGGTCGATTCCGGAGTCGACTACGCCGATCTTTCGCTCACGGTCGCGAACCGAACGAGCCGCACGTGGCCAAAGATCGCAGCCATCATTCCCTGCTTCAATCCTGGCCCTCCCAAGCATCGCAAGCCGGGCGCGTACGCAGATGAACAGAACCAGCAGTTCGCCAACACGCAAACATACTTCCACGGGCCGGATGGGCTAGAACGGCTCATGGGCCGGGAAATTCACTTTAACGATCGTTTGCGGAAGGCGGTCGATCTACAAGCCGAGAACGGCAGGTATTCGTTTTCGTCCAAGTGGCCGACTGCCAAAGCGAACGCTCAGAGTGGAGTTATCGTTCGCGAGTCCACCAACAAGAAATGGGTCACGGCGATTGCCTGGCGAGATTTTCTCTCAGCGCAAGGGCACAATCCGTGGGAATGCATGCACCTGAGCGTGCAAGTCGGTCCGCTCAAACCCGCCGAAGAGAAAACAGTCAAGGGAAGGATCTATCTCTTCCAAGGTTTGAAGGAAGATTGTTTCCAGCGATATCGCGATGACTTTAAAGTCGCTGGCGTTCGCGAACCATAGTCCCATTCTTCAATTTGGAAGTCTGATGAATCATCGCCCCATGTCTCTTCGCTGGTTGTTGGCAGTCGCCGCGGCGTGCGTCATTGCGCTTTCACCTGTGTCACTGCGGGCTGCCAAACCCCAACGGAAATATCCCAAACCGCTGATCGACATTCCGCTGCGCAGCGGCTTGACGCCAAAACCGGAGACGCCCGCGTTTGTCGTCGCTTCGTCTGGCTTGCGCGTGCTGGTCTCCAAGAATGATGGTAGGACTTGGAAGCAGACTCTGTTGGTTTCCGATCAAGCCGGCGATGGCGGCCATGGACCGTATGGCGTTCATGGTCTGGCGTATGCCGATGGCATGTTCAGCATCTATTCTGGGTGGGGATCGAGTGGTTACTGGTTGGGCTCGGTCGATGCGGAGAATTGGGCCCATCTCTCGGACACAAAACAGGGCGCTCGGTATCCGAATGTGTTGGGCGTCGCCGCCGGCCCCAAGATGCTTGTGAGCGCCGGCTCGGGATCCGTAAGCGTCTCTCAAGACTTGGGCAAGACCTGGAACGTCTTGAAGATGCGCTCGCTCGATATTCGAACTCACCACATGAAAGCCGCCTACGGCGATTACGACGGCGGACGAATCGTTGTCGCTGGAGATGGTCCGATGGTCGTCTACAGCAAGGACAAGGGGAAGACCTGGAGAGCTGGCGATATCGCCGGTGCCTACACGCAGAACAACGGTCGCTTTTTCGTGGCCGGCAACATCGTCTATGGCAACGGCGTGTTTCTGATCAATTCGGGCGACAAAGGCACGGTAACGCGTTCGACCGACGGAGGGCAGACGTGGAGCGAGAAGATCTATCCCGGCGCGTCGGGGATCGGCTATCGCGCGCTGAGTTTTGTTCGCGGCGAATTCTGGCTGCCCGGACGGAACTCCCGTGCAAGCAAGGACGGACTAACCTGGCGAGATCTTCCAGAGTCAGTTCCCTCAGGCCCAATCGCCGAGTCGGATCGCGGTACTTTGATCTGCTCAGCCCGCGACAAGATCTACCGGAGCACCAATGGTTCTGAATGGACCGTGGTGTTCACCGTTCCCGAAAAAGACACCTCGTGGTCCTTGCGTCATGTTGCTTTCGGACACGTCGCCAAGACGAACAAATAGCGGTTTCTCCCCACACGATAGCTGAGGAGAACCGCGAGAAGATTCAGAGCAGGTTATTAGGAGCACCACATGGATCGCAGAGACTTCATCAAGAACGCCGGCATTCTAGGCGCGGGAGCCGCGACCGCTGGAGCGACGTCCGCTGCGGCCGAAGCAAATGGGGGGATCAAAGCAGCCGGCGGCCGCAACGCCTTCCCCGGTCGCAAGCATTCGA
>CAZWOU010000074.1:0-29319 GCA_964635375.1 uncultured Pirellulaceae bacterium | reverse complement strand
ACAATAATATTGAGCGTCGACCGACACTTCTCAATTCGGCCTCAAAGGCAGATGCAGAACTCTCCATTCGGATTTCCCGCCAATGTCCCCCAGTGATCAGCCCAGCTCAAACCGCGAAGAGCGACTCGCTGAACTCAAACGCGAAGCCGCTCTACTTGAGCGCGAATTGGATGGCGACCGCGGCGAAGCAGCTGTCTCGACCTCAACCAAACGATCCTCTGCTGCTCAAAGGACCGTGCCAATCGATGGTTCCTCGGCCGCCGCCGCTTCAAGCCCCTCTGCCGCGGAGGCAGGCCAGAACAGCGACACCCAAGATGACACCCAAGATGACGGCCAAGGCGACGACACCCAAGATGGCGAATCGCAAGATGATTCAGACGATACCATCCTGGCTGTTTTGCGGTCGGCGCCGCCTTGGTTGATCAGCTTTATCGTTCACATGCTGCTGCTCATCGTCTTGGGGATTTGGACGATGGCCGTGGTCGACGATTCGAATCGAACGTTCGTGATTGCGGCGATAGAAGCTGAGGAAGAGCAGCTTGAGATGCTCGCCGAGTTTGAAGCTGAGCCGATTGAAGAGATGGAGTTTCAGGACTTGGCGGTCGACTCCGAGTTGCCCGATCCGGGCGAGGTCGCTTTGGGGCAGCTGCTCAGTGAATCAACCGAACCAATCGCCGCTGAAGTAGGCCAGCTCTCACTGCCCAGTTCGATCGATAACATTGGCGCGCTGTTCGGCGACCAAGGCCAGGGGATGGCGGAGTTCGGCGCCGGGTTCAAGGGCGCGGCCAGTTTCTTCGGCTCAAAGGTCAAGGGCAAACGATTTGTGTTTGTTGTCGACAATTCGAACAGCATGACGAAAGGGCGCCTGGAAACCGCGCTAGCTGAGCTGATGCACTCGGTCCAAAAGATGGACAAGAGTCAGCAGTTTTATGTCATCTTCTTCAGCGATTCGGCCTATCCGTTGTTCCATCCCAAGCCCGCGCGGAATCTGATTCCGGCGACGGAGGAGAACAAACGCAAGCTGCAATACTGGCTCGAGTCGTTACAGATGTGCCTGCAAACTCGGGGTTCGGAAGCATGCCGAGCCGCCATCAGTTTTCGTCCCGATGCGATTTACATTTTGGGCGACGGCGCGTTTACCGACAATGCGACCGATGTGCTGACAGCGCCCCACTCGCGTCGCACCGTGATCAACACCTTAGGGATGGAGGTCAACGAGCGAGGCGAGCGGCAGTTGTCCGCGATCGCCAAGGCAAATGGCGGCACCTATCGAGCTGTGGCGGCGACGGCGGCGGCGCGAAAGTCTGCTCGCATGAACCCCATCAAACGCAATCGCACGCGGGGGCCTGTCTGGGGTCTCAAACTGCCCAAATGAAGTTGAGCCGAGACGAAGGGGCGCCAATTCCGACCCACCGCCGCGCATCTCGCCGCGGCCAACTAGCTCATGAGGTTTGGCAAGCTCGCCGCCGAGAACTCCAGCAGAGTCGTTCCGCCGCCAGCTTACGCTGTGCTCGGGCGGTACTTGGGCTGAGTTGGCGCACCGGGTTCGTTTGGAGTGGGCTGGGTGGAACCGGATGACGCGTTGTAGGCTATGGCGCCGACCACGACGACTAAGGCCAGCACAACTGCGAGGCCTGTCCAGAGCCACCACGGAAGCGTCGTCCGTTTGGGCGAGGCCTTCTTCTTTCGAGATCGGCGGGTGGCAGATGAGGCCGTCCGCCGTGGTTCGAAGACTTCGATTCCCAGGTTGACGTCGCTCACAGACGCCTCGGGTTCTGGCAGCGAGTCGAGGTCGTCGTCGGGCATCCCTTTGACCGTTTCGCGTCCATGGTCCGAGATGGTCTCTGCGAGAGACGAGCCGGGCTTGGCTTTTCGGTCCGGACCAGAATCGCCATGACCGGGAGCCCGCTTGCCGGAACTGGCTTCAGCGGAATTCCGCGCACGGCCCTTGTTGGAGCTTTCCTTTGCGGAACGCTTCGTTTCGACCGACCGGGCTTTGGCGTCCGCAGCGACATCGGACCCGCGTCGCTTGGCGAGTTGGCGTTTCTTACTGGAGCCGGGCGTGGCATGGGCGCCGGCGGCTCGCGGTTGTTTCGGTTTTGCAGCTTGGCCTGGGTTGCGGCTGCTGTCTTGATCGGCGGAGTCTGCATTCTTGCTCTTCGCCGTCAGGACGCCGGAATCGGATTGCCCTGGCGTCTCAACAGAACGACCGCTTTCGAAGCGCGTGATCTCGTCTGACGAATCGTAGTTCGCCAGCCAATTGCGTATGGCCTTTGCGGCTTCGGTCATCGTCTGATAACGCTCGTCGGCCTTCTTTTCCATCATCTTCATGCAGATGGCGGCAAGTGGCTCGGGGCAGTCCGGGCGGTCCACACGAACATCGTCGGGCGTTTGCGATTGGTGTTTGGCAATGCGTTGCGCGAGCGTGCCGTCGGGGAAGGGAGGGTGCCCGGTAAGCATGAAGTACAAACTACATCCCAGTCCGTACATGTCGGCGCGAGAATCGACACCGTGGCTGTTGAGCGCCTGCTCAGGCGCGAGATAGTCGGCAGTGCCCAGTACGTTTTCGTTATGGGCGAGTGTCAGCGATGCGCGTTCGTCATCGGAAAAGAGCGCGAGTCCAAGATCCAGAATCTTGACCACTCCCTTATCATCGACAAGCAGATTGCCCGGCTTCACATCTCGGTGAATCAAGCCTCGGTCATGGGCGTGTGCGAGCCCGTCGGCGGATTGGGCGGCGTAATCGGCGGCCATCGATATCGGCAGGGGGCCATGCTCTAAGATGCTCGCTTGCAGGTCTGGGCCTCGCACGAGCTCCATTACCATGTAGTGGGTCTTGCCTTCATTGTCCACATCGTAGACGCGCACAATATTGCGATGATCGAGTTTAGCGATCGCCTCAGCCTCGAGCTGAAATCGATCCAGATAGGAGGAGTGCCCCACGCGCTTGCGAGGCAGCACTTTGATCGCCCGCTCGCTGCGCATCAACTTGTGCTCGGCTCGATAGACGCTGCTCATTCCGCCCGATCCGAGCAGGCCCAGCATTTTGTATTTGCCGAGGAAGAATCCTTTGTACTTCTTCTTGTAGAGGTTGTCGCAGTGCCATTGAGTCACGAGATTCGCGTCAATAAGCATTTGGGCCAGCTGCTGCGGGTCCTCGGGAATTTGGCCCCCATAGCGTTTCATGCAAGCCGCGATCACTTCATCCAGTCTCTGATCGTCGACAAGGCGGCTTCGCCGCACAAGTTCAACGAGTTGAGTACCGGTGACATTGGCCATGGGGTAAAGCGCCGTCCTGAATTGGGGGCCGCACGGTTGTTGTAGAAACGCAGTCAACCGACCCAGCGCGAGAGTGCAAATCACGGTTTGGGAGCGGCATCCTGTAAACTAAAGGGTCTTTGAGGAGGAAATCCCCTAAGACAGGGCCACGTTCCAGCGTAGCAAGCTGACTTGCGAGTTTCCAGCCGCTGGGCGAAAATCGTTGGCTTGGCGTCGACCCTTTCCGCGTCGGACCGCGGGCTCCGAAAAGGCCCCGTCTTGGTCGTCTCAGTCGTGGCGGAATCCGCAGATTCTCTACCATTTCTGCCCATGCCCACAGATCCTATTTCGGCAAGCCGCGCGGACACTGTGTCCACTTTTGTTAAGCTGTGAGTCCAATCGGCGGGATCTTTGCGAGATGGAATGAACGGCCGGAAGAACGGCCGGGACAGGAATTGCCTGCCAGATCCCCCTGAGAACGGCTCGCCGGAAGAGACTTGAATTGTGGCAAACCGATTTGGGATATTTGCGAAACACTGGACTGCGGGCTGCGTAAAAACACGGCTCGCCGCCACGGTTGGCGCCTCGACCGCCGCCGAATTGCACCGCCTGTTCTTGACCACCCTATTGGCTAGATTTCAGTCCATCGCGGATGACAACGTCTTGTTTTTCTCGCCCAGCAATGCCGCCCAGGCCTTTGCTGACGTCGCCCCCGGCTGGAGTCTCCACGCGCAAGCCGAGGGAGACTTGGGCGCTCGTATGCACGACTTCTTTTGTCGCGGGTTCCAAAGCGGCGCCGAGAAAGTCCTCTTGATCGGATCTGATAGCCCATCACTTCCAACCCGACTCGTCAAACAGGCGATGGGGGCGCTCGACGACCGACCAGTGGTCTTGGGGCCGTCCGAGGACGGAGGGTATTACTTGGTTGGAGCCAGGCAGAAGACGCCGCCTATTTTTGACGACATCGATTGGGGTGGGGCGGAGGTATTTCGCCAAACGGCCGCCCAGCTTGACCTCGCCCGCATTCACTTCACAACGCTGCCGCGCTGGTTCGATGTCGACCGGGTCGATGATCTCAAACGCCTGCAAACGGAACTCGAAGGCGTCGACGACGAACACCTTGCGCGATTGAGCGTTTCGATTCGCGCTGTTGTCCAACTTGTGGATGGAACTCGAACAGAGCAGATTTGAATGGCGCTAGAACACGATTGTCTGATTATTGGCGGCGGCGTCGTCGGTCTTTCACTGGCCTACGAGTTGGCCGGGAAGGGGCGCCGCGTGACGGTGCTGGAGACGGGGCAAACCGGCCGCGGGGCCTCCTGGGCCGGCGCTGGAATTCTTCCGCCCCCGTTGCGGGAAAACATCAACGATCCGCTCGATCAACTTCGCTTCCTCAGCCACGTCATGCACGAGCAATGGGCGGCCGAACTGCTGGCCGACCTGGGCCTCGACACCGGCCTAAGGCGAAGTGGGGGACTGTACTTGGCGACCAGCCCCGGTGAGGCCGCATCACTGATCGGCTTGACCAGTTTCTTTCAGGGGCATGGGGTCGAGGCGAGGCCGGTGGAAATCAGCGAGCTGACGGCGATCGAGCCTGAACTGGCCAATGCGGTTCAAGCTGGTGCAATTCAGGCCGCTCTCTACTGCCCAGAAGAACTGCAACTCCGCAACCCTCGACACCTTCAAGCCATGACGAGCGGTTGCCGCGCACGCGGCGTCGAAATCATCGAACATCGGGCCGCCCTGTCGCTTTCCAAGACCAATGACGGTCGCGTACGCGTCGAGACTGCGGCGGGCGCGATTGACGCCCAGGCCGTTTGCCTCGCGGCAGGCGCCTGGTCGTTGCAACTGCTCGATTCCATCGGCTTGGCCAACGGCGTCTTCCCGGTTCGTGGCCAGATGCTGCTGTATCGCTGCCCCAGCCCGCCCATTCAGCGAATTCTCAACGTCGGCCCAAGGTATATTGTCGCTCGCGACGACGGGCACGTCTTGGCCGGGTCGTCGGAGGAGGAGGTCGGCTTTGAAGTCGGTACGACAGAGAAGATGGTCGGATCGCTGAGACGCTTTGCAGAAGAATTGGTCGGGGCACTGAACGAAGAAAACTTGGAACGAACCTGGGCGGGGTTGCGACCCGGGTCTTTCGACGGCTCTCCTTATATTGGAGCGGTGACCGGACTGGAAAACCTGTTTGTCGCAACCGGCCACTTTCGCAGCGGTCTCCACATGTCCACCGGGACCGCCCGCGTTCTCGCCCAGTTGATTTGCGGCGAGTCGCCCGAGATTGACTTGAGCTCGTTTTCTCCCACCCGAGGCTAAGACAAAACTGCCTGTGCACTACTTCACAGAACCGACTCAAAGTCTCACGATAATGGAATTGCTCGAGCAGCATGGGCGGCGGGACGCCGGGCCTAGTAACAATCCGCCTGAGAAATGGACGAAGTCGAATGGCAATGGACACCCCGGCTAAGATTGCAGTACTTGGGGCGGGACCGATCGGGCTGGAGGCCGCTCTGTACGCCAGGTTTCTGGGATATGACGTCGAAGTATTTGAGCGTGGTGAAGTCGCTGATTCCGTGCGCCGCTGGGGCCACGTCCGCATGTTTACCCCGTTCGGCTTGAACCGATCATCGCTCGCCTTGGCCGCGCTCTGCGCACAAGACGAACAGTTCGATCCGCCAGGGGATGATGAGTTCCTCACGGGCGAGGAGTGGATTGAACGGTTCTTGCTGCCGCTCGCCAAGACCGATCTACTACGGGGCCACATACGCACCAAGACGGAAGTGCTAAGCGTCGGCAGGACGCATTGGCTAAAGGCAGAGTCGCCTGGCGATGCCAAACGGGGCGACGACGGATTTCAGATTCTCTATCGAACGGGGAACGGCGCAGAAGGCCGAGCTAACGCCGATATCGTCATCGATTGCAGCGGCGTGTTCGCCGTGCCGAATTGGCTTGGACCTGGCGGAACGCCCGCCCTCGGCGAAATGCAGCTTCGAGGGGAAATCGAGTATGGCGTTCCCGATGTGCTTGGTTGCGAACGGCGGGTCTACCAAGGCAAGCGGACCCTCGTCGTCGGCTCGGGATACTCGGCTGCTACCACGGTCGTGTCACTCGCCAATCTGCTTGAGCAATCTGAGCAGGATGCGGCGACGGACGTTTCGAAAACTGGCTCGCCTGGCGAACTGTTGTGGCTCACGAGACCGGCATCGGACGCCGAGGCGCCGATCGCGCCCATTGCTGACGATCGGTTACCGCTTCGGGACGAACTGGGGCGGAAAGCCAATCAATTGGCTCAATCAGATTCGATCCGCAAGTTAACCGGCGTCGTTCAGCAAATTCGCCGAGTTGGCGACCGATTCGAAGTCGACATTTTGACTCCAGCGGATGTAAGTCAGACGGATGGCGAGCAGGATCCGACAAACTCGTGCCAGAGCGAGACTGTCGATTGTATCGTTGCGAACATTGGATATCGCGGGGATTGGGCCATCTCGGAAGAACTACAGATACACAGGTGCTACGCCACGGACGGACCGATTAAGTTGGCGGCCTCGCTGCTGGCCACGGCAAGTAGCGATTGCCTTGATCAGACGGCGATCGGCGTGGAAGCCTTGATCTCTCCTGAAGCGAACTTCTATCTGCTTGGCGTCAAGAGTTACGGACGGAGTTCCCGGTTCTTGTTCGCCCGCGGACTGGACCAAATTCGCGACCTGTTTTCGCTGATCGGCGAGCGAAGCACGCTGGACCTCTACGCCGGCGCCAAGACGCTTCCATCATGATCGACTCGTCCAACTTGCCGAGCATCTCGCTTAGCCACCTGGACCATCTTTGGTTCCAAGTCGGCGGGACGTTGTGCAACTTGACTTGCCAGCATTGCTTTGTCAGTTGTCACCCCAAGAATGACAGTTTTGGATTCTTGAGTTTGAAGGCGGTTCGCGAGCGGTTGTTTGAGGCGATTGAGTTTGGCGTGAAGGAATTCTACTTTACGGGCGGCGAACCATTCTTGAACCCGGACATGACCGAGATACTCGTCGAAACGTTAGAGCATGGACCAGCCACTGTGCTCACAAATGGCACGGTTCTCAAAGACTCCTGGCTTGCGACATTGCGTGAGGCGGAACGCCGA
Source organism: uncultured Pirellulaceae bacterium (assembly GCA_964635375.1). Taxonomy (GTDB): domain Bacteria; phylum Planctomycetota; class Planctomycetia; order Pirellulales; family Pirellulaceae; genus CAZMNY01. The sequence goes on along the minus strand of CAZWOU010000074.1, from coordinate 21,941 downwards.
AGTCGGTACAGCTTGGAGTTTCGCGTCTCAATCGATGGATTTGACGCGGCGACCAACGATCCGATTCGAGGCGAAGGCGTATTTGACCGAGCCATGCAAGGCGTCGTCAAGCTGGTGGAAAATGGATTCCTTCCCATCATCACGGCGGCCAGAACGTGGCCGCTTGAAGACGAGCTTGAAGTCGTTGGCCGCTTCGTTGAATCCCTGAAGGCGGTTGGTTACGATCGCCCTCGGTTGAAAGTCCTGCCAACACTGCAGTTGGGCGCGGAAGAGGAGCGATCTCATGGCTACCGAGAGAGTGAACGAATCACCCAGGAGATGTTTGAGGCCCTCGACCGCACTGAACTTGTCTGTGAGCATAGCCGCGTCGTAACGGACCGCGGCGTACATGTCTGCCCCATTCTGATCGAGTCGACTGATTCGCTGCTGGGCCGCACGCTTGCCGAGGCCGTCGAGCGAGAATTCACGCTCTCGCAAGGCGCGTGCTACACGTGTTATCAGTACGGCTCAATTTGCAGTAACGCCTCGAGCGGCTTGGCGTCGAGGATCGATCGTGGGAACGGTGGCTCGAGGGCGAAAGCTTAAAGATGGCGACATATCGAATCGCCTGCTTCGGGGGCGTCTACAGTAACTACCTGGCCTTGGAAGTGGCGATTCGCGACGCGCAATCACGGGGCGTCGAGGCGATCTACTGCCTGGGCGACATGGGCGCGTTCGGGCCATATCCCGATCGAGTCTTTCCCCTGCTGCACGAGGCGGGCGCGTTGTGCCTGCAAGGAAACTACGATGATTCAATTGGCAATCAACTGGACGACTGCCAATGCGGGTACACCGATCCTCGCGACAATCATTTTGCCCAAATCAGCTACGACTACACGTTGGAGAATACCTCGGCCAGCAACCGTGAGTTCATGGTTGGCTTACCTCCACAACGCCGTATTGCGCTCGGTCCGCTCGATATTCTGCTCTGTCACGGTAGTCCGCGGCGAGTGAATGAGTTCCTTTGGGAGTCGACCACTTCGACCTCCTTTCTAAACCACTACGTCCGTGGGCTAAACGTCGATTTAGTCGCCGCCACCCACACTGGTCTGAAGTGGCGCCGAAGACTCGACGACAACCGTCAATTCGTTAACGTCGGCGTGCTCGGACGACCGGAAAACGACGGAAAAACGAATGTCTGGTATACGATCATCGAATACGACGACAAGCAGGGGCTGCAAACGAGATTTGTTCCGATCAAATACGATCACGAGCGCCTGGCGAATGAAATGCAGTCGGAAGGATTGCCGGGCGAATTCGTGCAGACCATCCGCAGCGGTTGGTGGACTACGTGCTTAGAGATCCTGCCCTCCAAAGAACGGCGATCGGGACGGCAGTGAGTTCCAATCTAATGTGATTCCAGTTGGCGGCCTCAAGTCGTCAAATGGAAGTGACCAGCAGCGAGGCAGTTATTTCTGAGGCTCGGTCGCGATGGCCTGCGCCGTCGCCGGATTGCTCCGCAGTGTGAAGACATGGACGTGACCAAAGTCAGGGCCCGATTCGCTGCGCACGATCATGCCTGCTCGCCTGAGTTGACGAGTCAGGTTAGTGACGATGGCCGTCGCACCTTGCTTGCGGCCGCGAATGACGGCAACGCACGACTCCTTTTCGATGGTCGCGGCCAGCGCTGCCTCGCTGATGGGCGACAGGTTGGCGGACAGACTGTAGCAGCTTGCCCGGTCGACATCGGCGAGCTGATAGGTCCCGAGAATCGGAAATAACAAGTAGTCCTGGTCCAGAGGTTCGATGGAGGACTCAAGCAATGATTCTTCGAGCAATGCGGAACGGACAAGCACCACGCTGTCGTCTGACGCGGCTTGCTTGGAGGCCCAGGCGACGGCGCCCCGCCAGTCCTCGCGGCGATCATGGATTGCCTCGCCCCAAACAAAAAACCGCTCAACGGAAGGGCTCGCCGCGACAACAATAATCAAGGCGCCGGCAGCGACAAGCGAGCGTCCCCGACCCCTTGTCGCGGCGGTGATGTGGCCTGCCAGCATGATCGGACCGATCGCGGCCGCAATCACGTATCGCGACATGAAGACCGGCGCCAACTTGGCGGCCGTCGCGAACCAAGCCAGCGCGACCGGCAGCAAGGTGATGAGCAACCACAGCAAGGATGTTGTTAGCGAATCACCAGCACCGCCCCCAAGCTGATGCGAGGGCGAACTCCAACTGCTTGAGGCGCCAAGCGGCGGTTTGTAGAGTCGCCAGAGGTAACACAATACGAGGACAACCGACGCCAAACATAACGGCCCGCCAACGTACCAGTGGGCGTCGAGGAGGGTGAGGATTTGCGCCGGATTCGAGCTGCGTGCGATCAGCTCCCACAACTGCCTTCGGCCTGCGATTTCAGCGATGTGCCAAAGCGACGGCGTTGCCAGCATGCCAACTAGACCGATGTCAATCAGCCGGGCCGTCAGACTCTTCTTTGAGGTCGGTCGCGAGATGAGATACACCGCCAGCCAACATAATTCGGCCGCCAGGAACATCGCCGTCGTGTAGTGCAAATGGAACATCGCCGCCGCGCAGGCTATCCAGGCGACACGAACATACTTCGAGGGTCCGGTCGTCGTTGCGATTTGCAAAGTCAAGATCGCGTGTGCGGCCGCGAGAAGTTGGACCCAGGCGTAGGGCCGCACTTCAGTCGCGTAAAAAATGAACCGGCGGTCGGTCGCGGCAAACAGGCCGACGACGATTCCCGCCGCCCCCGAACCGGTGACTCGCCGCACTTGCCACATCAACAATGCGATCAATCCGAGGCCGGCGAGCAAGCTGGGAGTTCGCAACAGAACCTCACTCTCTCCCAGCCTCGCCCAAGCTTTCAGCCCGCCAAAGTAGAGCAACGCTTGGTTGCCGATTCGACAACGGCGGGCCACGTCTGACCAGTCGCCCTGGATGACCCACGTCGAGTGAAGCTCATCCAGCCAGAAGCTCTCACCCATATGCGGCGCTCGCAGCCACAAGGCATAGGCCACGACCATCGCCACCACAATCCACCAGCAAACGCCCACCATGCCCGGCGTTTGCCCTGCGGGCGGTTGGTCGGCTGACCGTTGTTCGGTTTCCAGTGTCATAGCCAATCAAAACCCACATCGAGCGAGATCTCTGCTGTCGCGGCGCTGGGCAAAGTTACCATTGTGCCGTAAAGCGTTTCGCCGCCGCGCCATCTAGATCGAAATGATGTGTGCATCGAGTGTGCCCGTTGGAGAGATGTTTGCGCGTTCGCCGCACGTCTAGTCGTTGCCTCGAACTTGGCCCAGCAGAGTCGACAAGTTACGGACGATGTCAGGGTGCTCGTTCCAGACGTTGTTAGTTTCGGATGGATCGTCTCGCAGGTGGTACAGTTGTCCAGGCGGTCCGCCGTCTTTCGCTGGGTCGATAGTTCGAGGGAACGTGAATCCGCCCGAGCCTCGGTGCATGATCAGTTTCCAAGGTCCTTGGCGAATAGCGAACTCTCCCCAAAGGGAATGGTGCACCGCGTAGTCGCGAACGGAATCGCGCGGCTTGACCTGGGTTAGGGCCGGCAGCACATTGCGGCTGTCTTCCCCCATGCCGGCTGGGAGATCGGACCCAACAATCGCCGCGCACGTGGCAAGTAAGTCCGTCAATTCGATAAGCTCCTTGCTTGTAGCGCCTTTGGGAGTCTTGCCTGGCCAGCGGACGACAAAGGGGACTCGGTGCCCGCCCTCCCAGATGTCCGCTTTTGTTCCACGCAGATGGGCGTTTCCTTGATGGCCGAATTGCTGAACATATTTTCCCCGAGATCGCACTTTGTAGTACTTCAGGTCGTCAGCTTCTTTTGGCTCCCAGTAGTGGTAAAGACCGCCGTTGTCCGAGGTGAAAATTACTAAGGTGTTGTCAGCCTGCCCGGTTCGGTCCAGCGCGTCGAGTACGGCGCCGACAAACGCGTCCGTCTCGACCACAAAGTCTCCGTACTCACCCGCCCCGCTGCGGCCTCGGTACTCAGCGTTCGGCGCCAACGGCAAGTGGGGGGCCGACAGGGCTGCGTAGAGAAAGAAAGGGCGTTCTGGTTCGTTCTTCGCCCGGCTTTCGATATAGCCAACCGCCTCGCCGGCGAACCTCGGCATGACGCCGGAAATCGTGAAGTCGGGAGAACGCACGCCTTTGTCGACGCTGAGAAACTCCGTCTGGATTCGCGGTTGAGCGAGCACTGGGACGCGGACAGGACGATCGTTCTTCAGGAAGCAAAAGGGAGACATGTTCAAGGAGGCGGAGATGCCAAAGAACGAGTCGAATCCTCTGTGCGTGGGGCCTCCCGTAACCGGTTGCGAAAAGTCGACGTTGTCGCCCGTTCGGGGGCGAGTCTTACGGTCGATCGACATTGCGGGCAACGGCCGGCCGTCTCGGTCCGTCCACTGCATGCCCAGGTGCCATTTGCCAACGCAGGCGGTGTGGTAGCCGTGCTGCTTGAGCAGCGCGGGCGCGGTCAATTGCCGAGGGTCGATCAAGGGTGGATCGAACCCGTCGAGTACTCGGTACTTCAGTCGAGTTCGCCACGCATAGCGGCCTGTCAAGATTCCATATCGTGTTGGCGTGCAAACGGCGGACGGCGTATGGGCGTCGGTGAAACGCATTCCTTCAGATGCTAAGCGATCGACGTGCGGCGTCTTGATCTGCGATGCGTTGTTGTAGCAACTGACGTCTCCAAACCCGAGGTCATCGGCGAGAATGTAGACGATGTTGGGGAACGCCGTTTGCCTCGCATTCGCTTGCCCTGTGCAGCACGCGATGATTAGAAATCCGGCTGGCAGCAATCGAATGCTCCTCATCGTATTTCCTTAAAGGTGTACGGATTTGTTACGGGCTGGACTAGCAGGCTCCTTTCGCTGTCCTTGCCGAGTTCGGTTCTGGGCAAGAAAGGGGAGGAGTCGCGATGGAGCCAGTCGGCGGGCGATCTTGCACTGCATCGGAAGATACCAGAGCGGTTGCGGCACGGCGAGTGACTTTGGCATGTCGCAAGACTCGATTTCTCGCGATAGGCGGAGTCGTATTCGCACGTTGTTTGGCGATTCTTGATGTTGCCTGCGAGAACGGAATTGTCCTTGGCGTAAGGCGCGGCTGGGGATTTTTCGACCACTGAGCTGGCTCGGCTGACTTGGCTCTCCTCGGTACTGGGGCTGCCAGCGCGCACCGCTCGGCAGGGCTCGCTTGTTTGTTCGCGTGACACTCGCGGTTGTGACTCCTATAATGCGGCTGGCCAGCAATTGCGAAAAAATCAGACACGCCTGGGACCGAAACGAGGATCAAACCTGTCGCGACGATTGCCCGCCGTCGGCCCGTTTCGACTTGCACAAGCTCGAACTTGAACCCGATTCTGGGTCGCCGTTGATCCCTTGATTCACCCAACTCATGCAGGAAACTCGCGTTGCAAGAGCAATCATCAACGTCGGATTCGCCAGCCCCACCCGAGTCGGCGCCCGCGGACCATGATCCGGCTCAAGTCTTCGCCGACCAGATTTCCGCCGACCAGGCCCCGCCTGTCCAGAAGCCGCCTGTCCAGAAGCCGCCTGTCCAGAAGCCGCCTGTCCAGGAGTCGCTGGAATCGCCCTCCGTGCGCCGCGGGAACTCCGCACCTCTGACCCAAACAGGGCGTCGCGAGGATCAAGCGCTCGAAGAGCTCGCCAGCGAGCCGGCCACAACGCGTCGCCAACAGGCATCAGACAGCGACACTACAGACAGCGACGTTACAGATGGCGTTGTTCGAGCCAGCGCAGCGCCATCATCATCGACCGATAAGCCGCCCAAACGGCCCGCCGCAAACAAGCGATCCTCAGCCGAGTCTGGCCAAGCGTCTGCGTCACAGGCGTTGCCCGCGAGTCGAGCGGCAGGTGCGGACGAAGTTGCAGTTGTCGGCGACCCGTCCAAGACGGCCGATCGAATTTGGCGAGGGCGGGACTTGGGCGCCTGCGTTTTGTCTGGTTTGATTCATGCCTTGCTTTTGCTTCTTCTGGCGTTCTTGGTTATTCCCATGGTCGCAGGCCGCTCGGCGATTGTTCTACTATCGACAGCTCTGGATGAAGATGGCGGCGAGCTACAGTTGTTGGAAGCAATGCAGGAGTCGGCGTTGCCCGAGGAGGCGATCGAAATCGAGGCGACGGAGTTCACTCCAGAGGAGGCAAAGGTGCCGGAAATCGATTTTCCGATACCCGAAGAGACTGCGATTTCGCCACCGGAGCTTTCTCCTGTCGCCAATCCCGTGGCGAGCGGTGCTGGGCCGCAGGCGAGTTCGGTCGAGAGCGCCGTCGACGGGATCACGGGAGCGATCCTCGGCGAACTGGAGAAAGGCGATGTGCTCGTCGTCTGGCTACTCGATGCGTCGCATAGCTTGGTGGACGACCGTCAACGTGTAGCCGATCGACTCACGCCGTTCTTCGAGAAGATTCGCGATTCGAGAGAAGAGAACTCCGAGGCCCATGAGTTGCTCAATTCGGTCGTCTCTTTTGGCGCAACCACTCGAGAACGCGTCCCGCCAACCAAGTTCGGTCCGCGGATCGTCAAGGCCGTAAAAAACATGCCCATCGACGAATCGGGCAAGGAAAATGTGTTCGCCTCGATTGCCCAGTGTGCGACGACCCATCGGAAGAAGTGGCGAGACAAGTCGTTGATGATTGTTGTCTGGACTGACGAGACCGGCGACGACGCGAAGCGTTTGGAGCAGACCATTCAGGTCTGCAAGCAAATGAAGGCCAAAGTGGCTATCGTAGGTCCGTCGTCTGTGCTCGGCGCCGAGACAGGCCTGCATTCGTACACCGATGCGAAAACGAAGAAGCGATACCTGCTGCCCGTTAATCGAGGTCCCGACGCGGCTCAACCCGAGCGGCTCGAACTTGGGTATTGGTTTAATCCGCGGCTGCCCAGTCACATGGTTCGCGGCGGATCGCTGCCGTCTTGGTACGGCGGCCCGGATATGAAGGGCGTTGCCTCAGGATTTAGTCCATACGCGTTGACTCGGTTGGCCGCCCAAACGGGCGGGACGTATACGATCTTTGATCGGGCCGAGGATCGGGGGCCATTTCGCTTTGAGACACTGAAAGCCTATGCGCCCGACTACGGTTCCGCGTCAGCATACGACGACATGATTCGCTCGTACCCGCTTCGCCAAGCGGTCATGCAGGCGGTGGAAGCGACACAAGGCAAGCGGCTTTCGGCGCCGGAAACTGTGTTGTTTGTCAAACGCAGCAAGTCTGATCCAACCGTGTTTCAAAGACCCTACATGACGCCGGGCCAATTCGCGGCGCAACTGAAGACTCGCAAGCACGCGATGCAGCGAGTAGCGGATCGTATGTCGTCCACGATTGAAGATGCACTCAAGCACCTTAGCAAGAACGGCGATGTCGCGTCGCCTCTTGATGAACTCTACTCGCAAGAATCCTCGCCTCGTTGGAAGGCCTGGTACGACCTGACCCGAGGTCGTCTGTTGGCGATCAGCGTTCGCTTGGAAGAATATCGGCTGGCGCTCGACGCCGCTACCGCGCCGGGCTTCCTTCGCGAACCAACCAACCACCTGGTCCTCGGCGCCCAGCAGAATCTTCGCAGCTCGCAGGAGTTTCAACGTCGAGCGGAGGAGGCCGAGCAATTGCTAAGCCGTTGTTTGAATTCGAACGCCGACACGCCTTGGGCCTATCTGGCTCAGCGCGAAATGGCCAATGCGCTTGGCGTTCGCGTCCAGCAGGTCACGCTACGCCTCGTGAGAACTCGCGGCCCAGCCCGCCGTTCGTCATCGCCATCGCTACCTAAATTCTAAGCCGATAGTACAGCGGCAAGTCGACACGATCGCAAAAATAAAGCTACTGTTGAATTGTGCCTTCAACGAAAGCGAGTGCCATTGTGTCGAAGATCCATTCTATTTCAGTTCCCATTTTTGTGCTGTTCATGCTGTCAGCGTTCCTTCCTGCTCCCGCTCTAGCCAGCTCGGGTTACTGGCGAATGCGAGGAAAAGTGGAAAATGTCGAGAGCGATGCGTTCGGCGTCAGGCGATGTGAGAAGCCCAGTTTACAGCTCCGGTTTCGCAGCCGTTGGGCGAATGGCCAAGGGTGTGCCGTCGGGTTCGCCGGCGAGTGCCCGTGGGGGCCGAGTTGGGGCGAAACGGCAACTGACAGCGAGGGCCGCTTTTCGAAGCTGAGTTTGTATTTTGCCGATAAAGGCCGTAGGCGCGACGTGTTGATTGAGTTCAAACGACTTGGTTTGTGGTCGACGCTCACGGTACTTGAGGATTTCTACGGCGGCACGCCCCATCAAACCCAGGGCAACACTTGGGTGTTTGACGTCGGCACCATTGAGACCTCCGGCCTGGGATGCCCCACCGTGCTGACCGATGCTGGAAATGAGGACACAGGCGGAGGCGGTCTCGACCCCATTCCGAATGGCTCCATCGCGCTGGCGCCTTGCGGTCTGGGCCCCAACGGGAAGCCAGTAATTGACCTCGCCATCGTTTCCGCCGAGGTTCGCCATCGCGACAATAGTCCAAATTCCCCGCCTGAGCGAGTTAGCTGGGAAGTGACGATTCGGAATAACGGCGTGGCGACCTACCGCGGAACAGGCAACTGCAGGACTCAGGTCCGCGCTGTCTTCAACATTGTCGAGCTCGATCAACATCGCTCGTATGAAATGAACCTCAACGGCGAAATCGCTCCCGGGCAATCACGCACCTTCACATCCAACTCCGGCAACCTCGGCGAACTCTCCGACGAGCAATCGAGCTCCTACAACGTGCTATTCACCGTCGATCCGGAGAACAAGGTTCTGGAGACGAACGAAGGCAACAACCAGCAACAGGGCTGCTACACGCCCGCGACGGAAACCTACGTTCAGGGCCCGTGCCCAACTGCCTCGCAGAGTTCGTCGAAGAGAAGGGGTGGCGAGAAACGCCGCAAACCGTCAAAGCCCAGGCCGTCAAAGCCGCGCAAGAAGCAGGCTTCCAACTCGGGTCGGTCGGTGCTGCGGAACCAATAGGTCGCCCCTCTCGGCGTCGCTATGCCGCGTGCGGATGGCGAACAACAGGCGGGCCCTCGTACCAGGTTCCGGATCGAGCGAAAACTGGGAATACCTTGCGACTCTGCTAGGCGGCGTTTGGCAGTAGGAGTTGACGTGAGGCGGCTTCGACGAGAGACGAATCGATTGAGACGGCTTCTTCAGCAAAGCCCACGACGAGCGCCAAATCGGCAAGTCGGTTGATGCGACGTGGAACGCCGCAGGAGAGACTCTGCAGCCGCTCGATTGCCGTACCTTCAAAGATCTCTCGACTTGCGCCCGCTGCCAGAAGTCGGTGCGAAACGTAACCCATCGTCTCTTCGGTTGAGAACGCCCGCAGCATGCACTTCACGTCCAATCGCTGCTCGAAGTCCCGGCGTCTCGCGAGCGTCGGTAGGATCTCGGTCTGACCGACCAGCATCATCGTCAAGTCGGCGTCGTAGTCGTTTAGATTCAGCAGCGACCTGAGAAGCTGCCAGGCTGGGTCGTGACGCAAGAGGTGGGCGTCTTCGACAATGATCAGCGCTCGACGGCCCGATTCCGTGTTGGCTGCCAGTGCCTGCTCAATAACTCGCAACGATGAGTCCAAGCCGGCGTCGCCCTGACTTGCCCTATGGAGGTCGCTGTAGAGGTCGCTGTCCAGGTCACTGGGCAGGTCGCCGTCGAGTTCGCAAACTAGGTCGCGAGCAATCGAGTCGGCCATCTGCCCGGCGGGCAGTTGGGCATGTTTGACGACCACGACGGGCGTCAGATCTTGCCCGAGGCTTTGCTGAATTCGTCTGCAAAGCAGCGACTTGCCCATCCCGGCTTCGCCGGCGAGTAGTACGGCTTGGCGCCGATTCTCCAGGCCGTATCGCATCTGCAAGAACGCGGACTGATGCGTTTCCGCGGGGTAATAGTCAGCGCATCGACAGCGGTTATCAAACGGACGGGTGTTCAATCCCCAGTAGTTTTCGTACATCAGTCCGGTCCGTTGAACTTCGCAGTCGAAGTATGTTACTTGGCCAGCGACGAAGCTGCAGTCGATCTAGGAATCAACTACGAAGTTCTCGACGACGCCCACTGCGTTGACGCCGATAGCTCGCCACAAGCGGATGTTGTGCGACAAGACGGTCGGCTCGGTGACCCGCACATCGCGGACGATAACCGCAGCGTCCACCGGGCAGCGTTCACCACCTTCAAACATCCCTGTTCGTTCGTCACCCAACGGCCCCGCATCGACGATCACTAACTCGAATTCCTGGGCAACTCGTCGAATTAACGAACTCACTGCCGAGTTGGAAAGTGTGAGGCTCTCGCTCGATTCCGTTCGCGAGAGCGGGAAGATGCAGACGCGGTCTTCGATGGACGCCACGGCGGCTTCGGGAAGTGGTGTGCGGCCGTCGAGCACCTCATTCCAACCTGGGATCTCACTGAGATTCAGCTGGCCGGCAAGACTTGGGTTGTCGATGTCCGCATCGATAACCGCGACGCGCACACCTGCCGCGACTGCACTTCGCGCCAAGCAGATCGCCAAAGTCGTGCGTCCCTCAGAGCGAGATTCGCTCGAGATTGCCAAGACGTTCAGTCCGTCCGCAGTCGAGTCTCGGAGTTGATCGCCCGCTTCGGCAAAATAGTCGATCTGAGTCGAGAGCATCTGGTCGGTCATCGCGGGCCATTCGATCCGGTCCAACTCCCATGCCGGCTCCCAAGCGGCCTCATCGGAGACGTGGCCGTCTCGTAACTTCGCACTCGCTTCACTCGGTGCTGCGCCGACTTGTGAGGCGGGCTGCTGAGCGGCTGGCGATTCTGCGGCTGGCGTTTGTGCGATGGGCGACTGCGGCTGGTCGTACCAGTCAGCTCGCTGCACCGAATCGACGTAGGTCGTGAACGGTTGTGGCGTCATGACCTCGGCCGCCGCTTCGGCTTCCCGTTTCGCTTTGGCCCGCTGCGCTCGTTGTTCTTCCAACTCGCGGACGCGGCGAATTTCGTCCAAGTTGATGTTCTGACGCTGACGCGATGAAGGAACGGCGTTTTCTTCGTCACGGCGAGGCGGTCGCTCTGGCTCTTTCTCGGTTACTGTCGTCGGTTCAATCTCGGCCATTGGGACCACGATCACACTCGATGAGGCCAAATCGGCGTCTGGCATCGAGACGTCGTGTTGACCTGTTGCCATCGAAACCGGGAACGTCATATGAGGGCCGCCCAAGTGAGATTGGGGTGACTCGACCGGTTGTTCGATTCGCTTTGTCTGTCCGTCTTGCTTCCGCAACGAAATGGAGAGCAGTACGTCTCGCGTCGATGCTCGGCGCTGCGATTGGCTCGTTTCGTTCGTCGACTTGTCGTAGGCCTTGATGAAGGCCCGATCTAAATTACTCACGGATCTATCTCCATCGGGGCGCTATTGACTGGGGTAAGGTGGTGCTTGGTTGTACGGGTACGGATTCGGAAAGGTGTTGCCTGCCGGATCGTGGCCCGCCTTTGGCGCGGCTGGGGCTGGCGCGGCTGGCGGGAGATGGGGCGGATTGGCCCCGAATCTCTGCTGATCCGCTTCAGGCACGTACCGATTGTTGGGCGGTTGCATTCGCGCGAACTGGTTAGTTCCACGTCTTGTATCGTTCGCTGTGTTGTCAACTCGCGGCCGGTCGTTGACGTATGTGCCAGGCGATCGGGAAACCTGCTCGGCTCCGCTCCTTGCATCCGCAACATGCGTTGGGACGGCTTGTGTATGGGCGGCATGCTGGGCGTCATGATTACTCCGCGATGCGTTGAACTCGGGCGTAGGATACGCTTCAGCGGGGCCTTGATGATAGGCCGTTTTTGGCGCCGGGGGTTGCCCGTAGCTCGTCTGAACCTGCGCCACGCCTCCTTGGCTTTCGCCCTTCTCAGAGTTTGACGATGTCGCTGCGACTTGTTCCTCGACTGGGAGATAGGGCCTGAAATCGGGATTGGCGTTTGCTGCTTGCGCGGGTTGGGCGAATGCGCCTTCCCCAGCGGGATCGGTAGTGCTAGCAATGCCTGTCGTGGTGTTGTCCAGTCCGACCTCAGCTTCGGCCCCGTCTCCGATTTGTAGGCCGTCGGGTTCCCAGGCGCCTGTCGGCTCGACGTCTCCGCCGTTCGGTATCAACAAGGCGGTGAGCACGATTCCCACGACCACGACTCCGCCGGCAATTGTGATTCGACCCGATGCTGTGCCCCAAGCGCTCTTCTCCGGCGCTTGACGCTCGCGCCGTTTCCGTCGCCGTTCGCGAACTTCACTTGATGAAGGTTTGTCGCCTGTGCCAGCTGGCGCACTGTCTGGTTGCTCGCCCAGGTCGTTGTCCGCCAGCGAGCTATTCTGAGAACCGGTCGCACTTGGACGTTCGGCCGTCTCCGATGCGGAGTCAATGGTTGCCTCAGCCGTGATTGCAGCAGCCGCGGTTGCATCAGCCGTAAAGGAGGAGGCCATAACACCAGCGCTGATCTCGCCGAATTCTCTCTCTGCTTGGGGCGGTGAGGCGGCTGGAGCACCAGTTAGCTGGGGAATTTGCAATAGGATCGGCGCGTCGCCGGACGAGGCCGCGGTTACCGGCTGGGCCTGAGCAGGCTGAGTTTGATCGGGTTGAGGTGGTGCTCCGCGACGTCTTGGCTTGGCTGGTTGAGCATTCGACTTAGTCATAGCACGGCTCCGTCCTCGGTCTTGTCTCAATCCCCATGCTCCGCGCATGGATTGCTTGAGTGGCACCTAGACCACATATCGGTAGCCCTCGTGAGGATCTTGAGTGTTAGTTAAACTTTGACGATTAGCGAAGGTTTGAGGATGCAGGACGGTCGGGGCAGGATCGTTGGGCGAACAGGGTCCTTGGGGCAGGGTCCTTCCCCGCCGACGCAGATTGCGAGAATAACCAGGCCGAATCAGCAGTCGCAGGTCGAATCACCAGCCACAGACCGTCTAACGCGGGAAATGCGAGGGCGGCAAGAAGGACAGGGGCCCGGCGTCTGCGGAACGCTGAGCTCCTGATGTTTGGCTAGAATCACAATGCGTGGAATAGCCGCCCACCCATTCCCCGTGTACAAAACAGCTTGCTGCTGTAAAAATAGGGGGTCTTGGGGCAATCGGCCCGGTTTGGGCTTGAGGAATTCTGATCGCCGGTGTCACAATCGACGCCTGGCACATCGAACCGTATGGTGCCGGTGGCGTTCTTGTTCGCGGCGTCCGCTTGCTGCGGGAGCGATCAGTTTCCATCTCAGAATGAAACAATCTCGATTCACTCCAGATCGCGAGGATGCGAGTCCGCTCCCCGCGCGAAACGGCCGTTTGAGGGAAAGTCGATGTCGGCTGAGGCAACTTCGGAAAGAGTAGCGGAACTTCAGGACATACTTGAACGACGCATCGTCATACTCGACGGCGGCATGGGCGCGTTGATCTTCGACCAGGGCTTCGATGAAGCGAGGATCCGGGGCGAGCGTTTCGCGAGTCACGATCCGAGCAAGGATCTGAAGAACTTTGTCGATCTGATCGCGGTGACTGCACCGGACGTGTTGAAAGATATTCACCGTCAGTATCTGGAAGCCGGCGCGGACATCATCGAGACGAACACGTTTGGCGCCAGTCTGTTGGGGCTGCGTGAGTTTGGCTTGGAGCACATCCTCGATGAGTTGAACGAGGCGGCCGTTCGCTGTGCGAGACAAGCCGCGGACGAATTCATGGTTCGGAATCCAGCGAGCCGTCGCTTCGTCGGCGGATCGATCGGGCCGACGACTCGGACGCTTTCGATTTCTCCCCAGGTGGAGAACCCCGGTTTTCGCGCTGTCACGTTTGATGAGATGGTCGACTCCTATCGTCGGCAAGTCGAAGTGATGCTCGACGGCGGCGTCGATCTTCTTTTTCCGGAAACGTCATTTGACACGGCCAACCTAAAGGCCTGCTTGTTCGCGATCGAAGAGGCTTTCGAATCGCGCGGCGAGCGAGTGCCCGTGATGGCTTCGGTGACGCTCACCGATAAGAGCGGCCGAACGTTATCGGGCCAAACTGTGGAGGCGTTTTGGAATTCGGTTTCCCACTTCAACTTGCTCAGCATCGGCGTTAACTGCAGCTTTGGTCCGGAGGCGATGCGGCCTCACGTTCAAGAACTCTCTCGGATCGCGCCAGTCTATGTGAGCTGCCATCCCAATGCCGGCTTGCCCAACGAAATGGGCGAATTCGACGAGACTCCAGAGATGATGTCGAAGGTGTTGAGGGACTTCGCGGAGGAGGGAATTGTCAATATCGTCGGCGGTTGTTGCGGTACGACGCCGGATCACATTCGCGAGTTTGCCGAGTCTGTGCGCGGCATGCCGACTCGACACCTTCCGTCGGTCGAACCGCTGACGCGATTGAGCGGTCTGGAGCCATTGACAATTCGCCCCGAGGACAACTTTGTGATGGTTGGCGAGCGGACGAACGTGACCGGTTCGCGCCGCTTTGCTCGATTGATTCGCGAGGAGAAATTCGAGCAGGCGATCGACGTCGCTCGACAGCAAGTCGAGGGCGGTGCGAGCGTGTTGGACGTCAACATGGATGACGCTCTGCTCGACGGCGTCGAGGCGATGACCACATACCTTAACTTGATTGCGGCCGAGCCCGATATCGCCAAGATTCCGTTGATGATCGATAGTTCGCGGTGGGATGTGCTGGAAGCTGGGCTGAAATGCGTACAGGGCAAAGCGATTGTGAACTCGATCAGTCTGCATCATGGCGAGGAGGAGTTTCTACAGCGGGCGAAGACCGTCCGGCGTTACGGAGCGGCTGCGGTTGTGATGGCTTTTGACGAGCAGGGACAGGCGACGGAGGTGGACGACAAGGTGCGGATCTGCAAACGCGCCTTTGAACTGTTGACTCAGCGGGCCGGCTTTCCGGCCGAGGACATTATCTTCGATCCCAATATCCTGACCGTTGCAACGGGGATCGCCGAACACGACCGCTACGCTTTGAATTTTATAGAGGCGACGGCGTTGATTAAGACCGAGTGCCCGGGGGCGAAGGTATCTGGCGGCGTGAGCAACATTTCGTTTTCCTTCCGGGGCAACGATACGGTGCGGGAAGCCATGCACGCGGCGTTTCTCTATCACGCGATTCGAGCCGGCATGGACATGGGCATCGTCAACGCCGGTCAACTTGAGGTGTACCAGGAGATTCCCCAAGATCTGCTTGAGCGAGTTGAAGACGTTTTGCTGTGCCGGCGAGCCGACGCGACGGACCGGCTGATCGAAATCGCCCAATCCGTGAAGGAACAGAAGAAAGGCGGAGGCGATTCGGCTGAGAGTGACGCTTGGCGGCAGAGTCCAGTCGAAGAACGCTTGTCCCACGCGCTCATCAAGGGACTCGATCGGTACATCGAGGACGATGTCGAGGAGGCGAGGCAGTCGTGCGACCGCTGCTTGAATCTGATCGAGGGCCCGTTGATGGAAGGGATGAGCGTCGTCGGCAAGCTGTTTGGCGAGGGCAAGATGTTCCTCCCGCAAGTCGTCAAGTCCGCGCGAGTGATGAAGAAGGCGGTAGCCTATCTGCTGCCGTTCATGGAGCAGGAGAAGATCGAGGCGGGCCTGGAAGCCAAGTCGGCTCGAGCCAAGGTTTTGATGGCGACCGTCAAAGGCGACGTGCATGATATCGGCAAGAACATCGTGGGTGTTGTGCTCGGCTGTAACAACTACGAAGTCATCGACTTGGGCGTGATGGCGCCCTACGAGAGAATCTTGGAAACGGCGATCAAGGAAGGCGTCGATATCATTGGGCTTTCGGGGCTGATCACGCCCAGTCTCGACGAAATGGTTCGCGTAGCCGACGAGTTGGAGCGTGCGGGAATGACGACGCCGGTGTTGGTTGGCGGCGCGACGACGAGCGCCAAGCACACTGCGGTCAAGATCGCGCCGAAGTACAAGAACCCAATTGTCCATGTGCTCGACGCGTCGCGTTGCGTTGGCGTCGTGGATCACCTGATGAACGACGAGCGGCGAGAAGAATTTGTCGCGAGAAACACGACACAGCAAGAGAAGTTGGTCGATTCGTATCTGCAGCGGCAAGTCAAACTGGTTCCTTACAGCGAGGCCTTGGAGCGGCGTTTCAAGATCGATTGGGCCGCGTGGGAGCCGCCGAAGCCCGAGTTCCTAGGTGTCCGCTCGTTGGCCAATTTCCCATTGGCCGATCTGGTCGACTACATCGATTGGTCGCCGTTCTTCTCGACGTGGGAGATGCGTGGCAAGTATCCTCGCATATTGAACGATCCCAAACAGGGCGAAGCGGCTCGCGACCTGTTCGAAAACGCCCAGTCGCTGCTCGCTCGAATCATTGACGAAGGTCGCGTCGAGGCCCGTGGCGTCTACGGATTCTGGCCCGCCGGCTCGGACGGCGACGACATTGTCCTGTTTAAGGATGATTCCCGCAGCGAAGAGCTGGCTCGGTTGCCCATGCTGCGGCAGCAATGGGAGCGAAAGGGAATGCCCGAGTTTCGTTCACTCGCCGATTATCTTGCGCCGCTGGAGTCAGGCAGGAGAGATTATCTCGGTGGTTTCGCGGTGACCGCCGGTCTGGGTGTCGAGCAGTGGGCCGTCGATTTTCAGCGAGACCACGACGACTATAATTCCATCATGATCAAGGCCCTAGCCGATCGACTGGCCGAGGCCTTTGCCGAGAAACTTCACCAGCAAGCTCGGTCAGACTGGGGCTACGGCAAGGGTGAATCGCTCGACAGCGACGCGATCATTACTCAAGCATACCAGGGCATTCGACCCGCGCCCGGCTATCCGGCCTGCCCGGACCACACTCAGAAGTCAACGCTGTTTCGGTTGCTCGATGCCACAGCCAATACCGAGATCGAATTGACGGAGCACTTTGCCATGAATCCGGCGGCGAGCGTCAGCGGCTGGTATTTCTCGCATCCCCAGGCTCGATACTTCAGCGTGAACCGGATCACCAAGGATCAAGTGGAAGACTACGCTCGGCGGATGGGACAGGACGTTGAATCGGTTGAGCGTTGGCTGTCGCCTAACTTGGGCTATGAACCTTAGAACGGGCAACACCGCCTCGCGGCCTGCTTAAGAGGCAGGTCGCGATCGCTCCAGCGAGACGGTTCAGGACGATTCACAGCGTGTCCCTACAGGAGATGGCTAATTCCATGCCCAGCAGTGACTCCACCAACGCCAGCGGTGATTCGAACAACTGCTACGACTACCCAGAGTATTGGGACTTGGCGTTTCGTGATGAGTCGCAGTTGGAGGCGGACTTCTTTGAAGCGGCTTTCAAGCGTTTCGCGACGCGCCCCGTTCGGCGGTTGCTGGAACCCGGGTGCGGGGGAGGGCGGTTGGTTGTGGAGATGGCCTCACGGGGCTACGACGCGGCTGGATTCGATATCAGCCCAGCGGCAATTGACTATCTGCAAAAGCGGCTCGACGAGCATGGGTTGAAGGGGGACGCCTACGTCGCTGATATGACGGACTTTCGCGTTGAGCGCCCCGTGGACGCGATCTTCAGCACGTTCAATACGTTTCGCCACATGTTGGACGAGCAGGCTTCCGAAAGCCACTTGAAGGCCGTCGCGAAGGCTCTTGCTCCCGGGGGGCTCTTCATCTTGGGCCTGCACATCCTTCCGCCTGACGCTGACGAAGAGTGCATTGAACGCTGGTCGAGGGAGGAAGACGGCGTTCGCGTGACGGTGACGCTGCGAGTGCTGGAGACAGATTGGAACGAACGCCGGGAAGTGTTGCGGTTCAACCTGCGAGTCAAGCACGGCGAGACGGACTTGAAGTTAAGAACGGACTATCCGTTGCGGATTTACCGTGTTGGGCAAGTGCAAAGCTTGCTCGCCAAGGTGCCTGAGTTGGAGCTCTGTGGAGTTTACGACTTTTGGTACGACTTGGACGAACCGCAATCGTTGGACGAGGAGATATCCGACACGGTGTTCGTGTTCCGCCGAGCGTGAGTTGATTCTGCCTTTGTCAAACGTTTGAACGGCGAAGCCGACGAGCCTGGCTGGCTTTCCTTTCGCTGAGGCGAATTGACATTCAACCGGTCAGCGTTAGGATGATCCCTTCAGCTTGGGAAACGCCGGATTGCCGGCTTGTTTCCGCAACAAAACCACCAAAAGGTCGACTTGATGACACAAATTCTCGCCGCACGGGCTGGCCAGATTACGCCAGAAATGGAATTCGTCGGGCAACGCGAATCGCTTTCAGCCGAGTTGATTCGAGATGAAGTCGCAGCGGGACGGATGGTCATTCCAGCCAATAAGGTCCATCTTGCCGAGGGCCTTAAGCCGATGGCGATTGGGATTGCGGCGACGTGTAAGATCAACGCGAATATCGGAAACTCGGCTGTTACCAGCGATTCCGAAGGCGAAATGGAGAAGCTGCACACGGCAGTTCATTACGGCGCCGATACGGTCATGGATCTCTCCACGGGCAACAACATCGACAGCATCCGCACCGCGCTGATCAAGGCGTCTCCAGTGCCGATCGGCACCGTGCCCATCTATCAAATGCTTGAAGAGCTGGGCGGTGAAATTGAAGAGATGCGCGCCCAGCATTTCCTTGATATGGTCGAGCACCAAGCCAAGCAGGGCGTCGACTATATGACGATCCACTGTGGCATACTGCTTGAACATCTACACCTCTCGGTTGACCGCGTGACCGGCATTGTCAGCCGAGGCGGCTCATTGATTGCCAAGTGGATGATGACTCATCGCAAACAAAATCCGCTCTACACCCACTTCGGCGACCTGTGCGAAATTATGAAGCAGTACGATGTCACCTGGAGCTTGGGTGACAGTCTCCGTCCGGGCTCCATCGCGGACGCCAGCGATGCGGCGCAATTCGCCGAACTCGACGTACTCGGCGAGCTGACTCAAAAGGGCTGGGACGCCGGCACGCAAGTGATGGTCGAGGGCCCTGGGCATGTTCCCATGCACGAAATCGAAATGAACGTCAAGAGGCAGATTGAGGTTTGCAAAGGCGCTCCCTTCTATGTACTCGGCCCGCTGGTCACTGATATTGCCCCCGGATACGACCACATCACTAGCGCGATCGGCGCGTCGATTGCGGCCTGGAATGGCGCAGCGATGCTGTGCTATGTCACTCCCAAAGAACACTTGGGCTTGCCGAACAATGACGATGTGAGGCAGGGCGTGATCGCCTACAAGATCGCCGCCCATGCGGCCGATCTGGCTCGCCAGCGACCCGGCGTTCAAGACCGAGACAACGCGTTGAGCAAAGCGCGTTACGAGTTCGATTGGAACGAGCAGTTTCGCCTGTCGCTCGATCCCGAACGAGCCAAGGCCTACCATGATGAGACGCTCCCGCAGGATACTTTCAAAAGCGCTCATTTTTGCAGCATGTGCGGCCCCAAGTATTGCTCGATGAAAATCACAGAAGACATCAAATCGATCGCGGACGGGAAACCTCTGGTGCAGTTGCAAGGATCGCCTTCTGACGAGTGATTGACTGTCTCATGCAAGACAAGGATGGCAAGGCGGATGTCGGCGCGTCCTATCTCCGCGATAGGGCTTTCTGGGGGCTGACGGTCACCCAGTTCTTCGGGGCGTTCAACGACAACCTGTTCAAGCAGACCGTGTTGTTGTTGTTTGTGGCCGTGCCACTGGCCAACGGCAAGTCGGTTGACTTGCAAGGGCTAGCAGCTCTTGTTTTTTCTATCCCGTTCATCCTCTTCTCAGGTTATGCCGGGTTCCTTTCTGATCGTTACGGCAAGCGTGGCGTCATCTTCGCCTCGAAGGTCGCCGAGATCGTTATCATGGTCTTGGGTGTGATGGCGTTCTACTGGTACGCTCAGGCCGGCCTGACTGTTCCTGTTATCGTCTTGATTAGCGGCATTCTGTTCCTGATGGGCGCGCAGAGTGCGTTCTTCGGGCCCGGCAAATACGGCATCCTGCCCGAGTTGTTTCGTGAGGGCGATCTTCCCGGCGCCAACGGCCTGATCTTGATGACAACGTTCTTGGCGATCATCTTCGGGGCGGCGCTCGCCGGCGGGCTCAAGGAGTCGTTCCCCGATCAGCTCTACGTCATCGGCGGCGTCTGCGTCTTGGTGGCCGTGATCGGTACTGCATCGTCTTTGATGGTTCGCCGCCCGCCGCCTGCCAAAGCGGAATTGCAACCGAGTATGGACATTCTGTTCATTCCTCAAGAAGTTCGTCGACTTCTCGGCGAGGACCGCGAGCTGCGAAACGCGATTTGGGTCTCCATGCTGTTTTGGCTTTCGGCAGCCATGGTTCAGCTAGCCATCAACTCGCTAGGCAAGATTCAACTTGGCCTCGGTGACGCGAAGACGAGTATCATGGCAGCTTCAATTAGCGCGGGCATCGCCTTTGGAAGCGTGGCGGCCGGCTTGCTTTCCAAGCACCAGTTTAGCCCGCGCGTGCTCCGTAGCGGCGCGTTTGGGATGGTCGTTTGTTTGTCGCTGTTGTCCGTCCCCAGCGCTGCGGCGCCGCATCACTTGTTGGGATATTACGGCAGCATTGCCGTCCTGATTTTCCTAGGCGGATTCACGGGGCTGTTCGCCGTACCGCTTCAGGTCTTCATGCAAAGCCGCCCGCCCGGGCCGGTCAAGGGACGCATGATTGCCACGCAAAACCTGCTTGTGTGGATTGGTATCACGCTTGCGGCTGGCATCTATCAATTGCTAGACTCAATCTTCGGATCGCTCGAAATGCCGAAGTGCAGCATGTTCGCGGTGACCGCCGTCTTCATGCTTTGCATCGCTGTTTTCTATCGCCCCCAGGATGTTCATTTCGCCGAGCCTCAAAGCTAGGTCACACGTCGCAATCTTCAGGATCTCCACAGATGCTAGGCGCCCAACTCGATTCAACCGATTACCTCAAACGCTTCAACGACGAGCTGGACCGAGTCGATAAGGATGCGCTCAAGCGTTGGTCCGACCTGATCTACTCGGCATGGGAGCGAGGCGCATTCGTCTACATCGTGGGCAACGGCGGCTCTGGCACGAGCGCAAGCCATATGGCCGAAGATCTGGGCAAGAGCACTCTGCGGGAATCGGATTTGAAGGACGAATCGAAGAAGCGGCTTAAGGTGCTCAGTCTGACTGACAACGCCGGCTGGCTGATGGCCGTTGGCAATGATCTAGACTACGACCAGATCTTTGTGCAACAGCTAATGAACTACGGCGTTCAGGGCGATCTGCTGATCGCGATCAGCGGATCTGGCAACAGCCCTAATATCCTCAACGCGGTCGACTGGGCCAATCGAAACGGCCTCACCACATACGGGCTGACCGGATTTGATGGAGGGAACCTCAAAGGCGCTCAAACCGACGGGCTGCACGTCGACATGCCCGATATGGGAATGGTTGAGTCAATTCACTTGGCGTTATTCCACTGGGTGCTTAACGACGTCTTTGCCCGCATCAATCTTGAAGGACGGTACCGCGGTAGTGCGGCGGACGCGTGTGCGAGGTGAGTCGCGGGCAATTCTGGGATCGGCATCGAACGTAATTGCGGCTGAGCGGCAGCCCAATGCGAGCTTTACTTTCGACCGCTCGCAACCCGGATTTCCGGAGTTGAACTCAGGTCGATTTTCGCCCAAATCCCCTTGATGGGTCTTGTTCTCGAAAGTCGCCAGCCCCAAGCAAGACAAAGCTGTGAGGGGCCTCGCTTCCTGGCCGATCAAGCCGTCTATGGCTGGGCCCCAGCGACCGGCGCTGTGGCCATGGAGCAGCTATCCCGGCTACTGCGATTGGTCGAAGCGTTTGGATTGGGTCTGCTACGACGAATTGCTGCAGGCTTGGGAGGGCGAGTTTGGCAGCTCGGCCGCATCCTACCGAGAATACGTTGGGGAAGTTAGGCGCGCTCTGAACGAAGACCTCACCGTTCCTTAGGTCCCTTAGGCCCGAAGGGTCGGCCCTATGGGAGCCCTGGGTAGAGCTTCCTGCGGCGTTCGCCGCGAAGCGCCGC
>CAZWOU010000073.1:0-29869 GCA_964635375.1 uncultured Pirellulaceae bacterium | reverse complement strand
ACGCGAACGAGCGAGCCGATGGATTGGCCTTCCAGCTTGTCGGCCGCGTCGCGAAGAATCTGATGTTCCTCTTTCGTTGCTGTCACGATGACGGCGTTGGCAACAGTATCGACGGCGACCCGTGATTCGGGCGTGAGTTGCATGAAGGTCGATTGGGCGGATTCGGCGGACGCTCGCTTGAAGCGGTAGATCTCGGTCAAGCGATGGGCATTTGGCGGCATAGCTTGCATCTGTTTGATGACTGCCTCAATCTGCGCCAGCTCCGCTTTGGAAGCAGTGACTGCCAGCGTGCCCGCGGTGTCGTCGGCGGCCATGAGGGCCGTGGGGACGAGCCTGCTCAGCACCGTTGTCGCCGCCGAGGGCGAGCCGTGTTTGAAGCGAAACACCTGGACGTCAAGCGGCCGTTTTGCCGGCAGTTCCTTTACTAGCGCCTCGATTGCCTGCTTCAACCGCTTGTGCTCTTCTTCAGTGGCGCGGACGATCAGGCTATTCGTGTCCGCGTTGGCTCGAATGGAGATGCCTTCGGTCGATGCCGGGTCGAGGTAGTCGACGATCGTCTGAGCTGAATAGGCTTGGTGTTCCACCGGATAGACCCGAACAATCGTATTCGGATCCTTGAGTACGGCGGCGATTTCAGCGAGGACGCCCTGTATCGCCTCGTGCTCCTTGACCGTGCCGAGAATGACCAGGCGTCGAGCGTTGCTGTTGTCCAGGATCGTTGCTTTCTCGGCTTTGGCGGCTATCATTTGCCGCGCCAACGCGGCGTCCGAGTGGGTGATCGGGTACGCTTTGATCGATCTCTCTGGATTGTTGGAGGCAATCTGTTCGGTGAGTGTTGCGAGCAACTCCGCGATCGCTTTTTGCTCCAATGCCGTCGCCCACACAAGCCACATATCGGCGTCTCCGCCGCCCACGAGGGTGGCCTCGGGCGCCACGTCCGCCAGCAACGGGTTGGCGTTTCTCAGCACCTCAGCGGCCGCCCGATGGACTTGAAGCGAAATGTCATCCCGTTTCGGCCGGTTGCGCCCCAACTCCTCGATCGCCTCCTGGACCACTTTCTGCTCCGCTTCGGTGGCCCAAGCGATGACTTGCCGCCCCGATTCGTCCAGCGACAGTTCGGCATCCGGCACGGCGGCCTGCAGGATCGTCAACGCCGCTGCGCCGATCGTTTTGGGAAGCGGGAAAGTGCGTAGGCGACGTTCTTGGCTGGGAGCCAGGCGAGTGAACTGGTCGATCGCCTGTTGGATCGCCTTGTGATCCGCTTCGGTCGCCCAAACCATCAGCCGCTTAGCGCTCGGGTTAGAAGAAACGACCGCCTGGGGGACGAGCTGCATCAGAACATTCTGAACTCGATCCGGGTCCGCTTTTCCAATGTCATAACTTTGAACATTACCGCCAGCGGCTTCACCGTCGATCTGGGCGACGGCTTTCTTGAGCTTCTCGTGATCGAACTCTTTGCCGGACGCCAAGACTTGCTTCGCCGCTGGGTCAACCGACAACTTCATCTCGGGGACATGGGGTTGCAACAACTCAACGACGATGGCCGGATTCAATGTCTTTAGCGGATATGACTTGACGACATCTTCCTGGCTGGCGTCGGGCGCGGCGTCCAACTGCTCGATGATCGCTCGCAGCCGCAGTTGCTCGCGTAGCGGTGCGGTAACCAGGACTCGATTGGCTCGCGCGTCCGCCGCAAACCGAACGCCGGGCTTCAGTTCCTGAAGCATGGTCACAACTGCTTCAGGGTCGGCCTGTTTGAGCGGATAAGCGATCAGCACTTGTGTGGACATTTGCTCCGTGGGCGCGAGCTTCTTCAGCAGTCCGTCAATCAGCCGCTGCGCCTCAGCATCGCCAACGACGATCAGGCGACGGTTCGTCGCGTCGAGACTCGCCTGAACGTCCGGCGCCAGAGCCTGCACGGTGGCCAAGATAGCCTTGGCTTCGGAATCCGGCACCGCATACGTTTCCAGCGAAGGCCCTTTGGGGATAGGTTCCTTGCCGATACTCTCCAGAGTGGCTGCGATTGTCTTGTGCTCCTCCTCGCTCGCCCAAACGATAAGGCGTTCTCCGGCAGCATCCGAGCGGATCTCCGCATCCGGGACGACGGAGACCAGAAGTGGCTGAAGTTCACTAAGAGGCAGTCGTTCGGATTTGTAAGTTGCCAGCGTTCGCTTCTCAGGTTTCGGGAGCTCGGCGTCGATTTGCTTGAGCATTGCCTCGACCAACGTTTGATCCGCTGCAACGCCAACCACCGATAGGCGTTTGCCGTCGCCAAGTAGCGTGAGAACTGCATCGGGAGCGGCGGACTGAATTGTCGCCAGTAACGTAGCGTCCAGAGGCTGGCTGAGCGGGTGAAGTTTCAGGGTCGGCTTTTCCGGCTTCGGGACCTCAGTGTCAATTCGTTTCAGCGTTGCTGCGACCAACGCTTGGTCCTCTGCAACGCCGACGACTGACAGGCGCTTGCCATCGCCAAGTAGCGTGAGAGTTGCATCTGGAACGGCCGCTTGCATTGTTTCCAATAAGGTGGCGTCCAGAGCCTGGGTGAGTGGATACAGCGTCAAGGTCGGCTTTTCCGGCTTCGGGATCTCAGCGTCGATTCGTTTCAGTGTTGCTGCGACCAACGCCTGATCCTCTGCAACGCCGACGACCGACAGTCGCGTGCCATTGCCAAGTAGCGTGAGGTTTGCATCTGGAACAGCTGCTTGCAATGTTTCCAACACGGTAGCGTCCAGAGGCTGGGCGAGTGGATACAGCGTCAAGGTCGGCTTTTCCGGCTTCGGGATCTCAGCGTCGATTCGTTTCAGTGTTGCCGCGACCAACGCTTGATCCTCTGCAACGCCGACGACTGACAGTCGCTTGCCGTCGCCAAGCAAGGTAAGCGTTGCATCTGGAACGGCCGCTTGCATTGTCTCCAATAAACTGGCGTCCAGAGGCTGAGTGAGCGGATACAACGTCAAGCTCGGTTTTTCCAGCTTCGGCTTGGCCTCTGCGAACTGCTCAATTGTTGTTTGGGCCAGCTTCTGTTCGCCGGGATG
The DNA here is from genome assembly GCA_964635375.1 of uncultured Pirellulaceae bacterium. GTDB lineage: Bacteria > Planctomycetota > Planctomycetia > Pirellulales > Pirellulaceae > CAZMNY01. The sequence continues at coordinate 26,834 of CAZWOU010000073.1, read as the reverse complement.
TCCGCGAACAGCAATCCGACCGGGTTGCGAGACAACCAGCGCGCGGGGCAGCACTTGCTGAAGCAGCGTCGCCAAGGAGTCGGTCATTTCGTCTTCAACTGGATAAACCGTGACAGTCGCCTCGCTCTCCTTGTCGGCCGCGCCAAGACTTTCCAGCGTCTCCTTGACCTCCGCCTGTTGCTCCATGTTGGCAACGACCAGCAAACGGTGTTGAGCTTCGTCTACCGTGATCTGCGCCTTGGGAACCGCGAGCGTGAGTTGCGATTGCAATTCCGTCAGGTCTTTCGAAGCGACGTAGTAGACCTGGAGTCTCGCGCGCTTGTCGCCGCTGACGTTGGCGGTCATCTTCTCGACCGACGCCAAAATGCCCGCTTGAATCTCAGGGGTGGCGTTGGCTTGAATTTCCTCCGCTGTCGGATCAGCTTTAATGGTCGCCGACGGGAAGAGGCTTTGCAGCATCTCAACGGTCGCCTGCGGATCGAGCCCCTTGGCGGGATAGACCGCGAAGACTGGTTTTGGAGGAGGCGGAACCGGTTTCTTGACCACGGGAACGGGAATCGCTGTGATCACTTGGTTAATCGCTTGCAGCTTGCCGGCGGTTTCCGTCACGATAATCTTCCCAGCGCCAGTCAGCGGGGTTGCGCGACCATGGTTACCCACCAACCCCTGGGCGGCCGCCAGACAAGAGTCGATTGGTCGACCGCCCAATGAGAACTCGACCGTGACAATCTCGAACCGACCCCGGCTCGCCAGTTGTTGGACGGTCACCTTGGGAGCCATCTCAAACGGGATGCCCTCGGATGTGTCCACGACAAGCAGCATCTTTTCACGACGCATCAAGGTGAAGCCTTTGCTCAGCAACACGCTGTTCAATAGATCGATCGCTTCGGCGGGCGTGTGTTCCTTGGTATCGCTGTATGTGAACAGCCCCGGTGGAGGAGCATCCATGACTAGCGCCAAGTCAGCTTGTCGCGCGAACCAGTCGAGAACGTCCGGCCATTTCTGTTGTCGAAAATTGAACCGCAGCTTTCCCCCGGTCAGTACTCCCGCGAGCGTCGCCTTTTGTTCATTAGTCAAGAGCGCATCGAGCTTCTTATTCGAGTCGGCGAGAATCTGCCGTCGCTCCGCCGCTGGGGCTGCGACCAGCTTTCGCAAACGTTCGTCCAGGTTGGCGGCGACCGCTGCTCGTTGCTCATCCGTTAACGCCAGGCGATTGGCGATCGCCGGCTCAGCCAAGACGGTGTAATCGACATTCTTCAGAGCGGTTACTTTTGGAGCAGCCTTCGCCGGGTCTGCTGCTTTCGGAGGCGCTGCTTTGGGAGCTGGGTCTTTGGGAGCTGGGTCTTTGGGAGTTGGGTCTTTGGGAGTTGGGTCTTTAGGTGCTGCTTCCTTGGGAGCTGCTTTCGGGGTGGCGTCTTCCTGGGCTCGCACATCCTGAAGGTGCCAAGAAATCGCCGCGATAAAGAGGATCGATAACTTGAGGTGAGCAAGCATCGGGGCGTCTCCGGAAGGGAAATCGCGAGGTGTGCGGCGTCGACGTCGCACTTCAGGCGAGGCTGGGAATCAAGGCTGGGAATCAAGGCGGCAAATCAGGGCCGGGAATGACTCTCTATCGTAGTAGGGGCGCCCCAGAGCCGCAACACTCGCTTTATCAATCCCGTCGCCGGAGCAGGTATAGGAGGGCGAGAAAGTCATAGACGGCATGGGTCACAATGGGCGGTCCGAGGTGGTTGAAGAGCAAAAACATGCCGCCCAAGTACAATCCGGCTAGACCAGCCAGCAGTGCGTACGTTCGAGTTACCCAATGGCACGCGGCAAAGACGAGCGACGTCGCACCGAGGGCGATGAGAGACGCGTTGGGCAAGCCCAGCCCGCGGGCAAGTCCATCTTGAAGGAGCCCGCGAAACAACAGCTCTTCACCGACGCCCGCCGCTAGCGCCAGCATCGCAAGTTCCGGCCAGCTGGCATCATGAAAGAGTGGTCCGATGATGTCGCGAACTTCGGCGCGAAACTGAATCAGCGAAGGCTGCCGCGAACGTTCGATGAGGGCGAGCATGCCGAGCATGGGCAACACGCCGAGGAGTCCCCAACCAACATAGGCTGCCGCCTGCCCGAAGGTCTCCAACTGAAGCGAGCGAAGCGGCGAGAAGCCGACTAGCCACCCCAGGACCAGTGCGAGCAGGCCCAGGCCGATTTCGAATGCACAGGCGGTCCCCCGTGACCATTGAGGCCCCGCTTTGCGCGACGGCGAATCCTCTTGTTGTTCCATTTGTGTTCCCAACAAAAAACGGCGGCTCGAAATGATTCGAACCGCCGTTGGTATTGACCAGACCAGATTTCTTCCGGGGAGAGGAAGTCGCGGCCGCATGTTAATGCCGCCGCTCAGCAACCGCAATGGCCGCCAAACAACCGTCGTCGACCGCAAGGCGGAGGACAGCAAACCGAAACCGGCACCTGCTCACAGATCACTCGAGGTACGCAGCGAACGGCGGTGCAAGGAACCTGTCGAGCGACACATCGCGGAACGCGAATTGTCTTCGTGTAGCAGACAGGCTTGCAAACCGTGTACGGCACTTGCCGAACTCGCTGCTCACAAACGTAGTGACACGTCGTGTACGGGATCTTCTTGGTGCGGCATTCCCGCTCCATATGGCAAACCCGATAGGTGACCGTCTTCGTACGCTTTTCGGGAACCATGTGGCAAACCCGATAGGTGCACGTCTTGGTGCGCTGCTCGGGAACCATACGGCAGACCCGATAGGTGCACGTCTTGGTGCGCTGCTCGGGAACCATGCGGCAGACCCGATAGGTGCACGTCTTGGTGCGCCGCTCGGGAACCATACGGCAAACGCGATAAGTGCACGTTTTGGTGCGCTGCTCGGGAACCATGTGGCAAACCGTGTAATTGCAAACTCGCGTTCGCTGCTCGGAAACGTATCGGCAAGTCGTGTAGGGAACCATCTTGCGGCAAACTTCACGCTCGTAGCGAACGCAGTTGACGACCTGGGTCCGAACTTCCGGAATCCAAACTTTCTTGCAGATGGTCCGCGGCGGGCACTGAACTTGAACCGTTCGGCATTTTCCCGGCACGTAAACGCATCGGCAGCGGCAGGGATCCCATTGCCAACAGCCGGGATCTTGAACCACTTTGCACACAACCGGACCAGGGCAGGTCGTGGTTTGCGTTTCCCAACGGCCACTACAGACTTGTATCGTCTTCTGGTAGTGGATCGGTTTGCAAACGGTGTAGCAAACTTCGCGTTGGTGGGTCTCGTAAACCGGCTTGCAGACGGTGTAACACATCGTCTTCTGGCGAGTCTCGTAGACCGGCTTGCAGACGGTGTAACAAATCTGCTTCGTGCAGGTTTCCCAGACCGGCTTGCAGACGGTGTAACACATCGTCTTCTGGCGAGTCTCGTAGACCGGCTTGCAGACGGTGTAGCAAACCTGTTTCGAGCGAGTTTCCCACACGGGCTTGCAGACCGTGTAGTTACAAGTTCGGTAATGGGTTTGATAAACAGGCTTACGGACCGTGTAGTTGCACGCACGGTAGTGCGTTTCCATCACGTTCCGCGTGCAGTTGACCTGTTGCTCGTCGTACACGGTGTCATAGACCGTGCGGTAGGTGGTGTATTGCTGTCGCTCGTACACCACGCGTTTTCGCGTCCGCATCACCGTGTGACACTGTTTCTGGACGCAGCCTTTGCCGACCAAATCTCCACTCGCGACGTTGTAGCTCGTCGCGCCAAAATAGGAGGCTTCGGCCGTACTCAAGGAAACCGCCACCATCATCAGCGTGGCAAGTCCCAGTACAACCTGGCGTGCTTTCATAACCCTCTCCTCGTTCCTCGGAAGAACTCACTCAAATCTCTGGTCTGACGAACCGTTCGTCATGCACGGCCCAGCTACCTGGCCGTCGTGTCGCGGGTCGCACGGCGATTGCATTTCGCATTTCGTCCGTAGATCCCGTCGGAAACGACTTCCGCTGGCGTTACCTCTCCCATCGCTTCAACCCTCTCCTTGGCGCACATTGCGGCAACGGAATGAGTTGACATAGCCTGAGGGCCGTTATCGTCAATCATCGACAATCTAGGTCGAATGCTTGAACTAAGAGAATTAGGTCGAGTTGAACGACTTGTGAGGCAAATCCCTATGGAGCAAGGGGATGGGGTGCGTTAGATAGTAAAGAAAGGCCGCCTGGGCAGGCAAAAAAAACGGTTCTTATCGCCGATCGTGTCAGTTGTGCCGATCGCAGCAGAGAGTATCGTCTAAGGCTTTGACCCATAGCACTTTGCAACGTAAATAAACCTAGACGCCCGTGTTGCGCTCAATTGCGGGAATGACAGGAATCTTGCGGAGGCATCGCTCATGCGTCGGACAGGAATTGCCCTTGTAGAAGCGGGCATTGTGGTCGTCATCCTGGGGGTGCTGGCTTTGATCCTCGTGCCCCACGTCCACAATTCCAGTCAGAACGTGAAGTTGAATCGGTCCACATTTCGCCTACAGACCATTCGCACCGCGATCGAAAAGTACAAAGCCGTCGAGGGTTCAGCGCCAGAGAATCTAGACCGCCTTCTCCATTGCAAAGACAATGGCGGCAGCCCGTTACTCGCGGAAATTCCAGTCGAAGCGATCAGTCGCCAGCTTTCGGTGGTTGTGGTCGACTATGAAGGTAGGTTGTCCCTTCCGCAGCAAAAACGGCAAGGGGGCTGGATCTACAACCGAAGAACGGGTGAAATACGGATCAACCTGAAGGCTCACGAAGACCTCTAAAATGCACGGAGAAAACGACTTACGGCAATTCTCCCGGGGTTCGGCCGAGCCCGCCGTGGGTTGGGGCCGGAAGGAGTTTCCTCGGAGGACGACCTTGAGCGTTTGAGCTTCCGAGTATAGAGTAGCCTACGGCGTCTATCACTAATCAGAATCAGCACTTACGCGATCCTATGGCGAGCGATCCCGACAAGAAAAACGACTCGATCGACGCGAACGTCCCCAAAGCCGTCGTCAGTCGGCTCAGTCTATACCTGCGAGAGTTGTTGCGACTGCAGCTCGATGGAAACGAGACGACCAGTTCCACACAACTGGGAAAACTGCTCGGCTTCAGTGATGCCCAAGTTCGCAAGGATCTGGCTTATTTCGGACAGTTCGGCTACCCGGGCATCGGCTATCGTTGCGCCGAACTGATCGCGGCGGTCCGTAAGATCCTCGGGACAAACCGAGCGTGGCGAGTCGCGATCATTGGCGCGGGCAACCTGGGCCGAGCGTTGATGGGATACAGAGGATTTCAGGATGACACCTTTCGCATTGTAGCCGCGTTCGATTTAGCCGAAGAAAAGGTGGGCGAACCCATCGACGGCGTTCCCGTCTTTCATATGGATGAGCTAGCGGAGCAATCCTCGCGGTTGGGAATCCGCCTTGCGATTATCGCAGTCCCCTCGAGCGCCGCGCAAGCCGTCGCCGATCGAGTGACCGAGGCAGGCATCGATGGCGTGCTGAACTTCGCACCAGTCACGCTCTCTCTGCCTGATCATGTCAGTGCTGTTGGAGTCGATTTGGCAATTGAACTGGAACAGCTTTCATTCGCAGTTGTGAACAAAGCCGAGAAGTAGTAAATTGCTCCCAGTTACCCGGTGGTGTAATCGGCAACACTTCGGATTTTGGTTCCGACATTCTAGGTTCAAGTCCTAGCCGGGTAGCCTCTTCTCTATTCTCTTCTCCCCGCAATTGCAGCTCCCGTCATTCGGCTGCGCTCTCTCAGATCTGCGACGATCACTGCCTGGAAATCCCCTGCTTGGGGACTCGTTTCGTTGCAAGCAGGGGATTGCTGAAGGATGCCCGAGCGTGAGGGCTCGCCCGAACCTTGCCACCCCCCTCACCCTCAACTGGCGCCGGGCTACAATGGGTGCTCCTTGCCCGTTCTTGCTCTCATTACTTGTTGGAAGCCGAGTCCAAAATGGAATCCCCGAAGACCAAACGCGCATTGATCAGCGTCAGCGACAAATCCGGATTGGAGGAGTTTGCTCGGGGCCTCGCGCAGGCAGGCGTTCAGATCTACAGCACCGGCGGCACTCGCAAGCACCTGGAATCGGCGGGAATCGATGTACACGATGTTTCGACCTACACTGGCTTCCCCGAGATGATGGACGGGCGTCTAAAGACGCTACACCCTAAGATCTTCGGGGGCATCCTTTGCCGCACCGATCGAGACGATGACATGGCCTCAATCGAGGCCCATAAGATCGAGACGTTCGAATTGGTCGTCATCAGCCTGTACCCTTTTGAAGCCACGATCGCTCGAGCAGGCGTCTCGATGCCAGAGGCAATCGAGCAAATCGACATCGGCGGACCGAGTTTGGTGCGAGCGGCGGCGAAGAATCACCGGTTTGTCAGCATCGCCACGAACCCTTCGCAATACGGAGAGATTCTCGAGTCAATCCAGAGTGGCGGGGGGCCCAGTTTTGAGCATCGCCAACGCTTGGCGTGTGAAGCATTCGGAATGACCGCGCGGTATGACTGTGCGATCTCGGCCTATTTCGAGCAGCAGCTAGCGGAGGAGCAGCCGTCCAAGGACAGCCCGCCTCCCGCTGTGTGCCTCAGCCTCAAACTCGCGTCGAGACTGCGTTACGGTGAGAATCCGCATCAGTCGGCGGCCGCTTATCGCTGGAGCCAATCGACTGGGCCGAGCTTAGTTGACGCCAAGCAGCTTAACGGCAAGGAACTCTCCTACAACAACTTGCTCGACCTCGATAGCGCCCTGGCGATCGTCCGCTTCGTCGACAAGCCAGCGGTCTCAGTGATCAAGCACAACAACCCCTGCGGCGCTGCGGTTGCGGATGAACTGTCCGAGGCATGCAAGAAGGCAATGGCTGGCGACCCAAGCAGCGCTTTCGGGTCGGTCTTGGGCGTGAACCGCCCGGTTGATGCCGACATGGCCGAAGTCCTCTCGGCGCCCGGGTTATTCGTGGAGGCCATTGTGGCCCCCCATTTCGAGCCGGATGCGGTGGAGATTCTCACCACCAAGCCCAAATGGCGGAAGAATGTTCGCTTGATGGAAGTTGGTGACCTCGGCGGACCGGCGGGTGGTTCGAACTACCGTCAAATCGAAGGCGGAATGTTGCTGCAAGCGCCCGACTTGGGATGCCCCAATGAAGACAACTGGGAGCTAGTCACCGAGTCGGCCCCTTCGGATTCCATCATGGCTGATTTGCGCTTTGGCTGGGAAATGGTGCGGCATGTCAAAAGCAACGCGATTGTGCTCTGCCGAAACGAGTCGCTTGTCGGCGTCGGCGCGGGACAAATGAGTCGCGTGGATTCCGTGGAGATCTCAATCAAGAAAGCGGCGGAGCGGGCGAATGGTTCGGCCTTGGCCTCCGACGCCTTCTTCCCTTTCCCAGACTCCATTCGACATGCCGCAGACGCGGGTGTCGCGGCGGTCATTCAGCCTGGCGGTTCGAAGCGAGACAACGAGGTGATCGCCGCTTGTAACGAACACGGCCTGCCAATGGTCTTCACGGGGCGTCGACATTTCAAGCACTAAGAAAAGTTTACAAATGGTTGCCCGGCCTGCGCGCCGAATCAGCCCGGATGATCCGGCAATTTTGAGGTGCAAATCTCGCGTCCATTTCTAAGCATCAGACGACACTCTCCGAGCAAGGAACGCTGATCGCGTGACAACGATACTCGACAAGATCGTCGCTGCCAAACGTGACGAGATTAGTACCAGACAGGCCGAAACGAGTCTCGAGAGACTGCAAGACATGGCGCAGAATGCGCCGCCGCCAAGAGACTTCCTGAAGGCCATTCGAGGCGTCCCAGGCGAGCGGATTCGGCTGATCGCCGAGGTCAAGAAAGCTAGCCCGTCCCAGGGCCTCATCCGCGACGACTTTGACCCGGTCGCGATCGCCAAGACCTATCAGGAGCATGGCGCCGCATGCATTAGCGTCCTTACCGACGAACCCTTCTTTCAGGGGCAGTTGGCGTACCTCTCCCAGGTCCGAGCCCAGGTTTCCATCCCAGTTCTGCGCAAGGACTTCATTCTCGATTCATATCAGCTGTTTGAGGCTCGAGCCGCCGGCGCCGACGCGGTGCTGCTGATTGCGGAATGCCTGAACGAGAGTGAGTTGCCTCGATTGCATGACGAGACGTTACGCCTGGGCATGACGCCCCTGGTCGAGTACTACGATCCTGACAATCTCCCGCGAGTCATCGCCGCCGGGGCTCAACTGATAGGCGTTAACAACCGCGACCTGGCCACTTTCGAAGTCGACTTAGGGCACTCGATTCAGGCCCGCGGCCTAGTCCCCCGCGACCGCCTGATGGTAGCTGAAAGCGGGGTTTCCTCGCGTGAAGACGTTTGGCGCCTGGAGCGTTCCGGCATCGATGCGATCCTCGTGGGCGGATGCCTGATGGCCCAGCCCTGCATCGGCGACGCGGTCGATGACATCATGCAGGCCCCAATCTAACCTCGGCTGGCTATGCTTTTGGCTGGCTAACCTTGGCTGGGGGCATCGGTCGGCCACCGACCGGACGAAGACCACCGTTGTTCTTCTGATTTCCTCCGCAATTGGTGGAAAATCGGACACAACCGGATCATTCAGATCGGATTCAGAAAGAAAATCCCATGTTCTGGGCAGATCTGGGGATCGGTTGGCAACTCTCGGCCCGTTGCGCCGAATTTACCTGGTCGGCAAAATCCCCTTCACCTTATTGCTGTCGTAGGCTATTAAGGTACTTGAGTGACTCGTTCAGCAAGGTAATTCGCCCAGCACGGTGGATTGCCGAGCGCCCAGCCACCGCAACTTCCGCCTGAGTGGACAGCCGTTTAGCGGGAACGGCCCCACGCCCATTTCGTCCTGGAGAATTGCAATGACCATCACCGAATCGATCAACACGGTCAACAGTTCGGTTCGCACTCTGTTGGCCTTGACGGTTCTAGGCGGCGTTGGCTACGCCGGATGGCAGGGCTACAGCATCTACAACGAGGAGAAGATTGCCTCTACCAAAGTGGCCGAGCAATTGCGAATGGCTGAGGAATCGCTGGTTTCAACCCAGTCGAAATTGGCGAACGCCGAGCAAGACATTGGCCGCAAGTCGCTGGAAATCGAAAAACAGGGCCAGGAAATCAGCGTTCTGAACGAGGACATTCTCGCCAAGGCCAAGGAAATCGATCGACTCGACACCGCGATGCGGCTGCTCAAAGTCGATCATCGGATCGCACTGCTCAATGTGGTTGATCAAAAGACAGAAGAAGATATGACGATCACCCTGGTCGAGTTCCAAGAGCTGACCCCACAGGGCGAGCCAGCGGGCGAGGCCAAACGATTCACGATCGATGGCGACGTTGTCTATATCGACAATTGGGTCGTCAAGTTCGACGACGAGTACGTGGAACGGGCGGAGATCGACCGGGCGACTTCGCTGGTTCTATTTCGGCGCATTTTCGGCGAATACCAGGAACCTCGGCACGGCCACACTTTGGACCAAGTCGGCACCCAGCCCCTTGTCTATTCTCGAGGCGGCAAACCGTCCGAGTTAGAGCGGAAGATCTGGAGCGAGTTCTGGATGATCGCCAACGACGAAGCGAGAGCGAAGGAGTTGGGAATCCGAGCGGCCCATGGCGAAGCCGTGTCGATCAAAGTGAAGAAGGGAAAGTCCTACCGGGTCACCTTGCGAGCGTCCGATGGGCTCTCTATCCAGCCCAATGGCGATGTGAAATCCCAGCCGAGAAAATCGCTTTGAACGTCCCCGATAAACGCTGGACATCAAGGCGCGCCGACGGCCGAACGAAGGGTCAGATCAATCGCATTCCGGCGCGGTCGATAGTGTAAGGAAGGATTTGATCCGAACACTCGCTGCCTCGATGCTTGGCGATTTGGATCGCCCGACCAATCTTGTTGCCGTCTCTCGTCTTGCCCATGTAGATCAGCGTATTGGCGTTGGACACGCAATCGCCTTCGTCGATGGGCCTGGCGATCAGGTCGTCTAGCATCGCTTCATGCGACGTATAGAGCAGCATGCAACTCGACGCCCCCGGGTCATAGCGATGCTGTTGCGCGGCGGCCTCGTTGGCTCGAAATTGCTCGCGAAACAAATCCCTCGCCACCCACATGGGATCCTTCCGAACAATCTGATGGTAAACGTACTCGAAGATGTTGAGCTGAATGGACTCATGCGGTCGCTCCGCCGGTTCAACGCCGTCAACGACAACGCGGCGCGAACCGCGAACAAATGCAGCGTAGAGAAAAGCGATGGCATGGTGCAATCGCGCGTTCAGCTCCGCCTGCCAAGCCCGCCATTGCTCCCATTCCAGGTCGCGGCGAGTCACGCGGACGCCATGGTGCTGAAACACGTGCAAATAATCGTTAGGTATCGAGCAAGACTCAAAAAAACCGCCGAGCTCACCGCGATCGCTCAGTTCACGAACGGCCAGATCCCAATTGCAAATCCGCTTCGCGTAGTCCGCATGATTCTGCGAGTCGCCGCGAGCGCAAACATCGAACAGAACGCCAGCATGATTTTCCTGGACTATTCCCGCATTGGCGTATTGCACGCCCAACTGGGTCTTGCCGATGCCCGTCGCGCCGTAGACGACCGCCAGCGAGCCGGGCAAGAGCCCGCCGCCGAGATGAGAATCGAGTTCGGGGATGCCGGTCGAGTGTCGTTCGCTACTCACGCTTTTTCCTCTTCCCACGCGCCGAGCAGCAAGCTGGCAGCATAGTCAATATCGTCCTCCGTCGTGTGCCATCCCACACTGAGCCTAATGACGCCGCGGGCGTCGCGTGCGCTGAGTCCGATCGCGGCGAGCGTGGGGGATGCCTGCCCAGTGCTATGGCAAGCTGAACCTGTCGAAGCGCACAGTTCGGGCGCACGCGCCAGCATACGTGAGGCGATGACGTCCGGGAATCGAACGCTCAGTGTATTGGGCAGTCGAGGGCTTTTGCCTCCGAGGACCTGAATCGGCGCGGGCATCCCCCTGTTGAGCGCGGCCAAGAGTCGGTCTCGTAGGCCAGCCATTCGGTCCGACGCTTCATCCATTCCTTTCACCGCCAAAAGGGCTGCTCGGCCCAAGCCGACGATCAAGGGGACGTTTTCGGTGCCGGGCCGCAACCCGCACTCGTGATCCGCACCGTGCATCACAGGCTCAAGCCCCACGCCGCGCCTAACATAAAGAGCGCCGACGCCTTTGGGGCCATAGAATTTGTGGCCCGCGACGGTTAGCAGGTCAACTCCCAACTCGTCCACTGAGGTGCGGATCTTACCGACGCTTTGAGCGGCATCTGTGTGGAACAAGATGTTGCGAGCACGGCAGATTTCCGAGATTTCGCGAATCGGTTGTATGACGCCGACTTCATTGTTGGCGTGCATCACACTGACCAACGCCGTGTCGGGCCGACAGGCCGCCTCCACCTCGCCAGGCGAGACAACGCCCTGCTCGTCGCAACCGACCACGGAGACTTCGAAACCCCTCCGCTTGAGATACTCAGCCGGTTTGGCGACGGCCGGGTGCTCGATCGCCGAGATCACCAAGTGGCTCTGGCCGGGCTGAAGTCTCTGAAACGTCCCCAGCATGGCCAAGTTGTTCGACTCGGTGCCGCAACCGGTGAAGACAATTTCGTCGGCGTCGGCGCCCAGCAGCGTGGCCAACATGCCCCGGGCGTCATCGATTGCCTCATGGCAGGCGCGGCCCAGCGAATGGCCACTCGATGGATTTCCATAATGATCTGTGAAAAACGGGCGCATTGCCTCGAAGACGCTTGCGGCCACTGGCGTCGTCGCGTTGTAGTCGAGATAGACTTGACGCATTGAATAGAGTCCTCGCAAACCTAAATGAGACAAGATGTTACGGATTCACGCGCGACGCCAGGCCGAGCGATTTGTTCATTCAGGTTAGCCCATTTGGCAAGAGAATGGGAAGGGGCGCCGCCCGCGGCCTAATTTGCGGGAAAGTTCTGGACGATCAGGGCCTAATCTGTGAGAATAAAGACATTGATCTTTGCGCCGGTGCAAGCTTGGGAAGGATCCTCTCCCGTTGGCCCGTTCGCGGCCAGTCGAAGATCATTGATCGGGATCATTGCAACTGTGTCATTCCGCGCTTAGGTCTCGCTATTAAACAGAGGAGAGTCAAACATGGTGAGGAAAAAGGCATTAGGCTTCACCCTGGTCGAGTTGTTGGTGGTGATCTCCATCATTGGCATGTTGGCCGCGTTGTTGTTGCCCGCCGTTCAATCCGCCCGCGAAGCGGCGCGACGAGCCCAGTGCACAAACAATCAAAGACAATTGGCTTTGGCCACCCTGTCGTTTGAGGAATCGCGCCGGCAATTCCCCGGCTATTCAAATGATGTTGGCAAGTTTATCGATGCGTCCAGCGGCGCTCCCGTCCCTCGCCAAATTGGCTCCTGGATGGTTTCGTTGATGCCTTTCCTGGACAACCAACCGGTCTACGATCTGTGGAATGAAACGAGCACGGCGACGAACATTCTCCCCTACAATAACTGGCAAGAGCTGGCCGTAGCGGATCATCGACTCGCCCCGTACATTCCCGTCTTGTATTGCCCCAGCGCTGTTTCGCCCGATACGACCCTGCCGGTCTCAACCTATGTGGCGAACGCCGGCTTCCTTCCCTTGCCAGCAAACCATGCAAGCGTCATGGCCGCCGATCTAACCCGCGGCAACGGAGTTTTCGTTTGCCGCAGTCGGCTGGAATGGAACCGGGCATGGTCTGTTTGTGTTGGACCAGCGTCGATTCCGCCGCTGCCCAAAGTTGGCATTTCGGACATCACCGATGGCCCCTCATCGACGGCCTTGTTTTCCGAGAACATCACGGTGCCAGCGGGGCAAGCGTTTCGTTTTTGGCCGATGAACGGCAAGGTGTTTGGCGGCCAAGCTCGGAGTATCACGGTCGACGGCAGCACCACATGCACCGACATCATGCACGACTTTGGCTACAACGTGATGGGCTTTAACTACGCCAGCGAGACCCCCCAGGTCACCCCGCCGTTGTCCGCGCCCTCGGGAACGCTTCTCCCCCTTGAGCCCAAGATGCTGATTAACGGCGAGAAGGACCAAGTCTCTCTGGAGGTCAAAACCATGCGTCCCTCTAGCCAGCACCCCAACGGCGTAGTCGTTTCCTTCGCGGACGGACACACAAAATTCGTCAGTGAGGGCATTCCCTACTATGTTTACCAGCAGATCTTGACTGCTCGATCCATCTCGTCCAGCATGCCCTACAATGACCACACGTTGCAAGGCGGCGAATTCGAGTAGTATCCGGCGGCGATGTCGGTTTCGATACCAAGGTTCAAAACGCCCGTTGCTAGAATGCGACGGGCGTTTTCTGTTACTGCTAGGCCTCGCCGCAGCCACATTGACCCGTACTCGTGACAGCTTCTACAATCTTGAGCCTCCATGATCGATTCGATTCGAGATTCTCTCCACCCAATCCACCAGCACTTCATGGGGCTGGCTATCCAAGAGGCCGAGCAAGCCAATTCGGAAGATGAGGTGCCCGTCGGCGCCGTGATCGTGCACGACGGCCGCGTAATCGCGTCAGCCCACAACCAAAGAGAACAACTGCGGGACCCCACTGCCCACGCGGAAATGATCGCCATCACTCAAGCCGCCGAGTCGTTGGGAAGTTGGCGGTTGGAGAAGTCCATTTTGTATGTCACTCTCGAGCCGTGTCCGATGTGCGCCGGGGCCATCGTTCAAGCTCGTTTACCCGCCGTGGTTTATGGCGCCGCCGATCCGAAGGCTGGCGCCGTCCACTCGCTCTTTAAGCTGCTCAACGACGATCGCCTCAACCACCAAGTCGACGTCGTGTCCGGCGTTCGGGGCGACCAATGCGGGGCCTTGCTCAGTCATTTCTTTCAAGCCAAACGCCGAGAAGGCAAGAAGTGACCTGAACGCTCAACGATCAACCAAGGGGCGTATGCGAATGTTCCGCAGCGCGGCTTGCGATTCGAAGGCGGAGATGCCCAAGGGCTGAGAGAGATCGACTTCCGCTCGCGTGCTGATGCGACGGCCTTCGATGTCCTGATCGACTATCTTCTCATTGTCGATCCAAGCTCGAATGCGCGTCGCCGTGACTTCCACTCGAATGCGGTACCATTGGTTGTTCTTGAAGTCCATGTACTGGGTGGTTTCGTTGTCCGACGCGTCGAAGCCATCGATGCTGGAGAGACCGACGACCGTTCCCGCCCAGCCGGAGACGACAAAGCTGCAATACGAGTCGGCAACAGGGAAGGTGAGCGCGCAGAAGAAATCGATGCCGTCGATCCGCTTGGCCTCGAGTTCAATCTCATAATTCGTCTTGGGCAAGTCGGCGCCGGTGTAGGTGACGCCAGTCAGTGAGTTGCCGTAATCCAGAATGATGGCGCCGTTCTCAACGTGAACTTCGCCTTCACCGCCAAACTCGGCTGACTTCCAGTCGGCCAGAGTGGCTCCGTCAAACAGAGTTCTCCACGACGACACTGTGGGCGCCGCGTTCGAAACTGTCGCGCACATGCAGCGTCTTGCTCGGCGGCGAACACGTCTTCGCTGACGCCGCTGACCATGCGCCTCCAGGGCGAATGAGCAGGCGAGCAGGGCGAACACCAAGACCTTGGTGTAAACTGAACCTATTGCCAGGGAAACCAAGCCGCGTTGCATACCACGTCTCCAGTTTGTTCAGGTAAGTTCGCTGTGTCATGGGTTCGGTCGCATCGACCTCGATATCTGTGAGACGGAAGCCCAAGGACACGATAGTTCAAACTGTAATTCAAGAAGGCGGCTGAGGACAGTTTTGACGGAAAACCAACCCGTTCGGCGACCAGCCGAGCAATCAACCGAGACCAAAAGGGGAGAAACGCCGGCCACGGTTCCGTCGCCGCAATGGCGGTTCTGGAAAAAAGCGTGGCGACGCGTTTTGCTGGCAGTGCTCCTCTTGTATTGGGGCGCCCTCTTCGCTTCGACTCATATCCCCTTGCCCGAAACAGACTCCCAATTCAATGATAAGTTGGCCCATTTGGTCGCCTACGGAATATTGGCGTTTCTTCTGGCTTGGCTCGCCTCGCACAAGCTCGGCTCTCTGCCGCTGGCGGCGCTCGTAATGAGCGTGGTCGCCGTCTATGGCCTGCTCGACGAGCTGCTTCAGATCCCCGTCTCGAGCCGCACAGCGGACCCCTGGGACTGGGTGGCCGATGTGGCTGGCGCCGCCTGCGGCCTCGTCTTCTTCTTGGCGTGCCAGTTCGTCACGCGACAGCTGTTTCGTAAACGGGACGTTGCCAGGTGACCAGCTGGTTTAGAAATTCGGGGTTGGAGGACGATACGAATCGAGATCGATTCCACGAAACCACTCGACCGTCCTGGTTAATCCCTCTCGCAGCTCAATCGACGGTTTCCAACCAAGTCGGGAAGTGGCCAGAGAAATGTCCGGTTGGCGGCGAGTCGGGTCATCGGCCGGCAGTGGAGCATGAACAATAGTCGATTTTGATCCGGTCAATTCAATCACTTGTTCTGCCAACTCGCGAATCGTGAATTCGTTTGGATTGCCAATGTTGACTGGACCGACGAGTTCATCGGGACCGTGCATCATGCGAATAATGGCTTCGACCAGATCGTCGCGATAGCAGAAGGAACGAGTCTGAGAGCCATCGCCGAATAGCGTGATGTCTTCATCGTGCAATGCCTGGCGAATGAAGTTGGACACCACGCGCCCGTCAAAGGGGTGCATTCGCGGTCCATAGGTGTTGAAGATTCTCACAATTCGCACGTCGACGTTGTTCATGCGATGGTAGTCCATAAACAGCGTTTCGGCAGCTCGCTTCCCCTCATCGTAGCAAGCTCGAAGACCAATCGGATTCACACTCCCGCGGTAGGATTCGGGTTGCGGATGCACCTCAGGGTCCCCGTAGACTTCGCTGGTTGACGCCTGAAGGACCTTGGCCTGGCAGCGTTTCGCCATCCCCAATACATGAATCGCGCCGAGCACGGATGTCTTGATGGTCTTGATCGGATTGAACTGGTAGTGTCCAGGCGCCGCGGGGCAGGCGAGATTGTAGATTTCATCAACCTCTAGCCAAATCGGCATGGTGATGTCGTGCCGCAATAACTCAAAGTTGGGAAGCTCCAACAAGTGGGCGACATTGTTCTTTTGGCTTGTAAAGAAGTTGTCTAGGCAAATGACGTCATGACCGTCTGCAACCAAGCGCTCGCACAGGTGAGAACCAAGGAACCCAGCGCCGCCGGTTACGAGGATTCGTTTGACTTTGGCCACTATGCACTCCTGATGGTGGACTCATATTTTGAAGCTCGAAGCTCGAGAGCGCTCGATGCTGATTGCCTATTTGGACATAAGCCTATTGGACAAGAATTGGACGCCGAGTGCGTGCCCTCTCGCGACAGCAAGCATGCGAGGAAAAACCGTGTTTTCACACCCGCCATCGACCGGCGCACAGACGGCTACCTACGAATCGTCGGTTCGCCAGGTCAGCAATTCAACTCTGTTTACCGCCAGCCGCCCATTCGTCACAACCCGGTCTCGTCGGAATATTTGGATCGCAGAGCATTCAACGCTGGCGCAGGCTGCCACTTGTGCTGTTCTGGCAGAGATGGAACGAGGGTCGCTGTACCCTCCCTGCCCCGAGTTTGAGCCTCGGCAACTGACATTGACTCTGGACGAATGGGCTTCTAACATTCCACGACTCTGAGAACTCGAGCGGAAGTTCAGCAGAATCGGAACTGATTTGAGGAATTAATTCTGGTCCAGTTTCACCGCCTTGGGCCTTGAGTCATAATTGGCTCGAAGTCACATTGCCACCGCGTCTTTTGCCGCAAGGTTTGCACGCTGTGCGAAAACTATTGCGTATTTTACTCTGGACAGCCTCGTGCCTCGCCATCCTAGTGGCCGTGGCGTGTTTCGTTGTCTATCGAGCTTGGCGACATGAACCTGAATTCTATGTCGACGCACTTCAAGCAGTTCCAGCACAACAAGAGCGTGCTGGCGACGAGCTGGTAAAGAACGTATTAGATCTGCGTAATGACGTTCTGCACGAGGGCCGATGGGAGGCAACTTTCACCGACAAACAGATCAATGGTTGGCTGGCCATCGATCTGCCTAACAAGTTTGCTGACGCGGTACCGAGTTCTATCCAACAGCCGCGAGTCGGTATCTCGCCCAACCAAATCCAAGTCGCCTGCCGCTATGCCGATAAGCAACTGACCACCGTGGTTTCCCTCACCGTGGACGTGCGGCTGACGGATGATCCGAATGTGATCGCCATTCGCGTTCGCAAAGCTCGCGCTGGAAGAATTCCACTTCCACTCAACCGATTCATCGACCAATTGAAGAGAGCGGCCAAGGATTCCGAGGTCGAATTGCGTTGGGCGCAAGAAGAGGGTGATCCGGTCGCACTGGTACGAATCCCCATCGAACACCAGGCGTATGAGCAACACGAGTTGCGAATCGAGACGATTGAGCTGCGGCAGGGCGAGCTACGAATTGTTGGCCGATCAGGCCATGAGTTGGCCAACGGCTTTATCGCCGGCACCTCGTTGTCGAATCAACTTCCCGGCGAATCTGGTTTCGAGGGCTCTGATCCCAGCGAACCCGATTCTGGGGAGTCGGGTCCCAATGAACCAAGTCCCGGGGACTTGGGTTCCGGCGAAGCAGACGCCGACGAGAGCGAGCCGACGAAACGCGTGGCCCAGGAACCATCGCTCGAGCGAGACAAGGTCAACTCGCCCTGAAGCCGCATCCCTTGCAGCACCACTTTCCAGCGTGAAGGAATCTGCTCTAGCAACTCGCAGATCCCCCCATCCCAACGCTCAACATCCCCTAGATTCGAACTGAGGGGTCCCTGGTAAGACAGGTAGGCCAGGCGATGGTCAGGAAGTCGCTCGGCCTTTTGCTCGCGCTCAACATCGGGACGTGCGCTCAACGCCCAAGTCGCCAACGTGCCGCAGTCTTCGATCATCAGGTCCCAATGGCTTGCACGAGCACAATCCTCGGGCATCCGATGTCGCAGCAAGACGAAACGTCGACCGAGTTCAGATTTCGCATGCATGGCGCCCATGTCTGTATTGTCTACGTGGGGAAGGACTGCAAGAAGGGAGCGGCGGCTGAGCCGAGTTCTCAAGCGATTCCTGAGTGGCAAACCCTCGCTTTCATGTCTTGACGCCGCCTAGCGGGCTGTCCAGCCGCCGTCGACAGTCAGCAGACTCCCTGTCGTGTAGCTGGCTGCGTCACTGGCCAAGTACATTGCCGCCCCCTGGATTTCCTCCAATTCGCCCCAGCGTCCCAAGGCCACGGCGCCAACTATGAACTGCTTTGTGTTTTCGTCATCCTTGATTGGAATGTTCATTTCGGTCAGGAATGGACCGGGGCAGATCGCGTTGACGGTGACGCCAAATTCAGCCAGTTCCAACGCCAGAGCACGTGTCATCTGAACTACGGCGCCTTTGCTTGTCGCGTACGGCGTGCGGTCCGCCAGTCCGACGACTCCCAGCGTACTCGCCAGATTGATAATCCTGCCCTTGCCTTGTCGTTTCATCTGCGGCGTGACCGCTTTGGAGCACAGCCAGACGCCGTCGGTATTCACGCGCTGAACCTTCGCAAACTCATCATAGGTCAGTTCGTCGATGGCCCCGCGGATGTTGATGCCGGCATTATTGACCAAAATGTCCAGGCGCCCGAATTCCTGGAGCGAGCGAGCGACCACCGATTCAACCTGGTCCGGCACGGTCACGTCGGCCTTGAGCCCAATGGCTTTCCCGCCATAATCTGCCGCAATCCGATCCGCTGATTCACCCGCTTCCGACTCGGTCCGACTGACCAAGACCACGTTGGCGCCTGCGGAGGCAAGCCCAGCAGCCATGGCAAACCCGAGCCCTTTTGAACCCCCCGTAACCAAAGCGACACGGCCAGTGAGATCAAACAACTTCAAGCCAGGCAGCATTGCGAACTCCCAAGAAAGACAACTCGAAACGAGCAAGAACAACGCGAGTATAGGCGAACCCATTTCGATGGTCGACAGTTGCCCGCTGGTCTGTGAGCCAGGTTCCACTTGGTGAAACCTCGGGACCCCCCGGCGGTCCTGCCGCTGCCGACCCAACTTCGTCGAGCGAATGCACCGCAAGGCGCCAGGTCTGCTTGCAACTCGTGCAATGGGCCAACTGTTGATTGCCACCCGTCCCATGGTCGTTTGAAGTTCGGTATTGGAGGATCGGTCACTTTGCGAGTACATTCTGCCTGTCTCCCTAAGGAAAGGACTCCAGGTATGACGAGTTGCACGCTAGGCGACATTGCTGACCTAGTTGGTGGTCTATTGCACGGCGATCCCAACGTGACCATCCTCGGCGCGGACACGATTCGTGACGCGGGCCCAGGCGAGATCACGTTGGCGAATGACCCAAAGCTGGCGGACGAGTTGAACCAGTCGCAAGCGGCGGCGGTGATAACGAACGACTCGTTTCACCCGGCGTCACATCCTCACATTGTCGTAGCGGATGTGCGGAGCGCTTTTGCCAAGATCGTCTCGCGATTTCGCCCCCAGGCGCCCTGTCTGAAGGCCGAGATCCATCCGACAGCGGTTGTTGAGCCAACAGCGAGCGTGGACGCGACGGCCCATGTGGGCGCCAACGCTTACCTCGGAGCCGAAGCGTCGATTGGGGCCGAGTCGGTCATTCGCCCAGGTGCGGTTGTTTCCGCAGGCGCCAAGATCGGCAAGCAATCGACGGTTGGCGCCAATGCAGTGCTGCATGACAACACGGTTCTCGGCGATCGCGTGATTATTCATGCTGGAGCCGTATTGGGCGCCTACGGTTTTGGCTACGACTCGAGCGAGCAGGGGCACGCTCTGTCGCACCAATTGGGTAACGTTGTTATCGAAGACGATGTTGAAATTGGCGCGAACACAACGATCGATCGGGCAACCTATGGCTCGACCGTGATCGGTCAGGGAACCAAAGTAGACAACCTCGTCCAGATCGGGCACAACTGCCGCATTGGCAAGCACAACATGCTCTGCTCACAGGTTGGCATTGCCGGCAGCGTCGTGACTGGCGACTTCGCCGTCATGGCCGGCCAGGTTGGAATCCGCGACCATGCGAGCATCGGCGACAATGTCCGGATCGGCGCCAAAGCGGGCGTAAAAGGCGATGTCCCGTCAGGAGAAACGTATCTGGGCACGCCTGCGACGCCGGAGCGATTGCAGATGCAGCTTATGATTTCGATGCAAAGGCTCCCGGAAATGCGGCGGGCGGTGAGAAAGATGGAACGGGGACTCGAACAACTCTCCTCGGCCGTCGAAAAACTGGAATCCGATGGACGAGAGAACGACACCGCTGGCAACGGGACCGACGCGGATTCAAACACGCCGGAAGCGAGCCAATCACAAGAGTCGGACGCGAAGGATGCCGCCTGATGACGCCGGTTTCATCCGCCCAGCCAAGTTTTCCACGAGCAGCGTCCGAAGGAGAGCCCTTCGGCTTGATTGCCGGTTGGGGCAGGTTGCCTGTCTTGACTGCGGAAGCCCTCAAGCGTCAGGGCAATCGAGTTGTTTGCTGCGGGATAAGAGACCACGCAGACGCCTCGCTAGCAGAGGTCTGCGATGAATTCTATTGGATTGGAATGGCGAAACTGGGCACATCGATTCGGCGGCTCCGGCGGCACGGAGTTCGGCGGGCGGCGATGTGCGGCAAGATTCATAAGACTCGATTGATGGCCAAGATGGCTTGGCTCAGGCACTTACCGGATTGGACCTGCTTCAAGACATTCTACCCGCATTTCATTGCCAAGACGAAAGATCGTAACGACGACTCGATTCTGATAACGATTGTCAACGCCTACGCCGATCATGGAATCGAACTTTCAGCGCCAACGGATATCGCACCGGAGCTACTCGTGAAGACAGGCCAACTGACCCGCCGCAGCGCAACTCGGTCTATCCAACAAGACATCGCCTTCGGGTGGTCTCTGGCCCGCGAAGTTGGCCGGCTCGATATCGGCCAAACCGTTGTCGTTAAAGGCCGCGCGATCATTGCTGTGGAGGCCATTGAAGGGACGGACGAGTGCATTCGCCGCGCGGGACAGCTCTGTCAACAAGGCGGATTCACCGTTGTCAAGGTTGCCAAACCCCAGCAGGATATGCGGTTTGATGTTCCCACGATCGGAGTCGGCACGCTGGAAAACCTGGTCGAAGCGGGTGGCGCCGCGCTTGCCGTGGAGGCGGGGCGAACAATCATCATCGACGAAACAGCTTTCATCGAATACGCCAACCGGCATGGGATCGTCGTGATCGCTCAACAGAATCCAGCCGCCGAGCACAAAGTGGCCTGAGCCCGCGGGCGGCGACGCTTATTTCTAGCCAATCGTTCCCTATCGGCAATTCTCGTTCTCGCCTTTACTCGCTTTGCCGGTTTTGGTACTTAGCTGCTCGGATTATCTTCTCGTGTTTGCTCGTCGCTCGGTTCCGCGACGCCAACCATAGGGCTTGAACGATGAAACGGCTTGCTTTGCGATTGTCAATAACGGCGGTTTTTCTCGCGTGTGGCGTGATTGCGATCGCCCAATCGCTGAGGACCACCAGTGACAAAAACCCGGGTGAAGTTGGTCCGACGACCGCTCAGGCACCCAGTGTTCTGCCCGATACAACAGGTCCGTCCGCCTTCAAGCCACCGAAGTTTGACCAGACCGACCGCACCGCGTCAGCCGTCTCGCAAGCGGCACTCACCGACGCGAACGGACAGAATCGGTATGGCGGCTCGCCTGCGGCAGCTCCTTCGGTAGCCGACGAGCGCCCCGCCTACAATCAGAATGTCTACGGTGGCGCCGGTTCAGCGCCGAGCGCTTACGGGCAGGGCGGCGCGGACAAGAGCGCTTACGGGCAAGACGACTCGGGCAAGAGCGCCTACGGGCAGGACGGCGTGAGGCAAAGCGCCTACGGGCAGGGCAGTTATGGCCAGGGCAGTTATGGCCAGGACCAAGGCGCGGAACGGCAAGGATCGGGCGCCGTCGTTGTCGCAAGTTCAACAGTGGGCGGCCAGAGCGGTGGCGGTTCGCCAGCGACTCAAGTCGCTCTATCGACCGACCAGAGCGGCGCTGGCGATACCGAGCGCGCTCCGGTAGTCGCGTCCTTGACAGACGACTCCCAGACGCCAGTGCCTCTGGAAGTGAATTCCAGCACGCCCGTGGGCGGGGCCGGCCCCAGCGCAAGTTCGCCCCCGGCCCCATCGACATACACGGCAGAACCACAGCCTCATGTTGTGCGAGAGCCTAGCGCCATCCAACAACCAGCCGTCGTTCAACCGCCGGCCGGCAGCCCAGTCGCTGGAGCGATTCAAGCGGCTCCAGCCCCCGCCTACTCCGACCAAGTGGCCAGTAGCGTCCCAGTCGCCAGCGAAACTGCCCAAGCCACGGTGGCGGTGGGAACACCCGGCAATGAGGTGCTTGAGGGCGCTCAGCGACCGTCATTGACGATCGAAAAACACGCACCGCGCGAGATTCAAGTCGACTCGCCCGTCACCTTTGAGATTCTCGTAAAGAACGAAGGGCGTGCGGACGCGCTCGACGTGATGATTGTTGATTCGGTTCCGCAAGGCACGCAATTGATTAAGACGACGCCCACGTTCGACCAAAAGGCCGAAGATGGTTCGCTCGTTTGGCGATTGGGGACGCTCAAGTCGGGCGAATCGAGGACGATATCAATCGAGTTGATGCCGCTTAAGGAAAGCGAAGAGATCGGCAGCGTTGCTCGCGTCCTGTTCGAAGCCCACGCCTCGGTCAAGACGCGATGCACGAAGCCGGAATTGGTGATCGAGGGCAACTCCCCCGAGAAAGTCATGATTGGCGATGACGCGGTGCTTGAATACACCATCGTGAACCGGGGCACCGGCGCAGCGAAAAACGTCGTGATCCTAGAGGACGTCCCGATCGGCTTCACCCACGCCGCTGGCAAGGAACTCGAGTATGAAATCGGTACATTACGGCCCAACGAGCGCTACCCGATTCGACTTAAGTTGCGAGCCGACGAAGCGAAGTTGGGCGTTGTTAACGTCTTGCGAGCCAAAGGCGAAGGCCGAGCCATCGCCGAGAAGAAGGCGGTGATTGACATTGTCGCTCCGCAACTTGCGATTCAACTGCAAGGACCGACGACGCGATATCTCAATCGTAAAGGAAAATATCAGGCACAACTCATCAACTCAGGCACCGCGCCTGCGCGGAACGTCGATGTGGTTGTCCGACTGCCCAAGGGCGTCCGCTATGTCGAGTCCAAATCGGGACAGTACGACGACCGCTCGCACCTCGTCTACTGGAACATCAAACAACTGGACCCTCAACAACAGGAATCATTTGAGTTGACGGTGACGCCAACTGAGATTGGATCGCAACGCTTTGCCGCCGACGCCCAAGGCAATCTCTCGAGCAAAGTCTCAAGCGAACTCGAAACAAGCGTCGATGGTCTGTCCGAGTTGACCTTCAGCGTGATCGATGTCGCTGACCCGATTGAACTTGGCGATGAGACAACGTATGAGATCTTGATTCAGAACATTGGCACGAAATCGGATTCAAACATCAACTTGATTGTGGCGCTGCCCAAAGGGATTCAGTTCAAATCAGCGCAAGGGGCTACGCGAAACTCCGATCCGCAAGAAACGGCCGAGGGGCAGCTGATTCAGTTTGCCGCGATTGCCAAGATGGGTCCGAACCAAGACGCAAAGTTCCGCATCACCGTTGCGGGTGAGATTGCCGGGAGCCATCGAATCCGCGTGCAGGTCTCAAGCGACGAAGCCCAAAATCCCGTAACTCGCGAAGAGAGTACGCGAGTGTTGCCCGCCGACGGATTCTAGCGTCTGGCGATTATCTCGAGTCAGAGTTCTATTTCCGTCTCTTCCTGCTTCCAGACGTTGGCGAAACGACCGCCAAAGTAGGCAATCATGCCGGTGATCAACAGCATGATGAAACACCACCCGCTGGCCCGATGGTCCGCTTGATACGCGTAGATCTGCAAGAACCTCACGACCGCGCCGGTGGGCGAGCCAAAGGCGATCGCCCCGAGCGCAGCTGCGTAACTGGCAGACAAAGCGACCATGAAGTAGGACGCGACTTGGGCGGTTGACCAATCTGGCGCTTGCATCAGGTAACACGCGTACGCGAATTGGAGCCCGCAGACGGCAGTGAGAAACAACGCCCAGGACTCCAGCCGCGCCTGTTCGCCGAACAGCAAGAAGAGAGCGCCCTGATAAGCCGCTGGCGCGACTCCAAATATCGCCGTGAAAACCATGGCGGCGCCGAGCGTGTAACAGGCGGAAATCCGATCGGCGTCATGTTCGACGCCGTGGATCACCGCCTCGCCTGTTTGAACGGGAGGCGAGTCGTGCAGTTCGGATCGGTCGCTGCCAGTAGAGGACTGCGGCTTCGGTTTGGCTTGGGGCGGCGGTGCGAGGGGCTCAGGTGACGAATCGACAGCCTCTCTCTTCTTCTCACCACGCTCGCAGGGAGAAGCGGACGAATCCGATGGCGACGGACGCGGCGCCGCGATGGGTGTTGAGTCGGTCGCCGAAACACCTTGCTTCGCGGCAGCCGCCCTCCCCTGTTGAGAATCCTTGGTGGTCGCCGCGGCGTCACCGGTTTTGCTAGCGCTCGTCGCTTCGTGCTTGGCCTTGCTTCTCGAACGCCTCTTGGACTTGCGGCCGCCTTTGCTTGAGCTTGTCGGCTTGTCGTCCTCGCTGCGCTCAGGCCAAGCGGAGAGAGCCGCATCGCGCAAGGCGGCCGCTGAAGAGCATTGAGCGTCTTCGGCAGTCGCTGCGTCGTCGGCAGTCGGCGCGTCTCCCGTAGCCGCTGCGTCTGGTTGTTTTGCTGCGCCGGGCTCTTGAGCGAGACGTTGCGGCGACGGTTTTCCAGACTCACTCGCTTGGTCGCCAGCCACGGCAGCCTTGGGCAACTCGTCGCTCGAGGGCAACTCGTCGCTTGGCTTTGGCTGGCGAGGTTTGGAGTCCTGGGAATCCGTTTGGACTGGCGGGCGTTGAATTGGCGGCGGCTGAACTTCGGTGCGCCCAGTAGGCGGAGTTGGCTTGGGAGCGGTCTCGTCCGCCGCATCGTCCGCTTCTGGCCGATGTTCCGGTCGAACAGGCTCCTTCTTACTGGCGTCCCGCTCTTGTTTGGCTCGCACGCGTCTCCGCTTGCGAGACTTGCGCTTATCCCGATTCGATTTAGTCCTGGCTTCATTCGCCGAGGCATTTGGTTGAGCAGGCGCCTTCTCCGGCGTCGCTTTGCCGGGAGAAGCGTTCTCGGATCCACTCGCTTTGGCGTCTTGAGAAGTCTTCGCCTTTGCGAGCTGAACGGGCGTACGAATAACGGGCGGCGAATCGGCGGGCGGTTTCTTCCGCGGCGGCGCAGACTTCGCGTTTTCCAATTCGTCTCGCGGCTCGAACGAGACAGGTTCGCCACATTTCGGGCAAGTCAGCGAACGTGTGTTTGCTTGATCGGAGACGACGATCACGCGTCCGCACGGGCATTTCGTCTTTCGGGGCATTCGGCAACCTGCTCAACCCTAGCCCGAATGATTCATCCACCATTACCGGCTAGTCGGATCTCAGCTCTTTCGCCCAATGACTCTGCGCCACTGGACGTCCGAATTCAGTTTGACCCCGAGTTGCCGGGCCGTCAAATGGTCTTCCGCTTGCCTAAATTGCATTGAGCCGAATGTTGAGTCGCCAGCACCTTCCGCTCTCTGCGAAATCCTGGCGATGTCGCGTTACAGCGTACTAGTCATCGAGAAGCCCTGGTTCGGAAAGATGCCGTAGATACCCTGTGTGAAGAACAGGTTGATGAAGTCATCGGCGATCTGGATTGGGCGTTTGGGAATCAGAATGATGTCGGAGATTGCCCCCTGTAAGTCCAGTTTTGTTGCAATTAGTCGCCAGTCGTCAGTGCGTCGAAAGATAACGATCTGCCTGAGATTGCCGCCGAAATTCTCGCCGCCGGCTTGCGAGATTGCCATCATCGCGGTGGTGGGTCGGTCCAGCGGAATACGCTGCGGCGTGGCGACTTCCCCCAGCACGTAGGCGAACGTGGGTGCTTTTTGTCGCAAATCGGGCGTCACGTCCATCCCTTCGACAACGTCCAAGTACCGCTCGTTTACTTCGCGCCGCAGCTCTTCAATCGTCAATCCCTGAGCCGGGACGAGTCCGAGGCCGGGCAGGGAGACCGTTCCATCAGGCATCACGCTGCGGCGTACGCCCAAACCGCCGATGTCGGCGGACGATCTTGCATCAACGGCCGAACGCAGGTCTTCCAATCGCGAGCCCATTCGCGTCGGCGTAACCGTGATGGACGGCTCGACGTAGAATTCCTTGTACCGCTTCTCCAGATCTGTTCGCAAGTCGATCACCGTTCGGCCGGCGGCCAAGATGGAGCCGACGTATGGCAACACGATCATTCCGTCCGGCGCGATGGTGATCGTCCGGTCAAGGTCCTTATCGACGGCAGATTCAACACGAACTTGATCATTGACGTTGAGCTTGTATTCGGGGCCAACTTGACGCGAGATCCGATATGTAAAGTTCATCTGGTCGTCGACACGTAAACGATAGGCTGGAACGTGAGGTGTTCGAGCGGGGCCGATGTACCCACCGTGGGCGAACACACTCTGCCAAGCGACCGGGCCTCGGTTCTCCCAGTTTGGTTCGGGCGCGCAAGGGTCGCATGATTCCGCGACCCCGCATTTATACGGGTTGAACGGTCGAACGCCTGGCGTAGGGAGACCGGCGACCGGAGCGTCATAGTGCCGAACGCCCATCAACGGCGGAAGCGGGCGGGAATAAGAGAACGCGTGGTGACTTGCCACCGAATGCGAAAC
>CAZWOU010000072.1:16637-29887 GCA_964635375.1 uncultured Pirellulaceae bacterium | reverse complement strand
GATGAAGATCATGGGCTGGATTGGGAATAAGAACGAGGAACGAGAATGCCATCACAGGTGCGAATCGGCCAACTAAGGTTAAATAGGTGAGAAATGGGACGGCTGCAGGTCTAGACGCGGCAAGTTTCTTGGAACTAAAGCA
Source organism: uncultured Pirellulaceae bacterium (assembly GCA_964635375.1). Classification (GTDB taxonomy): domain Bacteria; phylum Planctomycetota; class Planctomycetia; order Pirellulales; family Pirellulaceae; genus CAZMNY01. The sequence continues at coordinate 29,745 of CAZWOU010000072.1, read as the reverse complement.
ATGACTCGAAAACGCATTGAGTGTCCCAGTTGTGGCCAGGGGCAGATTTGCAGCGAATTTCAGCTGGCCGACCTGCTTAGAGCTCAGGGCATGCTGCGCCGCGAGGCAGAACCCGACGCAACAACACTAATCGAACTCCTTGACGCCGCACTGCCCAAAATGACCTGCCCCCAGTGCCAGAAAGAGGGTCTTGAAGTCGATGCGGAATTTGACGAGTCGGGCGGCAAGTTTGAGGAATGGGGGCCCCAAGCGACGGCCTGCGAGCAGTGTGGGCAGCGGATCCCTCCCGAACGACTCGAGCTGTATCCCCAGGCAACTCGGTGTGCGCAATGTGAGGCGGCGCCGCGGGAAAGAACCGAGGACGACTTCTGTCCTCGTTGCGGCAACATCCTGACCATGAGGACGTCTGGGTCGGGCCTGACCCGCTATCGAAGCTACTGCTCGGAATGCAAGAGATGACTAGCTCAAGCCAGCTCTCAGATCAGCACCCTCGCCACGCTGAAGGTCCGCATCTAGCCGTCTCAAGCGGCCTGAATAGAGTGCAGACCCACTTGTTTGTCAGGCTCGCCGCGATTACTTTGTCGCTCTGCCTGGGATGTAGCAGGCAGAACAAGACCGCAGAGCCCAATCTGCCCCAAAGGCCCAACAATCTGTCCCACAGGAAAGAAGCTCGCCTAAAATCGCAGATTGAGGACATCAGGAGCGACCAGGGAACCATACTCGACGTACCGACCACGTTGATTCTCGACGCTGATCTGATCACTGTTGGCGAATTGACGTCGTTGACCGAGTTGCGGCTAGATAACACGGACGTCACGGACTCTGGACTCCGGCACTTGAGGGAGCTGACGAATCTCGAACATCTTCGTCTGCGTAAGGCGCCGATTTCAGACCGAGGCGTCGAGACGTTGCTTCAACTCAGGTCGCTCCGCGTACTCAATTTGCCGCATGCGACCATCAGCGATACTGGCTTGGCGCAACTTGCATCGCTTCCCAAACTCGAGTTGCTGCGCATCGGTTCGCCCGGCGTTGGCGACGACGGCATGATCTCGCTGCGAAAGTATCCTAGTTTACGTTTCCTTCATTTTCTCGGTTGCCCGATCTCCGATAAGGGACTCAAGTCACTGCATGGCCTGGACAACCTCGAATCGCTTTATCTGGATGGCTCGCAAGTAACCGACGAAGGGCTCTCCGAACTGCTCGCCGCCAATCCAAATCTGCATATTCATATCGACCAACGACACCACGACTTGGATTCCAACGCCCATTCCCATAAACACGAACCCCACGACTAGCCCTTTGGCCTCAACCTCACGCCGCCGACCTAACCACTGAACTTGAACGAATCATGGTCTCAATTGCTCTGCTCTTACTCGGCTTCCTCTTTCTCTTCTTGGGCGCGGAGTGGCTCATCCGAGGCGCGGCAGAGCTCGCCGCTCGAATGAGGCTGTCAAAGTCATTTGTGGGGTTGACCTTAGTTGCCTTCGGCACAAGCGCCCCGGAAATGGTGGTGAATATCATTGCTGCCGAGAATCCGCAGTTGGCATTATCCAACGTGGCAGGCAGCAACCTGGCCAACCTTTGCTTCGGTTTTGGTTTGGCGTCGCTGTTTGGGGCGGTGATTGTCGAGCGGCGACGCTTCGGCGTGGACCTGGCGGTGATGTTCGTCGCCCCGTCGATCATATTGGTTTCATTCCTGGTCGGATCGATGGCCCAACCCCAGGTGGCCTACGAAACCGTATGGGTCTTGCTGTCTTGCCTGGGCGTTTACATCGTGCTGCTGGCGCGTCGCCGCGGGGAAGAAGTGGAGGATGCGTCCAGCGAGCAAAGTACGACGGGCCACATGCGGCAAGTGGCGGAAGTCGCCACGGGCGGCATACTGCTGTATTTGGGAGGGGAATTGGTCTACCAAAACGCGGTCCATGTGGCGACGACGTGGGGCGTGCCCGAGCAAATCATCGGGTTGACCATTGTCGCTTGCGGCACCTCAATCCCTGATATTACGGCAACAGTCGTGGCGGCTCGGCGGGGCGAATGGGAACTCGCGGCGGGCAACATTATCGGTAGCAATATCTCGAACATCCTCGTCGTGCTCACCGCCACCACGCTCGTTTCCGGCCAATCCCTTATAGGTTCAGCCGAATTGGTGATCGACTACGCAGCCGTGGTCCTCATATCGCTTGCCTTTGCCGGCGTTGCCTTGACGAAGCAGCGACTCAGTTCCGCATTCGGGATGCTCGCAATCCTCGCCATGATCTCTTACTATTCAATTCGCGTCTACAATGAACTGTACGGCTAGCCGAGAGTCTTCAAAAGGTCGAATGCAATGCCCATATCACTAACATGCGGAGATTGCGAGCACGAGTTCTCGGCTTGGGACGACCTTGCTGGACGAACGGTTCAATGTCCCAAGTGCAAGGCGTCCGTGCTGGTTGGCGGCGAGGTGGATGAAAGTGAATGGGAGGAGGAAGACGAGTCAGAGGAGGACGATTTCAACCTAGCGCCGGCTGAGGAATCGTTGATAGCGACTCCACTCGCCACGCTTCCGACGACCGATGACCTGACGGGTGAGGCCGCCCAACCGCCCAGCGACGGGCCGCCAACGGAATGCCCCAAGTGCGGCGCCGGTTTGAGCGACGGAATGCTGTGCGACGCATGTGGTTACAACGTCCAGTTGAAGCGAGTAATCCATTCCGACGTGGAGACTTTCGAAGCGAACCCAGACATCGGTTTCAAACGTTGGTTCAACTCGCAGTTGGCTGAAGGCGAATCCTTGGGTTCCATCTGGAAATGGATTTTAGTCGGCGGCGGATTAGTGTTCGGAGCGATGACCCTGGCCCTTCTTCCAGACTCGCTCTGCTTCGCGATCCCCGTGGTCATCATCGCCGGCGTCGTGTACGTGCTCATCAAGCGGAGCGGGAAGCCGAGCGACCAAGCGTTCTTCGACGCGGGAACGCGTGGATCGCTTGCTCTCTTACGCATCGTCGGCTGGCGCAAGATGGAATGGCCGTTCCCCAAAGTGCCTTCCTACTCGGCGAAGGGAACCAACTTTGACGACAAGGACCTTGCCTCGATGTCCGACGTCGGTGAAATCGAAGCGCTCGATCTCGATGGCTGCGCCATCACTGACGCCGGCCTCGTCCATCTGGCCGCGTGGACTCAGCTCCGATACTTGGTCCTGACGAACACCTCAGTCACCCGCGAAGCCGCGATTGAACTGCAAAACAAGCTCAACAAGACCATGGTCTGGTTGTAGGTGATCAGTCCCGTTTTTGGATGTCGCCCGACTTCTTGATCGCGCGGATTACGATCCATCCCAACGAGACGGCGACGGCGCAGCCAACAGCGCCGACCACGGAAACGTCGTAGATCACGGGCGGCGTATTGTTGCTCCAGAGCATGGCCGAGCCCATAAACAGGGCGGCGGAGATGATTCCCATCACCAGTCGGTTGACGGAGGTATCGAGTCGCCGATGGTCCAGGTGAACATCGAAACTTCCCTGTTTCACTCGATGGAGAATATCGGCCAAATCACGAGGAAAGATCTCGAAGAGCCGATTCCAATCGCGGTAAGCACTCTCCATTTTTCGCCATAGCCTGGCAGGCGAGAGGCGGCGACGGAAGGCGCCCAGGCTAAACGGGTGGAGCAATTCCGCCAAGTTGAAAGACGGGTTCAGCTGTCTCGCCGACCCTTCCAGCATGATCAGGACCTTGAGCAACATTGCGATTTTTGTGGGGAACACAACGCGATGTTTGCGAATGATTGTCATCATCCCGCGGAGCGCCCCGCTGAGATCAAAATCACCGAGTGATTGCCGTGAATACTGCACAACAAAGTCATCGATATCGGAACGCAACGCGGTTTCCTCGAAGTCAGGCGGGGCCGACCCCAGGCGGACAACGATTTCCGATATCCGTTGGGCGTCTTGCTCAACGACAGCCAGCAACACCGACTCGATTTCCTCGCGCAGCCGCTCATCGATCCGCCCGACCATGCCCGCATCGAGCAAACCAATCACATGATCCGGCATGACGATTAAGTTGCCCGGATGTGGATCGGCTTGGTAGAAGCCATCTCGGAAGATCATGTCGAGAAAGACCATCGCGCCTTGCCGAGACAGTTCCTCCGTGTCGACGCCCTCCGCTTCAAGCCGCTCCGTGTCGGAAATGAAGAATCCTTCCAAGTACTCCATCGTCAAGACGCGTCGAGAACTCAGCTCCGGGTAGGGCTTGGGCACATGCACGGCGCGGTTATTGCGAAGGTTGCGGCGAAAGGTAGTCAGGTTCCGCTGTTCGCGACGAAAATCGAGCTCGCTCTGCAGCGTGTTCCCGAATTCCCTTGCCGTCTCAACCGGTCGATAGGGCTTCAACTGGCTCGACACCTCGTGGGCGATTTCGGAGAGACGGTAGAGAATGTCCAGGTCCGTCCGCATCTTGTCCTCGATGCCGTAGTGCTGCACCTTGACGACGACCTGCTCGCCCGTCTTCAGCTTCGCCTTGTGCACCTGCCCAATCGAAGCCGAGGCCAGCGGAGCGTCGTCGAATTCAGCAAACAGCTCGTCCACGCTGGCCCCGAGTTCCGCCAGAACCATCTCGCGAATCCGCTGCGGCGGGTCGGCTGGCGTGCTGCTCCGCAGCAAGGCAAGCTCATTGGCCAGATCAAAGCCGATCAGGTCGGGGCGAGTGCTGAGAATCTGACCCATCTTGATGAAAGTCGGCCCCAACTCGGTCAGCGCCAAACGAACTCGCGCTTCGAGCGATACGGGCGCGACTGGCCCTTTTTCCGCGCTGAAGATGCGCTGAACCCAGTCCAACCGCACCGCCTTCATCCAACTCGCCAAGCCGTGCTTGGCAAGAACCGTCACGACTTCTCGAAAGCGGTTCGAGTTTCGCACGAGTTGTGGTATCTGGGTTACGTCCATCGGCGAAGCCAAAAAGGGCAAGGACTTGGTTGAAAAGTAAACGAGCCGCCCCACACTTGGGGCCGAAGTCTTAGCCTGAATCATTCATAGGGGCGAGCATCGATTCGAGCAATTCCAACGGCAATCCAACCACGTTGGATTCGCTTCCCGAAGTGATTTCGACCCAATCCAGCCCATCTTGGTAACCAAACGCGCCGGCCTTTCCTTCCCACTCATTCGTGTCGAGATAGACTTGAATCGTTTCGTCGGACAAATCGTGCATCTTCAGGCAAGTCACATCAACTTGTACCGATCTCGTCATCGTCCCGGCGTCGATCAGGCATACTCCGCTATGTACTTGGTGATCTCGACCTCGCATCCATTGCAGCATTTTCTTTGCATCGGCTCGATCCCGAGGCTTCCCGAGTATCCGGCCCCGACATTCGGCGACGGTATCGCAGCCCAGAACCAAGCCGCAATCAAGCGAAAGGGCAACATCCTGGGCTTTCTGAAAGGCCAACCGGGCGACGAGTTCCGCAGCCGTCTCGCGACTGCACGTGCCGCACTCCGCCGTGTCCCGCGGAGGGCGAACGACAAAATCGTATCCGGCCGCCGCAAGCAATTGGCGACGGCGCGGTGATTCGCTCGCCAAAATGATCTGAGCTATATGGGTTGGCATAGGCGAAGCCCCCACCGGCTTCTTAGGATCGCCGCTGGATCAACGACCGGATCAACGACCGGATCAGCGACCGGAATCGGCGGTCCAAATTGGCGGTCCAAATTGGCGGTCCCGTATCGGCGGTGCTGTTGCCGGAAACAACGACGCATGGTCAGTTCTCTAGGTTCTACTATAACCCAAATCATCTTCCGCCTACGTCGAGCTCGGAATGAACCGTCCGCCTTTTCCAATTCTGTTTGAAGATAACCACCTGCTGATTGTCAACAAGCCCGCCTTGTTGCCGACGATGGGGGTCGCCGCGGGCAAGCCCAACCTATTGGAGCAAGCCAAACTCTACATCAAGCACAAGTACGAGAAGCCAGGCAAAGTCTATTTGGGACTCGTCTCGCGGCTCGATGCGCCGGTCACCGGCATTCTGGCGATCGCTCGAACCTCAAAGGCCGCATCTCGCTTGACTGATGCGTTTCGCGCAGGCGAAGTGGAAAAGACCTATTGGGCGGTCGTCGACGGGTCGCCGCCAGCTGAGGGCCATTGTACGGACCTGATGCGGAAGGATGAACGCCGCCGTAAGATGCACGTCACCAAACTGACGGGCGACGGCGTCCAAGAGGCGCGCCTTCGGTTCAGCACGATACGGACGGTCGCCAAACAACGACCGTTGCTCGCGGTTGTGCTCGAAACCGGTCGCAAACACCAAATACGGGTTCAGTTGTCATCCCGAGGGTGGCCCATCGTGGGTGACCGAAAATACGGCTCGACGGCCGAATTCTCAGCTGGAATCGCCCTCCATTCGCATTCGCTTCAATTCGAGCACCCCGTCAAACGGACACCAGTTTCGTTTACCTGCCCGCCACCGGAGTCCTGGAAAGCTCTGGGCATCTGAAGGACGTTTGCCGGCATGGGCCGTCCGCCTTGAGATTCGAAAATCATCGCGAGTGGGCCCTCGGTCGACCGATTTGGCCCTTGGTATGTGCCTCGTCAAAACGAACTTCTTGGCGCAGATTGCCTAACGGCTTAATCTGTAGCCTAGTTGGACATTGGTTAAGCGCGTCACATTCGATGGATTCCCTGCGATGGAAACCGGGCGACCGACATTTCGAAAGTCGATGCTGCTGAGCGGCTTGCTGACTCAGGAGATGGTCGATCAGGCCGAGTCCGCGGTGCGGGATGAGACTGGCGAGACACAGGTCAGTGATGATGACCTGGCCAATAAGCTCGTCGAGTGGGGCGAAGCGACGGCCTACCAAGTCGAACAGATGCAATCGGGCCGAACCAAGTTCTTGCTCGGCCCCTACATCGTCACGGACTGGATTGGTCAAGGCGGTATGGGGCAGGTCTACAAGGCCGTACACGAAGTTATGGGTCGCGAGTGTGCTGTCAAAGTTCTTCCGTTGAGCAAGGCAACTGACGAGGCCATCTCCAACTTTCGTCGCGAGATCCGCCTACAAGCCCAGCTCGATCACCCGCACTTGGTCCGCGCGTTAGATGCGGGGCGAGAGGGCAAGGTCCATTACCTCGTAACCGAATATGTCCCTGGCGACAATCTTCGGCGATTGGTGCGGACGGAAGGTCCGCTGACGATGCGGCAAGCTGCGGGCGTGATTCGGCAAACGGCGCTTGGCCTGCAATACGCACACGATCAGCACTTGATCCACCGCGACGTAAAACCTGGCAACATACTTGTCACGCCCGATGGCGTCGCCAAACTTTCCGACCTGGGGCTATCGGGATTCCTCCACGAAGAACGCGACGATCCGCGGGCCGGGAAGATTGTGGGCACCGCCGATTACTTGTCGCCCGAACAAATCAAGTCGCCCGATAAGGTCACAGCCGCCAGCGATATCTACTCGCTCGGCTGCACGCTGTACTATGCGATCAGTGGGAAAGTACCCTACCCAGGCGGCACAACGCGCGACAAGGCTCGCCGGCATTGCGATGAGACGCCGTGGCACCCTCGCCGGTTCAATACGGAAATCAGCGAGGAGTTTGTCGAGATCATCGCGGACATGATGGAGAAGGATCCCAAGGAACGCGTTGAATCGGCGGGCGAAGTTGCGGCGCGACTTGAGCCCTGGGTGAATGAGGGCGAAGCGTTGCAAGGACGTCAACTTACCAAGTCGCCCTGGCTCTCTCCGCCAATCCCCACGGACGATGAGGACGATCAAGACACCGACGGCGGGGGCGACGCCGATTCGGGCCGCGCGGAGAGTACGAGCCAGACGTCGATCGGAACCATGTCCAACTTCGGCGGTAGTCAAGACACTCGGCCGATTCGTTCCTCGCAACGGGTGAAGCCGCCCCCATTGACGCTGTCGGACTCGTCCGGACTGCAAGACCAATATGAAACGCAACAGATGTCGCGCGGCGTCGCCGTGGCAATCGCCCTGGCTGTCGCGATACCGGTGAGCATGTTAATCGGCGCCATGCTGAGCTTGATCTTCATGACGCTGTTCGGCGCTCGCTAGGCCTCTCTCAACTGGGGCATTTCCCTGGGCCGCGCGCCCTCGCTGGACGCCGAGCGCCCAACATCGATGGAGAGAACGTCCCCGCCGAAAGCGAGCACGGCTGCGCGCGACGATTCGATGCTCGACGATCACTGCTGTTCGACGACGTGCATCCTATTGAGTTCGCCCAAGGGGACGCCTTGATGCGAGCCGCCGGGCCAAACAACGGTCAGTTCATCAATGCTGGTCGCCTCACCGAGGCCCAAAGTAACGATTCGCTCCGATTGCGACAGGTAGCCTCGAGTCGGCATGACGCGTCGACGGAGAGTCTGCTTGCCGACCCGAGCGACCACGAGCGCGCCGATCGCGTCTCGATTGCATTCTTGGCCAACGAGCTTGAGTCGCAACCAATTCCTGGCTTCAAGTCGGTTTTCAAGCAACCGCGGCGGGCCGCCGAGCGAGCAGAGCAAGATGTCGAGGTCGCCGTCGCCATCCAGGTCGCCATAGGCTGCGCCCCGCCCAACCATCGGCTTGGCCAGGTCGGATCCAATGTTCTTTGCAGACGCCATGACAAACTCTGGTCCGCCTCGCCGAAGGCCGGTATTCCAGAAAAGCTGGGCCGGCTGTTGGTAATGCTGTGAACGCTGGACCTTATTAATCTCCTCCTCCAAGTGACCGTTGGCTGCGAGCAAGTCGAGGCGCCCATCGAGATCATAGTCGAAGAAGCAAACACCGAAGGTGAGTTCCTTGCGAGTCGCTGGTCCTAGCCCGCTCGACGTCGCCACATCGTTGAACAACATCTCGCCCAACTCGTCGACGTACAACGAAGTCGGTTCGTTGGCGAAGTTCCCAATCACAACACCAAGATGTTCGTTATTGCGAAAGAAGGCGGCGTCAATTCCCATGGCCCCGGTCGGCTCGCCGGCAAGGTCATTCGCGATTCCGGCGTCCCCGCCCATTTCTTCGAAGGAGCCATCGCCGCGATTGTGAAAAAGGAAATTGCCGACCGTGTCGTTGGCGACGATCAGATCGAGCCAGCCATCGCGGTCCAGGTCGACTGGCGACACGCCCAGCGCCTTTCCGACAGGCACGTTCGTTGCGGCGTTGCGAACTTGCATTCCTGCAGAGATGGAAACGTCCTTGAACCTCCCGCTGCCTTCATTGTGAAACAAGGACATAAACGCTCCATCGAATTGTTGCGGAGGCCCGTACGCTCGCCCAACGCCGACAAGCTGAAAGTCCTGCGACAGATCCAGCTCCTTCTTCCACTGCACATAATTACAGACCGCCAAGTCCAGCCTGCCGTCGTTGTCGTAGTCGAACCAAGCGGCGCTCGTACTCCAGCCGCCCGCTCCAGCTGTTCCCGAACCAGCCGTCTGGTCGGCAAAAAAGCCGTCCTGGTTGCGGTAGAGTCGATTGGAACCGACGGCGGTGAGGTACAGATCGACCCAACCGTCGTTGTCAAAATCGCCAACAGCGCAGCCCATCCCATACATCGAAGCGGTCAACCCAGCTTGCGATGTGACGTCGGTGAAGTTCCAATTCCCCTCGTTTCGGTAGAGTCCGGCCGGGGGAGGGGGAGTCGCCCCGTCTCGGTCCCAGTCCCAACTGCTCGAGTTGACCAGGAGAATGTCCTGGTCGCCATCGTTGTCGTAATCAAAGATTGCACAGCCGCCGCCCATTGTCTCCGGCAGCAACTTCTGCCCCAAGGCGCCGTTTTCATGAACAAAGTCGATCCCGGTCTTCTCTGTCACGTCAACGAAAGTGGCTGTTGGCAACACCACGCCGGAGACATCTCGAAATTCCGGCCCGATCAACGCTGTGTGGCCGGTGACCGGTTTCGTTCTTGGCGTCCAACTCCAGTAGATGACGCCGCCAATAGCTGTCGCTGCGACGCCAATAACCAGCAACGACCAGAGGAAGGCGACTCCGATTATCGCGTCGCCTCGATCCTCATCCAACTCCCTCTCTTCGTTCTGGTTTCGCTTGTCGGCCATCTATTGATTCCCCCGAGTTGCGGTCGTTGCTTTTGAGCGGTTCTTGACGGATGCTTGACTCAATGCGTCGGAGCGTTGCAAGTCGTAGATCACGACGCTTTGCGCGGCGTGATTTGCCCAGGGGTACTTGAGCCGAGCCGCGGCAGCGGCGCTGTCGCGGGCGTTCTCATCCGGGCGGTAGCGCGCATGCAGCGTTCGATGTCGCTGGGAATCTTCCTCGCGGCCAAGGTGGGCGAACAGCAGGTACAGGTTGTAGTGGGCGGCGACGTTCTCCGAATCCAATGTCAGCGTCTTCTGAAACTGTTCTACGGCCCCCCGGTAGTACTGATTCCGCGCTTCGACGCCCTCGTCGCCTACCTGCTGCTTACCCAGGTCGAACAGCGTTGACCCGAGCAAGTTGATGACAACGTAGTCGTCCGAGAAGTCAAACTTTCGACGGACCATTTCCTCAGTTCGATCCTCAAGCACGCTGCGGAAGTTGGTTTCCGCCTCGCGCAGATATCCCTGCTGGCGATTGACGACGCCGCTGATCCACGCCAAAGTCCATGCGGGCGCCGCCGGCGAATCGTGCCTGCTGGCCCGCTTGATCGCCTCAACGGCCTCATCGATCAAGCCTTCCTTCTCGTAGACTCGAGCCAGATTGAGCGGACCGTCAAAGCGGCCCAATTCCTCCACCTGCTGGAAGGCCGCGGTCGCCTGCCGCAGTTCCGCCTTCCCCTTGAGCAACATCCCGATTCCATAATCGTTCCATCGTTGCCACGCGGGAATCTCGCGATCGTCATTCTCCACTGGGGGGCCGCCTTCGATGGCGAAAGTGTAGCGATCGGAGGCGATCACCGTGATCGGCAGCGGATTGTCGTAAGGCTTGCCGTCGACTTGGCCCCGCAGTTTCTCATCGCCTTTCTTCGCGGTCGAAACCACGAACTGCATGTATTCGCGATCAAATTTTCGGTAGTTCAGTTTGACCTCGACCGTAAGAGGCTCTTTCAAGTCAGTCGGCACGGTGAACCCGTAATGAAGCGACGCTGCGGCTCCTGGCGGAATCTGATGGTCGTAAAGCGGCACAAAGATATCGGCCGCGTTGCGTTCGCCGATCCGACCGCCGTTCTTGTCGAGCATGAACACGTTCACATAATGGGCCCACCGATCTACTTGCCCTCGCTCATCAAGGGCGCCGCTCACTCCAATCAATCGATCGCCCGCCCGCAGTCGAACTTCAACCCAGACCTCGTTCGAATCGACCGTGCCCTGAGTAAACAAATGGCCCAGGGTCAGCGTGCGAATAACGGTTTCCAGCAGGTAGGACTTACCAGCGACGAGAACGGGGGCCTTTGGCCGTACCGGAGCATGAAGTTCGCCCGTAATGCTTCCCTCTTCGCGAACGCCAAAAATGTCGATTCGCGCACAGTCGATAAGGATCTCTTGCTGTGTTTCGACGGCTTTCTTTGCGTTTCGAAGCCAAGGGATCGCGGTGTTGCCGCCGGGAAACAGGTGGTCGTGCACACTCACCGGCGAACCGGCATACGACCGCGCAGAGAAATCATCCGACTCCTTCAGCGGCATATGGCAACGATTACAGTTGTCGTCCGCCACCTCGGGATAATAGAAACTTCTGGCGCCCCGGCCAGAGACGCCGCTGAGCAGGTAATTGTCATAGTGATTCTGCCCTCGCAAGAACTCTTTATAGCCCGTGAGCGCTTTGGGCAAGTGCACCTTGTGGCACGTCGCGCAGAGCTCCGCGGTCTTATGTAGTGGCTTGAGAAACGTCTTCATGTGGAAGGACGGCTTCGACTTCAACAGCGTATGGTTGACCCACTTCAGAATCGAGTTTTCCGAGTAGGTGAACGGATAGTGCATCGGTTCTTCGATCGTGTAGTCGCCGTTTCCGCGGGTGCTATTGGCGTGAGTGATGGCGTGACAAGCCGAACAGGTGATCCCAGCATGCGCGGTGGGATCGTTGATGTCGTCGTAATCGGGGTTGTCAAACTCTCCCGCGAAGAATGGCACCGGGTCGTGGCAGCCGGCGCACCAGCGCAGTGTCTTGGTATGGCCGTCCCGGTCCATCAACACTTTTCGCGCGGCGCGGACGCTGGCCAAATAGGCCGGATTATTGAATGAGCTGGCATGGTGGGCGCTGTGAAACCAATCATTGTAGACGTCCTCATGGCACTCCTTACAATACTCATCCATCATGAGGGCCTTGGCTGGAATAAATCCGCCCGTCGACGTTCGTGTTGGCGACGGTGAGAAGTTCTTCTCGCCATCGGCCGAACCGATCGCGTTCCATTCCCTCGGGTCCTGAGCCTGAAGGAAGATCATAGCCACCACCACGGCTCCCACAGCGGCCGCAATGGAGAGGCCTTGGCGCCACTTGATACGAGGCCCCACAAGCCGGTGCAGCCAATACAACCAGACAGCAATGATTGGGCAGGCGACGTGGCACCAATAGACAATGCTTCGCACGCTGGGATTCTTGAGATCCAGCCCTCCGACCCGCATCAGCAAGACGCCGCTGACCAAAACCAAAATGCAGATGACGAACAATGCGTAACCAATCCATACCGCGCGGCGGTTGCGGCGGTTGTGCGACGCCAACATATGGAACACGCCAAACACGATGAAGGGCGCGATCAGCGCAAGCCCGAACAGGAGGTGCGCAAGGAACATGTATTGATAGAAATAGTCCTGATAGACCTTGCCGGAAAACCACTCGAGCGCGGTGACTCCGGATAAATACAACGAATTGGCGCCAAGCAAACCGGTAATGGCGAACACAACGTAGAGCAGTTTTCGCATACGCGGACTGACAGACCGAGCCGCCCGTGGAGATGAATGCGACGCGGCCGTCGCGGTGCCTGAATCGGATGAAGACATCGTCGACCCTCTCGTTGCATGTGCCTAACTCGTCGCGCTAGATAGCCGTTTGGCGCGCGGACACACATGCGTCGTTCAAGAAACGAACGCGACCAGCAATGCAGCTAATCGCGACGACAGGGACTATCCGCGAGGCGGACGTTGGACGCGTTGGGGATAACCAACTCGGGGCTCGGACAGCGAAGTGAAATCGCTTCGTTCCGCGCGAACCTC
>CAZWOU010000072.1:9527-16627 GCA_964635375.1 uncultured Pirellulaceae bacterium | reverse complement strand
TCGCCGCTTGCCGACAGCGAGTTCAATCGCGCCATCGAATCGGGCGGCCAATGCTCGACGAGCAAGGGGATTGGATCTTTGGCCCCCTGTCGGTGGCGCTCACACCGCGGTCCGTGGCACTTGGGACGCCCGCTCCCTGAGTCGAGTTGAGAGTCCAGTCTCAGCTGGTTGTGCGGCATGTGCTGGGGGGCCTTCGCCGCAGGCGTTCCCGAATGGCGGCCAGGCTCGCCCACGACCACATAGTCGCCACAGCTGGCCCAGACGCTCGCCCCGCCAAGGAACATGTGGCCGCCCACAATTGCTGCAAGCAGCAAGAGAACGGGCCGGCTGGGAGTGGGTGGGTGGAGAAGCATGGATTCGATACGCCACCGAACGAAAACAAGTTCGGCAAGGGATCTGTCAACGGCCGAAAAGAAAGGAGATAGTCCAGCATAGGTCGCTCGCCGAAAAACGTCAAATCAGTCCGCGCCCTGGAAGTTGCCGGCGATGCATCGGCGAAACGCCGCCGAATCCTCGAAAATACCGATGGTAACTGCAGAGTAGCACTCCAAAGCAGAAGTGGCGCCGGCTTGAGCGAGCGGGCGACAACCGCTATCCAACGTGTGGTTGATCGCCGCGGGAAGCCGCCGGCGCCCACTCGACGGCTTGGCAAGCGTCGACGCCGCGTCCTACACTGTTGGCGGACCAGGCAACAACATTCTGCCTCAACATTCTGACTCAACACTCTCACTCAACAGGCGCCTCATGGACTTGGGCTTTCAAGGGAAAGTTGCGATTGTCACTGGCGGCTCCAAAGGCATCGGGGAAGCGATCGTTCGCGGCCTGATTGACGAGGGCGCCAATGTGGTCAATGCGAACCGTCCCGGCAGAGAGGGCGACGAACTTCAACAGCGGTTTCCCAGCCAACTGCACTTCATTGAAACCGACCTCTGCAACAGCGGTGCTTGTGCAGAGATCGTCGAGGCGGCTCTGCAGCGATTCGGTCGCATTGACATCCTGGTCAACAACGCCGGCGTCAACGATTCCGTCGGGCTAGACGCTGGCCTCGACACATTTCAAGAATCATTGCGCCGCAACCTGCTGCATGTCTATGACCTTGTCCATCACAGCTTGGAGCAGTTGAAAGCCAATCAAGGCGCCGTGGTCAATATTGGATCCAAGGTCGCCTCCACAGGGCAGGGCGGCACATCTGGCTACGCGGCCGCCAAGGGCGCAATCTGCGGATTGACTCGCGAATGGGCGGTCGATCTCGCGCCCCACGGAATCCGTGTTAACGCAGTGATTCCAGCCGAAGTTTGGACTCCGCTCTACGAGAAGTGGATAGCGAGTCTCGATGACCCCCAAGCGACGCAGGATGCAATCGAAAATCTGGTCCCACTCCATCGAAGGTTTACCAGCGTGCGCGAACTGGCGGACATGGTCGTCTTCTTGGCATCCGAACGATCGAGCCACACGACAGGTCAGATCATTTATGTCGATGGCGGTTACACCCACCTCGACCGAAAATGCACAAGTTAGGCTCGCACTTCATGCCTTGGATGCAAGTCAACGGCGTTTCTGCGGCCCTCTTTGTAACCGTGGGATCGACGAGTGATTCCCGAGCTGTCTCGCTAAGATCGGCTGAATGACCGGCGATTCCAGATAGCAAACCGCACGTCATTTCTGAACATCGTTTAGTTGGCGAGGCGCCGCCAGAAACGGGCGGGGTTCTGTCGTCGCGTCTGGTATTCCTTGAGATAGCGATCGTACTCGGATCCCTGCGGTCCTTCGGTCGCATCGTAGGGATAGTTCGTCATTGCTCGATAGGGCAGAGGCCCCACGCTTTGGCCATGAACTGTGTTGAGGTCCGCGTCCTTATCAAATCCGACACAGTGCAAGAAAAAATCTCGCTTCCATCCCGGCTGGACCGGTTCCTCCGGCGCGAGAAAACGAACGGTAATTTCATCACCGGCGCCCAACACCGCCATCTGGTCATCGGCTGAGCCAAGCAGCGCCCGGACGTCTCCGTATCGCGTAAATCGTCCCTGGACCGGCGGCCAAATTGGATGGGTTGTGACCGAACTGTAGTCGTAGTTGTCGGGCGCGTAATGCGGTCGTTTGATCCGCCTCGAGAACCCGCGATAGTGCAAGTCGGCGGTGTGGACCGGCAGTTCTCTGGTGAGGTAGGGCGCACTGGCCTCGTCCACGGTAAAAAACGCCTCGTCCCAATAGATCTCCGCTGTTGATTCGATCCGCACCCGATAATCGTCGGTGAGAAACGAGTCGGACAGATCGACGACGATCGTCTTGGTCTTACCGCCAGGGAATCCCATGAACGGCTGGGCCTGCTGCCAGGCGCCATTGGCGTCTGGCACCCAAACCGAGGGAAACTCGGGTCCATTCACCTGCGGGTTCTGTGAAAAGGCTACGTTGAGCGAGCTGTCTGTGGGCCGCAACCAACCCCGCAAGAAGAGCTTCACGCGTTTAGGGTCCGGCAGATCCCCCAGGTCGAGTTCTACGTAGTGCCTGGGGGTCAGGCCTTGATAGATCTGGCGGTCAAAGGCCTTCACGAAACGGTCGTCGGCGGTAAGCAGCGTGGGCAAGACATCGCGACCCAATTGATCCGACGCCGCGACTGGCCAACGCCGATCGGACACCGTGTGAACCTTGTATTCTGCTATTTCGGGCGGACCAACCTTCTCGTTTGAAAAAATGTCAACGGCCGCTGGATGATCCACCGCAATCAAGGCGACGTGGTCGAAGTAGGCGATCTCCCACAACTCTTCGGTGAGTTGAATCGAATACACGCCGTCGCGAGCTTTCAGGTTCTCGCCGGGGATCTTGAGATACTCCCAAGGCCGAGAAGGAGCGAGTACGCCTTCGGCAACTTGCAGACCGATGGGAGCTGCCCAGAGACAATCGGTTTGAAACACGAACTGCTCGCCATTCCACGTGTAGAGATAAGGGCATGATCCCTTCAACACCATCCATTCGCAGAGTAAGACGTCGCGCCGAGGATTGATGATGTCCTGGGGCATTCCATTGGTCCAAACAATGCGCGCGAGTGAAGCGGACTCGGCGTTGCCTAAGCCGAAATGAGCCACTTGCGAATCGACAACCTGCGCCTGGTACCTCGACCCAACTCGCAATTCGACCAGTGAGCCGACTCCAGAGTCATTTGCACGGCCGCGATTATCTTGCCGGCCGCGGGCTCTTACCGCAACCCAGTGGTTTTGGTTACCGCCTTCGTTGATAACGAGCTTCAGGCCTTCGGCGCCCGCGACAACCAAGTCCAGGTCGCCGTCGCCATCGATGTCTCCCGAATCAACTTGGCGTACGCCAGCAAGCTTCATGGCGTCGTCTTGCATGTCGGCGCCGACGAGGGCCTGAGCTGCACTGAATTCGCCATCCCCTAAGCCACGATGGACCCACACCGCCCTGTCAGTCCAACTGACCAAGTCAACGGCGCCATCGTTGTCGTAGTCGAGTGACAGAATCCCCTCCGCAGGTTCATCACTAACGACGCCGTCACGAAGCAATCGGTTTTGACCGGGGACCGCTGTCGAAGTCAAGGCGATCTTGACTCCATCGGGCCCCGCGCTAGCCGCGTCCCATGACGCATTGCCGTCCGCTTCAATCGGAATAATCGCGGCGGCGTTGCCCATTGCCCCCCAACTTTCGTCCAATGGCGTCCAGGCGAACCTCGCGTGCCGAAGGTTGACAAGAATTCCTTTCGTGGTCCCGTCCGGCGCGGCGAACAGCAAGTCAACATCCACATCACGGTCCCAATCGACGGCTCGAATCGAAGTGAAGGCGACGTCAGCCGGTGGAAGCGTCGACCACTCATCAAGCTGGTAGAACTGCATGCTCGTATTGCCCTGGCTAGACCAGATCGAGACGCCGCCTTCGCCGGACATGACTAGATCCAGGTCCGCGTCGTGGTCAATATCAACTAGCGTAGCGGTGGCTGTCTTGCCAATAGCCGACCAATCCTGATCCCTTTGCTCAACTGCCGCCAAGCTCCGTTCGCCCGATGCGTCATCAAGGACATTGCGCCACAGTTCCACTCCCGAGTCACCGTAAACAACAATGTCCACATCGGCGACGTAGCACGACTTACCAGCCTCATCTTCGCCCGGCCCGGCGGCGGCTTGCATGCCGGACTGAGGCGAGCACGTCGGGACCTCATCTTGTTTCTGCTTCGCTGTCTTAGCGCCCTTGTTGTCGGCGTCGAGATCAGCAACCAAAATGCCGCGCGCGCCCTCTTCCGTCTTCACCGAAAGAATCGACTGCCATGTCGAATCCTCGGCTCGTTTGAGAACACTGAGCGAAGAGGTTGTGAGGGCGATCAGTTCTGGGTCGCCGTCCAAGTCAAAATCAACCATGCAGACGTCCACAATCGAATTCAATTCGCTGAGTTCGACTGGACTGGCGAGCCACGATACGTTGACTTTCGCGAGTTCGCTCTTAACATCTCCCGTCGCGACGATGTCTGCGCTAAACTGATAGTCCACAAATTCGAGGATGTGCGGCGAAACCAGGGCCAAGTCGCGTTTAACTACTTCTTGCGGCCGAATGCGAGATTCCAACTGCCGTACTCCTCGCCTCACTTTGCGCCAATCGCCTTCAGCGACGCCATCGACAGCCATCTGGTAGCTGACAGCGATATCGGCCCCGCTGTGAGACTCTCGCAGCACCTGCTTCCGCAGCGACATGATCAAGTCACCAACCGACCTGAGCGTCTTTTGGATCGCCGAATCTTGTGACTCGGCTTGCTCAATCAGCTGCTTTGAAACAATCGAAGCATTGTTCGGAGCGAGTTCATAGGCTCGCTTGATTGCTGGACCCTGCACGCGCTCACGCAAGTCACTATCGTAGGCGACATCGGCAAGCTGGTAGATCAGGTGGGGATAGACTGCACTGGAGGGGTCTTTCGACTGGGCCAACTCCAACAAGCTCAGAACTTTGTTGTCGCGCTCAACTGAGGCGGCAATTCCACCTTCGGGATGCAGCAGGAAAGCCGCGCGAAGCAAGAGAGACACCGGAGACTGGTTCTCGAAATCCACCAGTTCGAGCGAGGCCTCGCTGGCTGCCAACTGATATTGGTATTTTTTCTCGTCGCGTTTCGGATCGGTCTCTGGGAACTCAATACTCAAGGCCAACAGTTTCGCAATCACATTGTTGCGCCGAGGCAGTCGTTCCTGCGGGAACCGAATCGCGAGTCGCTCGAACGCCGCGTATGTTTCCTCAATCCCATCGTCCGGAAAATTCTCGAGCCTGGCAATAGCTGTACGCAACTCGGTCTGTAGGTCGAGATACTCTTCGGGCGAGAGTTGTGTGATCGAGTCGGATCCCGCGTTGTTCGCGTTTTGGACGATAAGGAACACGAGGGCGGCAACAAGCGACAGCGCAAGGAGCGCGGTTATTCCAACGCGAGTTTGTTTGAGACTCATGCTCGCCCCCTAGGATGCGATGATGCCTTCTTACGACGCGGCCGGCCGAGCGGTTCGAAGGAAAAGATTCGCCATTAGTCTAGACAAAACCAGACGGACGGAGCTATCGCAGATTCGTTTCGGCTCGCCGCCGCAAGCCCGTGACGAGGAGGCCTCCGCACAGAAACCTCGAAGCGGGCCATCGTCGACGACGCTTGGGGAAAGCCTGCCCTGCGTATTCCCTAGGCATCGCTAGTGGTTCAAGAAAAACTCGCGGCTGTTGAGCAGCGCCCAGCAGAGATCTTCCATGCCCTCTTGACGATTCTCTGCCGCGGCGATGACTTCGTGGGCGCCTTTGCGTTCCAGCTCAGACGGTCGCCTGGCGAAGGCAGAAAGGAAAAGCGAATCGACGGCCAGATTGTCGTCAGGTTGTTCCTTGAGGAGTTTGGCTACAGTCCCCTGTTTGTTGGCAATCTTCTGGCTGACAAAGTCGCCATTGAGAATGTGCAATACCTGGGCCAAATTGGGGGAGGAAGTCCGCTCGCATTCACAGGTAATCACCCGTTTGGGCCTCCCCATGGTATCGAGGAAGAAGGAAGGGAAATTTGGGTCCGGAAGTTCGATCGCTCGAGTGCCGCTGGGGATGCCCGTAAATTTCTCCCCCACGCCGCAAACCCGGTTGATCGCATCTAGCAGAACTTCAGCTGGCAGGCGGCGGACGTTGTAGTGGGTGTGAAACCTCTCGTAGTTGGCGTTTTCCGCCAGCGGCGCCGACGTCAGCCGATAAGCGGTCGACGTCATAATGGCTCGCATGAGCTTGCGCAAGTCAAAGCCGCTTTCGACAAGGTGATCCGCCAAGGCGTCCAGCAACTCTGGATTGGATGGCGGATTCGTCTCTCGCATATCGTCAATGGGCTCCACCAATCCGACGCCCATCAAATAGCTCCAATAGCGATTGGCGATATTACGTGAAAAAAGCCTGTTTTGCGGTGAGGTCAGCCATGCGGCGAGAGGCCGGCGAAGATCACGATGGGTGTTGGCATCGACAACTTCACCCCGCAGGAATCTCGGCTCCATTGTCTTGCCCGTTCGCGGGTGCCGGATGCTGCCGGAACGTTTCACCATAACCACAGTGTCCCCGCCAAGCGCTCCAAAATCGTTGCTTCCCTTGGACCCAACGCGGGTAAAGAACGCAGCCAAGCCGTAATAATCAGCTTGGCTGTAGACCTCAAATGGATGGTGGTGGCATTTCGCGCATTGCATCCGAATGCCTAAGAACGTCTGCGCCGTCGCCTCGGCTAATTCGTCTGGCTTGTTAGTCACCTTGAAGAAGTTCGCGGGCCCCGATTCAAACACCGAGCCTTGGGCGGTGATCAGTTCCCGCACGAGTTGATCGACTGGCACATTTTCCCGCAACGAGTTTCGCATCCAATTGTGCAACGCCCACATTCCGCCATCGCCAAGCTTGTTGCGATTATTTCGAATCAAGTCGCCCCATTTCAAAGTCCAATAAGCGCTCCAAGGCTCGACATACAGATCCTTCTTGGGATCACCAGTCAGCCCCAACAGGCCGTCCACCAAGGCCTCGTGCTTGTCCTTCTCGTCTGAGGCGACAAATCGCTCAACTTCTTCGCTAGTGGGCAAGGTTCCAATCGCATCCAGGAAGGCTCGCCGGACGAAGACTTCGTC
>CAZWOU010000072.1:0-9517 GCA_964635375.1 uncultured Pirellulaceae bacterium | reverse complement strand
CGAAGGTCGTAGGCCAAGTTGCCGCCACCTACGCATCACCTGTTGGTCAACAAAATTGCGAACTTGAAACCCGGAGAGGTCGACTTGTTCGGTAAAGGGGACGATGACATTCGAGATTTTAGCCTGCCCCATGAACCGAACCATGACCGCCGATTGCCCGCTTTGGCGAGCCGAAATCAAGCCTTGTTCGCTGACTTCTCCCACAGAGCCAAGCATGTCGTATTGGGCGAGGTGGGTGACATCGCGAATTCGATCATTCGAATAGACTGCGGTCACTCGAAGCTGCTGCGATTGCCCCGGCTGGTAGACTCGCGTGGTTGGATGGACCGTCAACTGAACGACCGTTGGCTCGTCCTTTTGCGAACCAACGGCGCCCTCGGCGATCCAGTCGAGCAACAGCGTGTAATCAAACGAATCGATCGCCAGGCGACGGCCCCCGCCGTGGGCGGTTTGGCCTGTGGGTTTCAGCAGCAGCAAGCTATTGGCTGGATCGTTCCGAGAGATTCGCCGCTGAAACGAATCGCGAGTGATCGGGCCATAATCTTGCTCTGGCGCATAACCAAACAGGGACAACTTGAAACCGGCCTTGCCAAACTGCGATGCATGGCAAGCGCCGCCATTGCACCGCGCCCGATTCAGAATTGGCATCACATCGTTCTCGAACGAGACCGCTGAATTTCCAAACTCCGAAACGTGAATACTCACCTCACGTTTCGTCCCACCATGCTCGACGGAAATAACCGCATCCCCGTCGCCGTGCGGAGTCACTTCTCCGAGGGCGGACACGCTGGCCACCGACTTTGCCGAACTGGAGTATTTTGCCGATCTTGTCAAGTCAAGTTGATCGCCCGGGCCCGCCGATGACGCCGTAATCCGCATTCGATCATTGGGACCGAACAATTCCGCAGACTGAGGAAAAACAGTCCACTCGGTCTCAGCCGCGGTCGAGCCGGGAGCAGCAATGGTCAAGAAAAACGCTGTAGCCAATGCAGAAAACGAGACAATGCGAATAGCCTTACCGGCGCCTTGCGCCAAGTTCTGGTGCATCAGTGCACTCCGAATCGACAGGTGGGATCCTAGATGGTCGTTCGATCATCGAACGGAAGGGCGGGAACGCTCGGTTCGGTTTGTGCGGGCGTTCCCCAACAGTATCCTCTTTGAAGGCCGTGATTTCAACCGATAAACAACCGCTGATCCGTTGGCGAATGAAGCGCCGACGAGTAGACTAAGGGGCGTGAGCTGCCGAGTAATCTAGACGACCGTCAGACGATTTTGCCCTCCGCCGCACAGCCGAGTTGCGGCTTGATTCCCACACCGCAGAGAAGGAGCCGGAGATGCTTCCTCTTTTCCCGACTTCGGGCGCCGATTGCCAAACCCCCACGCGGCGCAATTTTATGCTCCAGGTTGGCGCCCTTGCTCCGCTTGGCCTGACCCTTCCGTTCGCCCTCAGGGCTAACGCCCAAGGCGGGGCCAGCAACGACTTGAGCTGCATCCTTATCTGGACACGCGGCGGGACAAGCCATCACGACACGTTCGATCCCAAGCCAGACGCGGGAGCTGAGGTTCGGGGCGAGTTTGGCTTCATTGACACGGCCATGCCTGGCGTTCAGTTCACGGATCAGGCGCCGACGTTCGCAAAACAGATCGGGCGTTTCAGTCTGCTCAGAAGTTTGAATCCGAAGAACGGCAGCCATGGTACGGCGGACGCCATCATGATGTCCGGCAAGAAGTTCAACCCCGCGTTGGCGTTTCCCTGCTTCGGCTCGGTCGTCGCCAAAGAACTCGGGCCGCGTAACACACTGCCTCCGTTCGTTCAGCTAGGGACGCAAGTCGACCGACGCTTTGGTGGAGGGCTCGCCGGATATTTGGGGCTGGAATACAACGCGTTTGAACTTCCGGGCGACCCCAATTCCGAAAAATTCTCGATTCGCGACGTCACACCTCCCAGCGGGGTCAGCATGGAGCGACTTAGCCGTCGTCGGCAAGCGTTGTCGAAGATCAACACTCTGCAACGCACGCTTGAGCACAAGTCCGGATTGCTCGGCGCCGTCGACGCCTATTATGAAAACGCCTTCGCAATGATCACCTCGCCCGAAACGCAAGAGGCGTTCGATTTAAAGAAGGAGTCGAAGAAGACGCGGGAAGGCTATGGCCGCAACTCATTCGGTCAGAGTTGCCTGCTGGCAAGGCGACTTGTCGAGTCGGGCGTGCGATTTGTCACCGTCACCAGCGGCGGGTGGGATACGCACCGGGACAATTTCAAGGGTCTGAAACGCTTGATGCCGCCTGTCGACCAAGGCCTCCCCGCCTTGGTGGCGGATCTCCAGGAGCGGGGCATGGGCCAGAACACACTTGTGGTTTGGCTGACCGACTTCGGCCGCACACCGAAGATCAACTCGGCCGCTG
The DNA here is from genome assembly GCA_964635375.1 of uncultured Pirellulaceae bacterium. Taxonomy (GTDB): domain Bacteria; phylum Planctomycetota; class Planctomycetia; order Pirellulales; family Pirellulaceae; genus CAZMNY01. Next base: position 7,111 of record CAZWOU010000072.1, on the reverse strand, counting down.
GCCGCGATCACTGGTCTTCCGCCGGATTTGCTATGTTTGCCGGGGGCGGATGCCCTGAAGGCCAGGTCATCGGAAAGACTGACAAGGAAGGTGGTCGCCCAATTGACGCGGAATATTACCCAGAAGATATTGCGGCCACGATCTACGAAAAGCTGGGCATACCTCTCGACACGGTTCACCCCACTGAAGATGGACGCCCCTCAAAGCTCTGCTCGGGGAAAGTCATTCACGAGCTGATGAGCTAAGGCGAGACGAAGTCGCAGAATCTTGATAGGTCGCTGCCAAACATGTCAATACATCACTGTCGCGCGCCCTGTCCGCGACGAGGCGGGTTGGCGGATTTGGCAGTGAGACAGGCCAGCCGACAGAATGCCAGGTGACAATATGCCAAACCACAGAACTCGAAGTAGCCGCTTACTCTATGGCTGCGATCGCTCCTGTGTCTTGCTGGCGACCGCGATGCTCGGCGCCTGCCTCGCGTGCCCGCAAACGCAAGCAGAAACAAAAATCGGTTTCCGCCAACTGACGACAACCCACCCTGTAGCCGTTCAGCGTGGCGTCGATAGCGAAGTAAAGCTACGTAGCAACTTCACTCTCAACAACACCCACTCGGTGCTCTTTGCTCGAGAAGGCGTGACGATGAATTGCTTGGAATCCAACCCAATCGAGGCGCCGCGAAAGGGTCGCGGCTCGAAGGGGACTCCATTTCGATTTGAGGTCAAGACGCCCAAGGACCAGACGCCTGGAATCTACGAGTTCCGAGTTGCAACTGACCAAGCGGTATCCAGCTGCGGACAAATCATGGTAACGGAATACCCTGTCGTGCTCGAATCGGAAGGCGACAATCAATCGGCGGAAAAGGCTCAGCAAGTTCAGTTTCCCGTGGCGATTTGCGGTGTCTGTGAGAAATTTGAAGACGTCGATTGTTTTCAATTCGAGGGGAAGGCGGGGCAGGAGCTAACATTTCAAATCTTCGCCCAGCGGGTGACCGACAAGATTCACAGCATGGTCGTTCGCGGCCCGCGGATTTACTTGATGGACCCGATCTTGACGCTGACCGGTCCTCAAGGCCAAGTCATTGCGCAAAACGACAACTTCTACGGCGGCGACTCGCTGATCGCCTCTAAACTGCCGCTAAACGGCGTCTACACTCTGCAAGTTCGCGACGCCCGCTTCGCAGGCGATCAGCGATATAGCTACTGTGTTGAAATAGCCGACGCCCCGTTTGCCTACCACGCCTACCCGATGGCAGTGCAGCGGGGGACCACCGCCGACGTACAGATTGTCGGGCACGCTTTGGGCGAGATGCCCGCAGTCCAAATAACAACCGCTGCCGATGCAGAACTGGGCTGGGCCAAGAGGTCCTTTCAATCACCACGCGGCGGGACAAGCTTTACGCCCGTTTGCGTTAGCCAGCATCCGCAACATCTGGAGCGCGAGGAGAACAACTCTGTCGAGCAGTCAGAATCGATCCACATACCCAGCGGCGTCAACGGCCGGTTGAACGCGGCTGAGGACATAGATTTTTTCAAGTTCACCGCGGGGAAGGGCGATGCATTTCGGTTTTCTGTCGAGGCCCGAGAGTACGGCTCGCCCGTTGACAGCGTGTTGGAGCTCTACGACAGCAAAGGCAAACTGCTCGTCGAGGCCGATGATCGAGCGGCGCCCAAATCCAAAGACAGCGAGTTGCTTTGGAAAGCTACCGCCGACGGAGAATACTGCATCGCCATTCGCGACCTGCACGACCGAGGCGGAGAGCGGTTTGTCTATCACTTGCAAGCCGAACGCGCCGCTCCCGATTTTGTGCTCACCGGCGAGTATTACTACGCCATGCTGGCGCCAGGCACGAGAATGATCTGGTTCGCCAAAGTCAATCGCCTCAACGGCTTTGATGGACCTGTGAAGATTGAGGTTGAAGGCCTGCCCAAAGGCGTGACGCAAACTCCCGTGACCATACCCCAGGGAATCGACCAGTGCTCGATCATTCTCTCGGCAAGCCAGGACGCCAAGATCAGCGCTAGCTTGGTTCAAGTTCTTGGGCGAGCCACGATCACACAAGACGGCAAGGAATCGAACATCGTCCGCCGCGGACATGTCACCTGCGAACAGCAGTCCAGCGGCGGCGGGCAAGCGCGCTGGCCGATCCAAACCCAGATTGTCGGAGTCACCAAACCGCTGGACCTTGTTGAAGTCACCGCGTCGCCGAGCGAGATCGTGTTGGCGCCGGGAGAAACGGCGGAGATCAAGGTTGGGATCAAACGCACCGAGGGCTTCAAAGACGCGGTGTCTTTGGACATGGAATTCAAGTACTTCACGACCGTTCTCGGGCGCCAGTTGCCTCCCGGCGTCACCATGTCGTCGAAGAGCAAGGCTCGGCTAACCGGAGACAACCTCGTTGGGCTGATCGTCCTCGAGGCCTCAGACAAGGCCAAGCCGGTCAAGAAGTTCCCCGTCGCTGTTGTCGCCCGCGTCTCGATTACTTTTTCAATCACCACAAACTATGCGTCGGCGCCAATCTTGCTGTCGATTACCGAGAAGAAGTGATGATGACTCAGCCCCTACTCAAATATCCAATGGTAGGGAAAGCGGGCGGCTCACCGGAACGCTCCCCGTTCGCGAATTCTTCCTTAGCCAGTTTGACGCATTTGCTCATTGCGACGCCCTGAGTTCGCTTTCTTCTCTCTGCTCGTGAAGACAAATCGATCCGTTCGACTCGAGCCTGATCACGGCTTCAGTTTGTCGCCGACGCCGCCAATGAGTTCGTCATCGCCCTTGCCGCCTTTGAGGATGTCTTTGACGCCGTCATCGGTCAAGGTTCCGAGCGCGGCGAGCGCACCGGGAAGGTCGTCGTCGAGCCACTTGGCGAGGGCGGCATCGAGGGCGGCGAGGTTGTCTTGATTGGCAGCTAGGTGACCGATCATGAGATCATGCCCTCCGTCGCCCTTCATTTTGTCCTTGCCGGCGCCGCCAATGAGGAGGTCGTGGCCTTTCCCGCCAACGATCCAATCATCACCGGCGCCGCCGACTACGATGTCGTTACCGTGTCCAGCATCGATGTCGTCGTTACCGGCGCCAGCAAGGATGACATCGTTGCCATGTCCGCCACCGATCCAATCGTTGCCAACACCGGCAACAACGGTGTCGTCGCCGTCGCCAGCCCAGACTTTGTTACGTCCGTCGCCGACGTCAATCGTGTCGTTGCCTGAGCCAGCCCAAATTCGGTTGTCGCCACCAAGGTCGACGATGGTGTCATCGCCACGTCGGCTACTAATCCAGTCGTTTCCTTCACCGCCATCGATGAAATCGTCGCCCTGACCGCCTCGAAGATAATCTCGACCTCTGCCGCCATAGATGACAGTCGGGATCGCAATGTCCGAGCCGCCATCAGAACCCCCATCGCTGCCGCCGTCCGAGCCCCCATCGCTGCCCCCATCAGAGCCGCCGCCATGACAGCCGCCGTTGCCATGATGATGCCCGTGACCTATGTGCACGTGATCGTCGCCGTCGCAGGTGTAGACCAGGAGCGAATCAACGTCGCTCTTATTGAACGTAAAGTGTTGATCTGAGCCGCCATTGAATTTGGCGTGGACCTTAATTTTCTGGCCGTGCTGGCGAACATGGATCTTGTCCTTTCCGTCCGTGCCGACAATTTGCAGTTCACCGTCGTCAGTTAGCCGCACGCCGATGACAACTGCCATCGTGGTTTCTGTATCCAATTCGCCAGCAGCATCCGTCACGATGACGCTGACGATAAAGACGCCGCCTGTCGCGTATTGGTGAGTGCCAGTGGCCGTGCCGTTGACTTGGTCGACGGTGGCGTTCGTTGTCGTGCCGTCACCCCAGTTGATCGTCGAGGTGTGGGTGTCACTGGCGTCTGGGTCGGAGAAAGTCGCCTGGACGGTCACCGTGTCTCCAACGCTCGTGTTGCTACAGAACGTTGCACTGCTCGTAACGGACGAAATGACAGGGCACCGTGCTCGATTGGAACGTGACGACATTGTCCGTGCTCGTACTGACACTATTGGCGTTTCCGGCAGCATCGTTTGCGACGCCGGCGCCCACATCGACGATAACTGTGCCGTCGCCTGTCATACCGCTTACTGCGACGTTGTAGGTTGTTCCACTGCCGGTTACGGCTGCCGCTAAGGTTCCAGCAGCAGTTCCCGAAATCGTCACATCGCTCGCGTCAAACGTCGTGGTCGCTTCGCTGAAAACGACGGCGAAGTTAATCGGAGATGCGATGGCCGGGTCGGCTTGTCCGGTCGCCTGATTGACGGTGACGGTCGGTCCAACCACGTCAATGGTCACTGCCAATGCGCCGGACACCGCGCTATTGTTACCGGCTGGATCGGTCGCTGCCGCGGTGATATTGTGCGTGCCGCCATCCAAGGCAACACCGCTGACCAACGTCCAGTCGCCGCTGCCGTCGGCTATCGCCGCGCCTAGTGAGCCGGCTACGCCCGAAAAGACTTCGACCGTGCTCCCCGCTTCCGCGGTGCCGTTGAAAGTTGGAGTTGTGACGTTTGTCAGATTGTCGGCGTTGGAGTCTCCAGAATCGCTTGCCGAATTCAAGTCTGGCGTACTTGGCGCCCCAGGCGATGAGGTATCAATCGTCACTGCTACCGCAGTTGATGCAGGGCCAGTGTTGCCCGCGGAGTCTGTCGCCGTGGCCGAGATGTTGTGCAATCCATCGCTCAGTGCGCCCGTTGTAAACGACCAGTCGCCGCTACCATCTGCAGTTGTCGTTCCAAGCGAAGTGGCGCCGTCGAACAGATCGACGGAACTGTTTGGCTCCGCTGTGCCAGTCAATGTCGGAGTGGTATCGCTGGTGATGTTATCGGTGTCGGAGATCCCGGTGTCGCTGCTGGCGTCTAAATCAGGCATACTCGGCGCTGCCGGCGCGGACGTGTCGATAGTCACGGCAAGCGATGCCGACACTGTGCTGGTGTTACCGGCCGCGTCAGTCGCCACAGCCGAGATGTCATGCACTCCGTCGCCCAGTGGGCCGCTGGTGAACGCCCAATTCCCGCTCCCGTCGGCGGTCTTGGCGCCCAGCGAAGTTGCGCCGGCGAAGACTTCGATCGTCGCACCGGCTTCCGACGTTCCGCTGAAAGTTGGCGTGTTGTCAGCGGTGAGGTCATCTGTGTTCGAGGAGCCAGTATCACTGGCGGCATTCAAGTCGGGTTCGCCGGGCGCTACCGGCGCGTTGGTGTCGATGACTATTGCCAGCACCGTCGATGCGGAACTTGTATTGCCCGCGGTGTCGCCGGCCGTCGCCGAAATATTGTGAGTTCCATCGGCCAGCACGAGAGCGGTGAATGACCAGTCCCCCGCTGCGTTGGCAGTTGTGGAGCCGAGTAAAGTCGCACCATCGAACACGACTACAGTCGAATTCGCTTCAGCGGTGCCGATGAATGTGGGCGTGTTGTCCGCTGTGAGGTCGTCTGTGTCCAGCGAACCCGTGTCGCTAGCCGCTTCCAAGTCTGGTTCGCTTGGCGCGGCCGGAGTAGACGTATCAATCGTAACTGCCAGTACCGTTGATACAGGGCCAGTGTTTCCAGCCACATCGGTTGCGATTGCCGAGAGGTTGTGAATACCGTCAGCAATGGGGAGCGACGTCAAACTCCAATCGCCCGCTCCATCCGCTGTCGTACTTCCCAGTAAAGTCGCTCCGTCGAACACCTGGACCGTCGCGTTGGCTTCGGCGGCGCCGCTGAAGGTCGGCGTGTTGTCAGCGGTTACGTCATCTGTATTTGAATCCCCCGTATCACTACCGACGTCCAAGTCCGGTTCGCTCGGCGCGCCGGGCGCGGTAGTGTCAATCGTCACCGCCAGCGCCGAGGAAGCCGCGCTCACATTGCCCGCCAAGTCTGTTGCTTTTGCAGAAACAGAGTGAATACCGTCCGCGAGCGACGACGAGGTAAAGGACCAATTACCGCTGCCATCCGCCGTCGTCGCACCGAGTGATAGGACGCCATCGAAAACCTCGATTGCTGCATTCGCTTCTGACGTGCTACTAAAACTCGGCGTGTCATCTGCCGTCACATCATCCGAATTCGACACGCCCGAATCGCTCGCCGCACTCAGATCCGGCTCAGCTGGCGCCGCAGGTGCTGTCGTGTCAACGGTCACAGCTAGCGCCGCGGAAGCAGAACTCGTGTTCCCGGCCGCATCCGTTGCCGTTGCTGAAAGATTGCGAACTCCATCGGCGAGTGTTGGCGAGGTAAACGACCAGTTGCCGCTGCCGTCAGCAGACGTTGTTCCCAAGGAGGTAGCGCCATCAAATACTTCGATTGAGGCGTTTGGTTCGGCGGCGCCATTTAGCGTCGGTGTATTGTCGGACGTTACATCATCCGTATTGGAGGCTCCTGTATCACTCGCGGCATCAAGATCCGGCGCGGATACTACTGGCACGCTCGTGTCGATAGTGACGGCAAGGGCCGCCGATGCAACGCTCGTATTGCTCGCCGCGTCCGTCGCAGTGGCCGTGATGTTGTGGGCGCCATCGGCGAGCGAGACGATACTGACGATTGACCACGCTCCGGTCGTCGCGTCCGCCGCGACCGTACCCAACGATCCAGCGACATCGGAGAACGCCTCGACTGTGCTGCCCGGTTCCGCAGTCCCCTTGAACGTCGGCGCGACCACGTTGGTCAAGTCATCGGTGGCTGAATCACCCGAGTCGCTACGCGCATCAAGATCCGGCACCGACGGCGCCACGGGCGGTGTGTTGTCGACGACATTGATCACGACATCGTTGGCGCCCGTCCCTCCCTGATACGTGATCGTGGCGGTTTCGCCCGACCCAAGAAAGTTCGTGCTGATAGTCGCGCCTTCGGCGAGACCGTTGAACGTGCCGCTGACGGCATCGGCGCCGTCGTTATTGATGACCACGTACGAATCGCCGCCAACTGGGGAGTAGCCACCAAAGGATGTCATATTCAACTGCATGTTCGACGCGATGGCGACAGTCCCCGCGACGTTGAGCTGATCATGAAAGCCGGAACTGTTGCCAGCCGTATTGCCACCGATTTCGATCGTCAGACTGCCTCCACCGAGCACCTGGGTGTAATTCGCGTTGACGTTGAATACGCCGGGTGACAGTCCGGGC
>CAZWOU010000071.1:18296-30026 GCA_964635375.1 uncultured Pirellulaceae bacterium | reverse complement strand
GCGCGCCTGCTTTGGGAGCAGGAGGTCGCGAGTTCGAATCTCGCCGCCCCGACTTGAAACCAAAACAGCTCGTCGCGTTGATTTGCGGCGAGCTGTTTCTCGTTTGGCGTCAGCCAGTTACGCTCAGACAGGTGCGCAGCATCTTTTCGATCGCAGCTGAACCGTCCGAAACGAACACCTCTCGAGTTGCTGCAGCAAAGCCGCGATACCAAGCTTGGCTTGCCAGCAACGGGGATCAACCAGATCGATCGCAACGCGACCACAGGGACGGCGGACATGTTCGCCGCTAATCGCAAGGTCGGATAGCTTGGCGAGGTTGTCGCTGACCTCGACAAAGCAGACGCAAAGCTAAAGAGCTTGGCGCAGCTGCCTTTCTTGAAAAGCCGTTTCGGCCGGGCGAACTCGAAGAGATCATCGCAAAGCTTCTGAAGAGAAACGCAGACGAGAGAGACGCGGCGTAAATATCGACAGAACTGATTTGTTGTCCCGATCTGTTTCGCGTTTATCACCAACGAGTTACGCAAACCACGCAGGTCAACTCCGGCGGTTCAAACAGCTAGAGCGAGCGGCCCCATGTTCTTTCGTCTGCTCAAACTGGAGCATTCTCTCTTTGTGCTTATCGCGCCTTTTCGCGGCCACCTATCCAGCAGTTCGTCACCGGTTAGGTTGAGGTCAAGGGCCACAAGAAGCACGAAAACAAACCGGGGTGTTGTAATTGAGACCGCTGCCGCCACTTGAGATCCTCTGCTGTTATTTGACGGACGCCATCAGCAGTCCGAACTCGACATCGTGGTCGCTCATTGATTCCCGCAGGACTTCAGGAATGGGCATCTGCACGACATGTCCGCTTCCGGGGGCGACATCGATTGCTTCACCTTTCAGGTCATGCAGTTTGGCAAGCGCGAACGTGGCGTTGCGAGCTGGGGTCATTAGCTCCAGTTCGTCGCCAATCGCGAACCGGTTCTTCACGTCTATGATCAGTTCCGCTTCTTCTCGACGAATGACTTCGCCAACGAATCGCTGCTGGTGCGAAACGGAATTGCCTGTTTCATAGTTTTGCAGATCGGAGATCGGGCGCCGGCTGTAGAATCCGTCCGTATAGCCGCGATTGGAGAGGCTATTGAGGTTACTGATAGCGGCCGAATCAAGCGGTTGCCCCCGCAGCGCGTCGTCGATCGCTCGTCGATAGACTTGCGCTGTTCGGGCAGCGTAGAAGTGAGTCTTTGTTCGGCCCTCGATCTTGAGCGAAGAAATCCCCATGGCAACAAACTGATCGACGTGTTCGACGGCTCGCAAATCTCGCGAGTTCATGATGTACGTTCCATGCTCGTCTTCGAAGGCTGGCATCAGCTCGCCAGGTCGGCCTTCTTCTTGAATCATATATAGTCGCTCGTCAGGCGCGCCGTCCGCTGCGGCGTTGCATCCAGGGGCGTTGGATCCAGCGGTGGCGACCTGAGAGCCACCCGCTCCTCTCGGTTGAATGACTCCCTCGGCGGTTTGCTCGGCTTCGGTGACGGAGTAGTTCCATCGACACGCGTTCGTACACGCGCCTTGGTTCGAATCTCGATGATTTATGTAGCCGGACAGCAGGCATCGTCCGGAGTATGCGATGCAAAGCGCTCCATGAACGAATACTTCCAGTTCCATATCTGGACATTCCTGCTGGATCTCCATGATCTCCGGAATCGACAATTCCCGAGAGAGAATAATGCGGGCCAGACCTTGGGATTGCCAAAATTGAACAGCGGCGAAGTTAACGGTGTTCGCCTGCACGGACAGATGGATCGGCACGTCCGGCCAACGCTGGCGAACCATCATGATTAGTCCCGGGTCTGACATGATCAGCGCATCGGGTTGCATCTCGATGACCGGCTGCATGGCCTTCATGTAAGAGCGCACTTTGGAGTTGTGCGGAGCGATGTTGCTGGCAATGTAGAATTTCTTGCCCAAACGATGCGCCTCGGCGACCGCGTCCGCCATGACTTCGAGTCGATTGAATTCGTTCTCGCGGACTCGCAAACTGTAACGAGGTTGTCCGGCGTACACGGCGTCTGCTCCGTACGCAAACGCGTAGCGCATCGCCTTCCTCGTGCCGGCTGGAGATAGCAACTCGGGACCCATGGGAACGTTCTCGCGTCGGTGGCTCTTGCAAAGCTCCTCAAGTTATCGCAAGGCCAGGGAAACTGTCGAGCCCCTTTGTTCGCCGGTCTACTCGGCGTCGAGATCGACAAAGTCCTCAAAGTTGCTCGAGCGGAAGCCGAGCACAAAGCCGCTAATTCCGATGCCAATGCCCATTCCCATCACCAACACGATCCAAAAGACCCACGCTGGGAAGTTCTCAAATCCATGATGCATATTCATGCCGAACACGGCCGCAATCGTTCCGACCGGAAGAAAAACAGAGGCTAGAATATTGAGTCGATGGGCCGACAGGGCTTGCTGTCGGTTAATCTCGGATTGGACACGCGACTCTCGTGCCACCAGATAATCGAGCGAGTGTTTCGCGTCCGTTTGAATAAGCTCCGCCGTTCGCGCGATCGACGCCATTTGGTCGCAGAACTCCTGAAGTTCGGCATGCAGGTCATGGTCATTGTTTTCCGCCAGAAGATGGAAGAAGTTCAACGCTTGATCAAGGAAAAGACAGAGGCTGGTCTCGCCAAAATCTTGATCCCGGCCCAGCGCGAACGGCTTGAGGAAATCCAAACTCAGATCTCGCTCCGATCCGCCGGAGTCAACGCACTTTCGTCCAGTCGGTTGGCCGAATTGCTTGGCCTTACCGATGAGCAAAAGAAAGACCTTATCGAGTCCCAAAGCGACTACCAAAAGAAGCTGCAAAAAGGCATCGAGGATTTGAAGACAAAGCTCCAGCAGGAGATCCTCAAGGAAGTTCTTTCAACTGAGCAGATTGCCCAGCTCGAGAAACTCAAAGGCGAGAGATTTGACGTCAAGAGAACGAGCTTTCGCGAACGTATCGAAGCTCTTCGTAAGCAAGCGAAAGAGAAGAGTGAGGAGAAGAAGGACAAGTAGTTGGACTCAACTCTCGTTTGGCCCGCCGCGCCGTGACAACGGCGGTGCCCTGGTGGCCAAGGGCCAAACGGTGTGAGGTGTCCTGGCAGAATTCTAAGGGCGTCGTCTGACTTGGGTCCAATCAAAGTCCGGGATTTCGGTCGGTAGTAGCGGCGGCGCAGCTTCGCCGATCGTTTCACGCTCCTCAACCTTGGCCACGATCCGTGAGATCCACGGATCACGGATCCACTCCTTCTCACAATACTCGGCCCCGTCGCGTCTCGTCCGCAGCAACTCAATCGCAATCACATTTCGCACTGTCGCCATTATTTGGGCTCCTCGAGTTCGACTCGCCAGTGGCTCTCTTACGACTCCGGCTATTGCAACCGGCTATTGCAACCGGCGGGCCATTCACGAAACCGCCCCAGAACGGCCGGAGAGATTGCGCCGTCGGCCCAGTTTGTAGACGGTTTTGAAAGATTGAGTTTGCATTTGTAATTGTTTCCTATCGGCGAGCCGACTCCCCTCGCCTGGAGAATACGGGCTAGAGTTAAGTTGCGACCAGCTAAGGTCTACACGAGCTGTCTTGCAATTTTTGGTTGGGGGAGACTTATGAGTTTGTTGCGTCGAGGTTTTGTGGGGCTTGTTCTGGCGGTTTGCTGTTTCGGCTGTTTCAGTGATTCCGTGGCGGAAGAATCGAATTTCCTCCTCAATCCGAACGTGCGGGTTGTTCGGTCTGCGAAGGTCGTCTCTGGATCTTGGAATAGCTTGCTCGACGACAACGCCGAGACGACGTGCGAGTTCGAGTACCATAATGGCGTCGTCGAAATCGTGCTTTCCTTGGGAGACGCGACAGGCTCCGTACGAGGGTGGTCGGTCGCGTCATCCGCGAAGAGCGACTTTCGGGCGGAACTGTTGAGCTCGGCAATTTCGGGCGAAGCGGGGTTTTCCGTGCTCCGCGCGGACTCGATTTCTCAGGGCGCTCAAGCGACGCGACTGCCCTTCCGGCCCAAGGGCGCCAAGTATCTTCTCTTGAGGTTCACGTCCCTCGAGTCCGATTCGAAATCGATCAATCTCGCTGATTTGGCCGTTGCTGGCAGTGCGGGGGCGCCGGCGACAAAGTACGAGTTTCGCGAGTCGCCTGCCCGCGCCTTAGACGTGCTTTCGAAGTTGCAAGAGACGGACGAATTGAAAATCTCGGTTTCCCCGGACGAGATCAGTCTGTTCGCCGACGCCAGCGATGGCAAGCTGGACGATTGGTCGCTTGCCGACGCGGCCCTTTTAGCTTCCGGCGTTGCGGATAAGGGACAGCGATCGCAACTGCTCGGGCGGATCAAACGGCTTGAGGAGGCGGCGGCGGCGGCAGTGGACGGCAAGGCGGGCGTGTTCGACAAGGGCGACTCTCTGCTCGCTTGGCTCCATCGGAAGGACGGTCCGCTTTCCGCGGGTTACCAATCGAAGCAAACTCGACTGGACGTGCTGCTCACGAAAAGGACATTCAACTGCGTCTCTTCGGCCGTGATCTACAACATCTTGGCTTCTCGTCTAGGCTTGGATGCGCGAGCCGTGGAAGTGCCTGATCACGCTTTTTCGATCGTCTATGAAGGCTCGCGTCACGCCGATGTCGAGACTACCAATTCGGCCGGTTTCAATCCGGCTCGAGACCGCGCGGCTCAGCGGCGCTTCGAGCAACAAACCGGCTTGCGTTATATTCCCGATTCGCACCGGGAGAGCCGCCGCGAAATTAACGCGACGGGGCTAGTCGCATTGATCTACTACAACCGTGGCGTGTCGTTTACGGAGAAGAAACAACATCATCGAGCGCTGTTGGCCTACTTTCGCGCGATGAGCATGGACAAGGAATTTAATTCTGCGGTCAAGAACGCGCTCGCTGGTCTCGTCAATTGGGGCAATGAACAGCTTGATCGAGGAGAGTTCGAGTCGGCTACGCAAGTCATCGCGACTGGCTTGGCTTTGGCCCCCAAGGACGCGTCGTTGCTGCATAACCAAGACGTGGCCTTCACGAAATGGGCGCTGGCTTTGGGCGATCAGAAACAGCTAGAGAAGGCGCTGGGCGTCCTCCGTCGGGCCGCGTCCGTTATGCCTGGAGAACAGTTTGTCCTGATGCAGGCCAGCATCTTCATTCGCCACGGCGAGGCCCAGGTCGACGAGAAGAGTTGGCTGGCCGCTCTGAAGACAGCTGACACGGCATTGGCCAAAGTTGACGAGAAAGCCAAGCCCAGAGTGCAGCAATGGCGACAGTCCGTTCTGCTGCGATGGGCCGATGAACGACTCGCCGAAAACGACTACAGTCGCGCAGTCGAGCTGCTAGAGCAGGGTATGCTGAGCTATCCCGACGATGGTCGCTTCGTCAAGAATCTCATCTATTCAGTGCAAGAGTGGGCGGCGAACGCCAAAGCCAAACAGAGTAGCGACGAAGCGCGCGACCTGCTGGTCAAGTTGGTTAAGCGGTTCAAGGGTCTGGAGGGCGTAGCAGAGGTTGCTTCGAACTTTGCCCGAAACACGTATGTACAGCTTCGAGATCAGGGACACTATCAACGAGCGATCAAGTCGATTCGCTCGAACCATTCGTTGCTCGACGAAGAAGACTTGCATCGTCTGCTGATCGACGCCCATCAATCATGGAGCGGAAGCTTTATTCGCTCCAAGGATTGGAGCTCGGCGGTTGATTCCTTGGAGAAGGCCTTGGGCCAGTTTCCCAAGGAGTCACGGTTCGAGCAGAATCTCGCGTACTCGGTTCACCACTGGGCCCAGGAGACCTTTGAAGCCGACGGCCTCAAGCCGACCAAGACGCTTCTCAAATCCCTCCAGGATCGATTCAAGCAGCGGTCGCGAGTGGCAAAGGCGGTTGAGGCGTTTGTCCATTCGTTGGTCTCTAGCCGGCTGAAACAAGACGCTCCAAAGCTCTCGGCATGGCAGATCTTTGATTCGCTTCGCGGCGTGCTCAACCCCGATCGCGAGGCTAACTTGGCTCGTATTATTGCGGACCAACAAGCGGCCAAACACCGTAAGCAGGAGCGTTGGAAGGAGGCCTTAGCGGTCTATGGCGAGGGGCTCCGTCGGTTCCCTGACGATCGCCACCTGCATGGAAATTGCATTGCGACCTGGCACGCCTGGGCGAGACCGTCGATCAAGGCCAAGGACTGGGGTGCGGCGGTAGCCGTCTATGAAGACGCGCTGCTTCAGTTTCCGGAGGAGCGTTCGTTCGTTCAAAACATCGAGTACTGCAAGCACGAGGCGATGAAGGAATAGCCAAGTGGAGTCGGTTTGTGAATAATGGTGCGACTCCCGCTCGAAAGCACTCGCTCGATGATTCAACTCTGCAACGCCGGCCTCTCGTATGACAGCATCGATTCGGTGCTGAACAACGTCTCGCTAACGATCGAGAATGGCGAGTTCATCTCGCTGCTCGGCCCTTCCGGTTGTGGCAAGTCGACCATACTGCGGATGATCGCAGGTCTGTTGCCGCCCTCGACTGGAGAGGCTCGCATTGGCGATCAGACCGCGAGAGCACATCGCAAGTCGCAAGGCGACCTGGCCTTCGTGTTTCAGGATCCGCGGTTGCTCCCTTGGCGCGACGTATTACAAAACATCGGCCTGCCGCTTGAACTGCAGGGCGTTGGCCGGGAGGTTCGCAATCAGGCTGCTGCCAGCGCCATGCGGCTCGTCGAACTCGGCGAGCAAGACGCGGACAAACGCCCATCGATGCTGTCTGGAGGGATGCGGATGCGCGTCTCGATTGCTCGAGCCTTTGTGACGACGCCGAAGATACTTCTGCTGGATGAACCGTTTGCCGCCCTCGACGATCTGCTGCGCGAACAGCTCAATGAAACACTGTTGCGAATCTGGAGGGATCAGCGAACGACCACGGTATTCGTCACCCACAATGTTTCTGAGGCGGTCTTCTTGAGTGGTCGAGTCGTTGTGCTCGGAGGCGAACCGTGCGGGATTCGCGAGATCATTGACATCCAGACCGATAGTGCTCGCGACAGGGCTTGGAGACGAGGCCGTCAGTTCGCCGAGTACTGTGGAAGGGTTGGCGACGTGATGCGAGGCGAGCCAGCAGAATGAGCTCAACTCGCCTGTTTGCCGTTTGGAATGTCGTTTGGCCGCCGATGATTGTCTTCGCCCTGGCGATCGGCGGTTGGCAATTGGGCGTTAGCTTGTCAGGTGTCGCAAGCTATCTACTGCCAGGCCCTGTCGACGTCGCCTCGGCCGCGTGGAACAAACGAGTTGACTTGCTCAACGCATCAATGCTTACAGCATTGGCTGCTTCGGCCGGTTTCTTGGCGAGCTTGTTGATTGGCGTGGGCCTGTCGATCGTGTTTTCCATGTCTCGCTGGTTGCGTTCGGGGTGCTATCCCTACGCCATCGTCTTGCAGACGGTCCCCGTTGTAGCGGTCGCTCCGCTGATTGTGGTTTGGTTTGGCTATGGACTGCAGAGCGTCGTACTGGTCGCCTTCATCATCAGCCTGTTTCCCATCATCACGAGCACGACGAGCGGCTTGCTTGCTATTGACCGCGACTTGCTGGATCTCTTTGAGTTGCACAACGCCAGTCGGTTTCAGAAGCTCAGGAAACTCAGTCTGCCATCCTCCATTCCGTACATTCTGGCTGGTTCGCGAATCTCTGCGGGAATGGCCGTCATCGGCGCCATTGTGGGCGAGTTCTTTCTTGGCCTCGGCGCCCAGCGTTTCGGCTTGGGCTACCTGATCCTGCAAGCATCGAACTTCACCAAGACTGATGAGCTCTTCGCGGCCGTGCTCGCGTCAACCGGTCTTGGAGTAGCCGTGTTCCTGCTGATCCAATGGTCCAGCGAGACGATTCTGAGCCGCTGGCAAGGTTGAGCTTTCGGTCAGGGTTGGCGGTCATTAGGCGCCCGTTTTGAAGCCCATCTCTTCGACGATGTTGGTCATGGCCAACAGCAGAGCATCGATGTCGCGAGGGAATAGCCGGCCGATGTTGCCAATTCGAAAGCAGGAGGCTCCAGTGACCTTGCCGGGGTAGATGACCATCCCCCGCGCCGCGAGTTTGTCGTAGAACGCCTGGAACTCAAACTTCGCGTCGTTCGGGCAGTGGAAGGTTGTGATGATGTGGCTCATCCGTTCGCGTTTCAAGAACGGCGCGAACCCCAGGCCTTCCATGCCGTTCAAGAGCCTTTGGTGATTCGCGACATACCTAGCTTGTCTGGCCTCAACGCCGCCTTCCGCAAAGAACTCGCACAGAGCTTGCCGGAAAGCCAGCAGTACTTGATTCGGCGGCGTGAAGCGGAACTTGCCCCCGTTTTCAAACGCCTTCCATTGGTCGTGGAGGTCGAGGCAGTGGCTGCGGGCCCACTGACCGTCCCGCGACGCTTCAAGCAACTCGCGGCGACTGAGGATAAAGCTGAAGCCGGGCACGCCTTCAATGCACTTGTTGGCGCTCGAGATTAACGCGTCGACCCCGTTGGCTTCCAAGTCGATCGGATAGGCCCCGAAACTGCTCATCGCATCGAGAATGAATCGTCTCCCGGCCGCGCGGACTACGTTGCCCACGGATGCTATTTCGTTGAGCAGTCCCGTTGTCGTTTCGCAATGAATCATGGAGACCGTGTGGATCGACGGGTTGTCCGCGAGTACATCGGCTACGACTTGGGCGTCAGGCTGCTCGCTTTCAGCAAACCGGATTGGCACGACCTCGATTCCCAACATCTCGGCAATGGTCACGATCCGCTCGCCATAAGCTCCATTTGCGATCACGGCCAGCTTGCCCTGCCGTGGGACCAGCGAGCCGATGGCCGACTCGACACCGAAACTTCCGCTGCCCTGCATCAAGGTGCATTCCCATCCGCCCGCTTGATCCACCCCGGCGATCCGCAACACGCCGCTTCGAATCTCCTTGACCAAGTCACGCAGCGGAGCGTCCCAAGCGCCAATGTCGTGACACATCGCCTGTTTCACAGAAAGTGATGTGGTCAAGGGACCCGGCGTAAAAAGGCGCGGATCAAATGCGCTGGGGAACTGATCGTCGTGCGCTTCGTTGGGATCGAAAGCGACCAAGGCTCACCTCAGTATGGAAGTGCAGTGTTCAGAACGAATCCAAAGGCGTCGTTATCATGCTATGGCTTTTCGCCCCGGCTGAGACGCTGGTTGATATCGGCAATCACGGGCTCGATATCGGCGAGCGAATCGATGACGTAGTGGGCGCCGGCCTCTCGCAACATCTTTCGAGTGTTTTCGTGGCGCCGTTGAATCTCGTCCTCGGAGAGAGCGGCTTCCTCGTCAAGCGAATTGATCAGCATGTAATTGCTGTAACGCGACACGCCGATCGCCCAGCAGCCGGCGTTGAGGCCTTCGCCGACTCCGCCGACGGTGTCATCGACTTTGACGACCGATTCGATCGGCGAGGCATCGAGCAGGTCGAGGTTGCGGTAGACCATGAACGGTTTCGGTCGAGCCCCGTTCTCAACTTCATCGCCCGCAACGGTCGCCTCGGGGCGGAAGCCCTGCTTGATCGCGGCTTCCAGGAGGACGTCAACCATCACACGAGTGAATCCGGTTGAGACCCCAATCTTGATTCCCTTCTTCTGAAGGCGCTGCGTCACGTCCGCAATACCGGGGAGCAGGTCTGTGTATTTGGGCAAACAAGCGACTTGAGCCGGAACAAAGTCCGCGAACATCTTGTCGACGTCACTCTGCTCTGGATACTTTCCGTGAACGTTCTTCCATCGCTCACGAATGATTGGGTCGAGCGTCAGCTGTTTGATATGAAGGTCTTTTCGCAGACCCATCGGACCGCGAGCTTCGTTCATTGAAATCTCGACGCCCTGGTTCTTGAAAACCTCGACGAAAACGACGGCCGGAGCAATCACGTACGCGTCGGCTGTCGTTCCTGACCAGTCGAGCACCAGGGCTTTCACCTCGCCGCGGTATTCGCGACGGAACCTGAAATCAGACATCAATAGAGCAACTCCTGATTGAAAACGTGTTAAGTGGTGCTGAGGAATAAACGCGAGGTCTGCAACGACGAAGAGTTGGTTGTGCGCCCGTTTTGTAGACCTCGCTTAGTTGGTTGGGCTCCGTTACGACTCGGGCCAAAATCGTTCAGTGACGACTTTCTGTTCGGTAAAGAAGTCGAAGACATACCTGCCCTGCGACTTGATGTGGGAGAACTGAGATTGTTTCATTCCGCCGAACGGCAAGTGGGCGACGGGAGCTGGAATGCCAACGTTGACGCCGATCATTCCCGCCTGCACCTGGACCTTGAATTCGCGAGCCCAATGACCGCTCTGCGTGTAGATCGAGGCGCCGTTGCCATAAGCGTGGTCGTTGATGATTCCAATGGCGTCGTGGAGCGAGTCCGCCTTGAGGATACTCAGGACGGGTCCGAAGATTTCGGTACTGTGGATTGACATTCCCGGCTTGACGTCGGTGAACACGACGGGCCCGATGAAGTATCCGTTCTCGCAGCCAGGCACCGTAACCTGCCGACCATCGTAGGCCAACGTTGCGCCTTCCGAGATACCTTGCTCTACCATCTCGTTGATGAACTGTCTGCTCTTCTCAGAGATTACTGGTCCCATCACCATCGGGTCGTCAGCCACCTCGGGGCTGAGTGGGTCGGCGATCGTGACTTGCTTCGATGCTTCGACAAAGCGGTCACAGACCTCGTCGTACGTCGCATCGCCCACCGCGACAATCGCCGATGACGCCATGCAACGTTGCCCAGCACATCCAAAACACGACGTGATCATGTTTCGCACAACCTGATCGAGTTGGGCGTCCGGCATGACGACCAGATGATTCTTGGCGCCGCCCATGGCCTGGAATCGCTTGTTTCGCGCGACGCACTGGGACGCGACGCTTTGTGCGACTTGCGACGAGCCGACGACCGAAACGCCGACGACCTCAGGGTGTTCGATGAACGCGTTTGCCACCTCAAGGCGGCCGCTAACGAGATTAAAGACTCCCGCTGGAAGTTCTGTCTGATCGATCAATTCGGTGATCCTCTGCATCGTCAACGGCACACGTTCCGATGGTTTGATCACAAAAGTGTTTCCGCTGGCGATAGCGTATGGAAGGAACCAAAACGGCACCATCGCGGGGAAATTGAACGGTGCAATCATGGAATAGACGCCTCGCGGCACGCGCAATACCTCGCCGTCAATTCCTGCCGCCGCATCAATTAGTTTGTCGCCCTGTTGCAAGACCGGCGCACCACAGGCCGCCTCGCAGTTTTCAATGGTTCGCTTCATCTCGGCTCGAGCATCGGGAAGCGACTTGCCCATTTCTTCGGTCAATGTGCGCGAGATTTCTTCTTCGTGCCGCCTCAAGAGTTCGGCCAGTTGAAAGATCGGGCGGGCTCGATTGGAGGCCGACACGCCTCGCCATTTCAAGAACGCTGCGTGAGCCGCCTCTATCGCGTGATTCGTCTCCTTGAACGAGGTGATCGGCGTTCGTCCAATGATCTTGCCGGTGGCTGGGTTGTGAACGTCAACGTGCTCGTTCACATCCGGTTCAACCCACTTGCCGTCGACATAGTTGCGAACGGTGATCAAAACGAAAACTCCGTTGAAGTAGCGGGCGGGCCGGGATGAAACGGGAGGCGGAGCGAGAGTCCTGAGCCGGTTCGTCGAACCGGCTTTGAATCGCACCCATGCTACGTTGCCCGAGAGAACCGCTCAACCAGTTAGACCATGGAACGCGTGTGTCGACCGTTGAGGGC
>CAZWOU010000071.1:7961-18286 GCA_964635375.1 uncultured Pirellulaceae bacterium | reverse complement strand
GAGTGACCGATCGCTGACCGAGATCCGTGGCGATTCCTGTCGAATTTTGTCACGGCGACTGGGCAGTCTGGCGAGCCGCTGGCTTGTTCGAGAAAGCGGATTCACGCCAAACCACCAGAAAATGAGCAGGAATTGGAATCGCTGCGTCTTTGCGCCCGCTGTCGTTTCAGACGCCCACCGCGGTTACGTGGCCCCGGGCCTCAGTCGATCACGCTCCCGCATTGCAGGGCTAGCCAGCAGGCCTAGGACAGATGGGCCATGCGGCGTTCGTGAGGATCTTTGAGTCCGTCGGCCAACCGGGCCAGGGCTTCGGTCTCGATTTGGCGAACGCGCTCGCGGGTGAGCCCCAGTTGTTCGCCGATTTCTTTCAGCGTGTGGGGTTCCATATCTCCCAGGCCAAACCGCATTCTCAACACCGTGGCTTCTCGCGAGTCCATCGTGTCGAGCATTTCCATGACGTGCTTGAGAGCGTCGTTTTCAACAAGCTCGTCCTCGGGGCTCTTGAGACGCTCGTCCATCACCATTTCGCCCAGCGACCAGCCAGCTTCGGACTGATCGGTCTGTGGCGTCGAGTTGTAGATGCGGATGGCCTTGCGGATGATCGGCAACTTCTTTTTCGGCAAGCCTAGCACGCGAGCAATCTCTTCTGGCGTCGGCGTGCGGCCAAGCTCCTCGATCAAACGCGAGTTCGCCCGTCGCCATTTCGAAAGCAACTCGACCATATAGGCCGGGATTCGAATCGTCTTGGCCGAGTTGATCAGCGCTCGCTTGATGGACTGTTTGATCCAATAGCTGGCGTAGGTGCTAAACCGGGTTCCCATGTCTGGATCGAACCCTTCCACCGCCCTCAGCAGGCCCAGGTTGCCTTCCTCGATTAGATCTTGCAGGCTGAGTCCCTTGCCGGTGTAGCCGCGAGCGATATTGACGACCAATCGCAAGTTCGCCCGCACCATCTGATCGCGAGCTCGAACATCGCCCTCGCCGATCTGGCGGGCCAGCGTGCGTTCCTCTTCGGCTGACAAGAGGGCCGTTTCGTTGATCTCCCGCAGGTAGGTCTCCAGCGGAGATTGAAGCGTCGATTCGGAGCGACGCCGGCGACTTGCCGCAACATCCTCGGCCTCGCTGGGAATCCGCTTAGGCGGATTGGCGTCTTCTTCAAAGGTGGAATCAAGATGGGTTGTTTCGTTTTTTGAATTTCGCATGATTTCGTTTTCGCCAGCGATTGTGAACCAGGATAGAGAAACTATCGACGCTTGCAGGGCGATTCTGCAATCCTGCGGCGACCTGACGGGGTAGGCCAGATGTACCCGACCTTCGGGCCGTAACGAAGTTAGTGATTAGGGTCCCAAGCCTGCTTTTTCGCCGCCGAAGCAACGGACCGCCGGTGACGCCTAAGGAGACTTCCGCCGTCTGTTCCAAGTGATCTGACTGGACCAGCTGGTCCGGTTAAGACTCTCACAACGCCTGACGGGCGAATTCTCGTTGAGGGCTGGTTGGCTCGGGGCCGGGCCGAAAGCAACGGGCGCAAAAAGAAAGGTGCGGCGGCGATTGGTTCGCCGCCGCACCATAATGTGGTTGTCGCGCTGCCAGGGCACACGTGTCGAAGAGGTGCTGTGACACCACCAGACGCTCGCCCTGGGCCTAGTTAGGCTTCTTCGTCTTCGCCGCCGGCTGCATCCGCTTCGCCTTCCGCCGCGGGTTCGCTAGGTTCGTCGGTCGACTCAGCTTCAACGGTCTCTTCAGCCGCAGCTTCTTCGGCAGGCGCTTCTACGACCGCCTCTTCCGTTGCAGCTTCTTCCGTTGCAGTCTCTTCAGCCACAGCCTCTTCAGCTACAGCCTCTTCTGCCTCCTCCGTTACAGTCTCTTCCGCTACGGGTTCGGATACAGCTTCTTCAGGGGCAGCCTCTTCCGTCGCGGGTTCGGCTGCGGACTCTTCAGCGGCTGGTGAATCGGCCGTGGCGTCCTCAGCTGGAGGCGCTTCGTCGGTGGGAATCGGAGCGATCAGCGGGCCGGCAGTGCCGAGTCCGCCTTTGAGGTCGAGACTCGACTTCTTGGCCCGTTCGCCCGCCTCGTCGGCTTCCTCTTCGATGCGATCGTCTTCCGCCCATTCGACTCGCTTGCGCGAAAGGCCGATCTTGCGATCGTCGGTGTCGACACGGAGGATCTTGACTTCGATCTCATCGCCAACGGAGACCACTTCTTCCGGATTTTCGACCTTGTGGTCGGCCAGTTCGGAGATATGAAGCAAGCCTTCCAAGCCGTCCTCGAGTCCAACAAAGACGCCGAAGTTGGTGATCTTGGTGACTTTCCCGTTGACGACTTGTCCAGGTTGGTACTTGTCCGGGATGTCGTGTGCCCATGGGTCGTCGTCCAGTTGCTTGAGTCCCAAGGCGATTCGCCGACGATCCTGATCGACCGACAAGACTTTGCAGCGGACTTCCTGGCCTTTCTCCATCAGCTCGCTCGGATGACTGATTTTGCGAGTCCAAGACATGTCGGAGACGTGCAGCAGACCATCGATGCCTTCCTCCAACTCGATGAAGGCGCCGTAGTTGGTCAGATTGCGAACTTTGCCGTCGATGACGCTCTCCACCGGGTATCGCTCGGCGACTTTCTCCCAGGGGTTCTCTTGCGTCTGCTTGATGCCCAGCGACAGTTGTTGTCCCTTTTGGTCAACACTGAGAATCACGACTTCGATCTCGTCGCCGATTTGGACGAGTTCGTTGGGGTGGTTGATGCGTTTCGTCCAGGACATTTCACTGATGTGAACCAGCCCTTCGATGCCCGGTTCAAGCTTGACGAAGGCTCCGTAGCTCATCACGTTGACGACCGAACCGGTGACTCGCGAGTTGACTGGGTACTTGGTTCCCACGTCGTCCCAGGGGTTGTTTTGCTTCTGCTTGAGGCCGAGGGCGATTTTTTCTTTCACGCGATCGATGTTCAGGATCATCACTTCGATTTCCTGATCGATGGCAACCATCTCGGACGGATGGCCAATTCGCTCCCAGCTCATGTCGGTGATATGCAGCAGACCGTCGATGCCGCCCAAGTCGACGAAGGCGCCGAACTCGGCGATGTTCTTGACGACGCCTTTGCGGATCTGACCTTCTTCGAGATCCTTGAGCAAAGCCTCTCGGTCGATTTTTCGTTGTTTTTCGATCAGCGATCGCCGGCTGACGACAATGTTGCGACGAGCTTGGTCAATCTTGAGCACTTCGCACTGTACGACTCGCCCAATGAAATCGCCGATGTCGCCCGGCCGGCGGATATCGACTTGGCTCGCCGGCAGGAAGACGTTGACTCCGATGTCGACGAGCAGGCCGCCTTTGATCTTGCGGGTAACCGTGCCGGTGACGACTTGTTCCTCGGAGACATTCGCCACGATCTCTTGCCAGGCGATGATCTTGTCGGCTTTTCTCTTGCTCAACAAAACCATGCCGTAGGGATCGTCAGTCGATCCGAATTCGTCTTCAAGGTCTTCTATCAAGACCTTGATCGTGTCCCCGATCTTGGGTGGTTCCTCTTCTTCTTCCCATTCATTCAGCGGGATCGTGCCTTCACTTTTGAAGCCCACATCCACAAGCACGGCCTCATCGTCCATACGGACAACCCGGCCATCGATGATGGCGTTTACATCAAACTCGGGTCCCGCCGACATACTTGGCTCTAGATCCGGGATTTCGTCTCCGTCGCCATCGAACAGGCCGTCGAGTACGGAGGTAATAGAGTCGTCTTCAAGGGAGCGAATGAGGTTACGGTCAACCATGGACAGAGATTCCTTTTGCGTCGAACGACGCCAACCAGCGTTACACAGCCGCCAATCGCGTAACGAACAGGCATTTGGTCTGGAGTGAGCGGCGACATGTTGCGGCGGCTACGACCATCGGCGCCTATTTCCCGCATCATGAAAACGTGCGAACCTATCACAGCATCGCCGCGCCGGCAAGATGAGCCGGAGGAAAGATGTTTCAGTGGGCGGATTGAGGAGAATGGGCTGAATGGGTGGAAGCACCTTCGGGCTCTTGGGAAGCTGGAACGGATCCAGCCGTTCCACCAGTTGGCTATCTGAGTCGAGCTTGCTGGAGGCACTCGTGGAGGCGCCGGTCGAGTTCGGCGATAAGCTGCTTGTCGGACAGTTGCTCAATCAACTCGGTCTCGATGGGAGGGCCGACTTGAACTCGGATTCTAGAAAGTCGAGGCCAGGCGGCGGAGCGAGGCCAGGCCTGATAGGCGCCATCGATGGCGACCGGCAGCAGGGGAGTCTGGCCGCGTCGAGCGAGCGAGCAGAATCCGGGCTTCAACGGGCTCAGTTCGCCATCGTTTGTTCGCGTACCCTCGGGGAAGATCAGCACCATCTCGCTTCGCCGCAGGCGCTTGAGTGTCTCCTTGAGTCCCTCGATACCCGACCCTTCGCGGTCGATGGGAATGGAGTCCATGAAGAGAATAATCTGCTTCAGCACCGGGACTTGAAAGAGACTCTTGCGGGCCAGGAAATTGAGGCGGCGGTCCATGGACAGTCCCACCAGAACAGGATCGAGGAAGCTCTGATGATTCGAGCAGACAAGCGCGCCTCCCTCGTCGGGAACGTGCTCCCTGCCTCCAACCCGCAAGCCAAACATGAGGACGCCGACAAGGCGGGAAAAGGCTCGCAGCGAGGAGTAGGCGAGTCGGCGAGGCCAAGACCGTTTCAACGGCTGGCTGCGGGCTTGCTGGCCAGACCTTTGTTTCATGTTTCGTCGTGAGCCCCTTTCGAGGGGCGTGTCCGAGTCAGGCATTCGAGGTGTCGGTTTCGATTTGGTCGCGGACGAGCCGCTCGAGGCGGTCGACAACTTGATTCTGGGTCAGTCCGTCGGTTTGGACGGGAATCGCGTCGTCGGCAGCGACGAGCGGGCCGACTTCGCGACTTTGATCCCGTTTGTCGCGAAGTTGCTGCTGTTCGAGCACGCGGTCGAACGACACTGATTCGCCGCGCCGCCGGAGTTCCTCTAGCCGTCGCTGGGCCCGCTCCTCGGCCGACGCTGTCAAGAAAACCTTGCAGATCGCGTTGGGGAAGACCAGCGTGCCTTGGTCACGTCCTTCGCTGACGATATTCTTGCCTTCGGCCGCCTGTCGCTGCAGGATTACCAAGTGGGCTCGAACAAGACGATGGTCTGCAGCCCAGTGGACTTGCTCGGTGACGTCGGAAGTTCGAATCGCCTCCGTCACCTGCTGCCCGTTGAGCCAAATCTGCTCGCCGTCGATCCGAATCTGAACATTTTCCATCCGCTGGGCGACCTCGCTGTCGCTCGCCCAGTCAACGCCTTCCCGAATTCCGTCCAAGGTGACCGCGCGATACATCGCACCGGTGTCGAGGAATTCGTAGCCAAGTCGTTCGGCCAGGGCCCGGGACACCGTACTCTTTCCGGCGCCAGCGGGACCATCGATTGTTATCACCATCTCGCTGTTCTTCCTCGTTCCACGGATTCTGACGGCGTCCGCTCGGGTCAAGCCCAACGGGCCTCCATGCCGATCCACTCATGGCTCGAAAATGGGACCTCAACAGCGCCGTCGTTCAAGTCGAGGTCGCCCCGAGGTTCGCCCCGAAAATCGATCTGGCGAGCGCTCGTCAAATTGCGGAAAGTCTGAAACTTGGCCCGCGTGGGACGCCCGGCCGTCTCCAGTAGCCTCGCGCGTATCCCAACCACCTGACCATCTTCCACGAGCGGTTCCAGCGAAGTGGTTACGACATTTCGAGAATCAATATGCAACAGCCAGCTCGATTCCGCCGGCGTGGGTGCGCCAGCCGACTCGGGTAGGGAGACCGTTGGGGTCATGATCCCAATCGCTTCATTCATCGGATTCTTGAGATCGACTCCAATGCCAAGCGAGAAAGATCGCTGCGACTCGCCCCGAACGAACAGCAGCGAATCGAGCTTCCCAAAGTCGGCCCGACAATGAAAAGGCAATCCGCCGGTGAGGATTGTGGTGGACGTGTCGCCGTTCGTGATATCCACATAATGAGGAGACTCAAAACGTTTAGCTTCGCAATCCACCCGCATTTGATGAACCGTCCGGCTCAGCGGGGACATTTCGTCCGCCCAGGCAAAGCGACAAGCGTAATACGAATTCCACGGGTCGGCTCTGGGTTCGGTATCCGGCTCCAACTCGATCTCCAAGCCGATCACCCGCTGCCCACGGCCAATCTTGTATCGCTGGCTGAATCCGGCCAGTCGCTCGCCATCTTGATCGAGCAGCCGACCCCGGCATTCGGCCACAGCTTCGGTTTCCGTGCAGTAGACCAGCCGGCATTCGTCTGCGGCCATCGTCGAATAACACCCACCTTGTCCCTCGGCTTGCGACCCGGGCAATCGAAATGCCAGCTGTTGGGACAACCGATTCCCTCTGGTGTTGTATCCGTACAGGGCGGTCAGGGTCCCTTGGGTCTGATTGATGACCGCCTCGAAGAACTCGTTGTGAAGCAAGATCGACTGACCGTCCACTTTGCCCAGTGGTTTTGTCTTTCGTGAACGCGATTGCGGTTCGCCATCGCCCGCGGCGATCCAACTGAACCCGAATGGCGGCGCGTCGGCGACAACTTGAGGCAGGGCCGGATCGGCCGACGCCGCAAAGACAGGTCGTCCGATCGATGGAGCCGCCGCGAGCGACTCGGTCGACGCTCGCACCCGCCTCGCTGCGGATTGAGGGTTTAATAGCAGAACGCCGTTTGGCGATCCGTCGGGAGACGAGTTGCGAGGCAAGGAGTCGGAGAGGGCTCTCGCGCCCTTCTCAACCGCCTGGCTCAGCATTTCGTCAAGCTCGGGGTCGGCTTCCGACTCAGCCGCGTCCTCGATTGCCGCGCAAGTTTGCTCGAGTTCGTGAGCGATTGGTCGGCCTGACACGCAACTGGCCAGGGCGTTCAGGTTGGCCGCCGCGTCCCACTGGTGCTTGCGGCGCCAATAGCGGATGGACGTCGAAATCGGATCGGCCTGCTTGCGAATTACGGCTTGCCGCAAGTAGGGCGAGCGGTACTGGTCGTGATCGAATCGATCGAGCGTGCTCGGCAAGTCGGTGTCCGCGAAATACTCGTCGGCGCGCATGAACTTGCCAAGAGGTGAGTTGAACTTGACCACCCGCCTCACATCGCGATGCCAAGGCGAGCACTGACCGGGCCAATGGGCGAACATCAACGTGGCGACGTGATCGCTGTCCATCGTCTCGCCCAGTTTGAGCGCCAAGCCCAAGAAAGTCTCGGGCCTCGCTGCATCAAGCGGGGGACGGGCCACCGCATCGAGCACCGCGCCATCTTCGCTCTCCCAACGCGTCTTTGTTTGCGCTCCCTGTGGAAAACGCCCCTCGCCCAGCGTTGCGTGAATGGCGCCTTCAAAGCCCATCCCAAGCAATACCATCGGCATCGCGGCCGTCAGCCCGTAGCGTCTCCGGCCGAAGACTTTGGGGACATCGCCCAGATGCCGTTGATAGCTTGAAGCAGCCAGTTTCCACTGCCCAACCATCGATTCGAGCGAGAGAAGGGGCCAACGCTGCTCCACCATGTCCCCACCCACGACGCAAGCTCGACGCTCCTCTATCGCGCGTTGCAGCGCCTGCAGCGTGTCGGGGTGCTTCGCCGCCATCAATTCCAGGTCGCTTGCCGACAGCAACAACGAAGTCGCAATCCCCTCATCAAGCTCTTGCTTCAACGAATCGTCCAGCGTCGTGCTGGCGGTCAAAGTGATGTCAAGCAAATAGCTGTCGACGGCATAGTAGTGGTCCCGTTCTTGGGTGAGCACGTCAAACGAGGCCGAAAGCTGCTCGCGGGCCGCCGTGAGATCACCGGCCACAGCATGCTCAGCCGCCCTTTCCACGAGGTTGTTGAAGTGGAGTTCGTCCAGGTTGCTGGCGTATCGCATCTGGCGGGTCAGCAGTTCAACCTGTAAATAGGTGTACCCTAACGCGAGAAACTCGTCCGCCAGTTCAGAATCCACCCCCTGATCGCCGCCATCGAGCTGCTCCAGGGCCAATTGGACGATTTCGTCCCGATCCGTTTTTCGGCGGATCAGCACTGCGCCTTCCTCCTTGGCCCGCTGGGCGAAACCGGTTGGTAATTCTTGCGAGGAAACGGCAGGCGCCACCAGTAGTCGGTTGTCCAATTCGGTGGGAGGGTCGTCGATCCGAGCCCAGCTGGGGGCGCCGGCGGCGGCGATCAAGGCGGGGTGCCAGAGGGACGACCAGGCAGCGAGCAGCCCCTGGGCCTCCTCGCCCTCATGATGGGTGGGAAAGTCCTCTAGACTGTGGCAAGGCAGGAGAACGATCAGTTCCTGGTACTTCATGGGGTAAGATCGGGCCTCAACAGTTGAATGGGGGCGTTGGGATCCGGGACGGCAACGCCCTGGGTAATCGTGTTAACCACGATAACGCTCACAATCAGCGGCGTCGACCGTTGGCAAAGGCGACGGGACGACTCGATTGGGTGAGAAATTTGGGGTCCGAACGAAGATGTTGGC
The DNA here is from genome assembly GCA_964635375.1 of uncultured Pirellulaceae bacterium. Classification (GTDB taxonomy): domain Bacteria; phylum Planctomycetota; class Planctomycetia; order Pirellulales; family Pirellulaceae; genus CAZMNY01. The sequence goes on along the minus strand of CAZWOU010000071.1, from coordinate 9,806 downwards.
TTGGGAATTTGTTGACAATTGTGGGAGGCTGTCAGTAGATTAGAGAATAAGAAGACTCCTCATTTTTTCTACGTAGCTCCACTTTTCACGTCCACCGAGGCCGAGGAGTCTCAGACGTGCAGCCAGATGGTCCCAGCATGGCGTTGGCACGCCAGCTTCAGGAGAAACGATGGCCAAGAAACAAGGTGTTTGGGGAATCGATATTGGGCAATGCGCGCTCAAGGCGCTTTATTGCACGATGGAGGACGGCCAGATCGTCGCGGAGGCGTTCGACTATATCGAATACCCCAAGATTCTCAGTCAACCCGAAGCGAACCCTGAAGAGTTGATCGAAGCAGCGGTAGCGCAATTCATCGAACAGAACGACGTCAAAGGTTCGACGATCGCCATGTCCGTGCCTGGCCAAGCTGGTCTGGCAAGGTTCTTCAAGCCGCCGCCGGTGGATGCCAAGAAGATCCCCGAGATCGTGCGGTACGAAGCCAAGCAACAGATTCCGTTCGACCTGGACGAAGTGATCTGGGACTTTCAAAAGATGAGTGGCGGGCAGGAGGTTGACGGGTTCACCTTGGATGCTGAGGTGGGCTTGTTCGCAATGAAGCGAGACCAGGTCTATCGGGCGATGGAACCGTTGACGGACGTCGGCCTGGAATTGAACATCATCCAGCTCGCACCACTTTGCATCTATAACTTTGCCGCCCACGATCTGCTTCGCGATGGTCCCAGCGAAGACGAGTACGATTCGGACGACCCGCCGGAATCACTGGTGATTCTCTCGATGGGAACTGAATCGAGCGACTTGGTCGTCACCAACGGTTTTCGCGTTTGGCAACGAAGCATTCCGATTGGCGGCAACCACTTCACCAAACAGCTGACCAAGGAACTCAAGCTGACCTTCGCCAAGGCGGAGCATCTCAAGCGCAACGCACGCAAAGCCGAGGATCCACGGCGAGTGTTCCAAGCGATGCGGCCGGTCTTTAACGACTTGGTCACGGAAGTGCAGCGGTCGATTGGCTTTTTCCAGAACATGGATCGCCAAGCGAAGCTTCGCGGCGTCGTCCTGCTGGGCAACACCGTCAAGTTGCCCGGGCTCCAGCATTACCTCTCCAAGAACCTGGGATACGACATTGTGGACTTCAAGAAGTTCCGCAACCTAGACGGCTCGTCCGTGATCTCGGCGCCCGCGTTCAAGGAAAACGTCTTTGGTTTCTCCGTTTGCTACGGCCTCTGTCTGCAAGGTCTCAAGCAATCAAAACTGAGTACAAACCTGGTTCCTCGCGAAATCGTCATCAATCGCATCATTCGCGAGAAGAAACCCTGGGCTGTGGCCGGAATCGCCTTGCTCATGTTGGCCTGCTCCGTCGCCTTCATCGCTCCTTCCAACAATGCCTATGAGGTCAAAGAGGACCGTGAGTTCGACGGACTTACCTGGATCGACGCCAAGCGATCCGTGTCGAGTGCCGAGTCGCTCAGCCGCGATCACCAAACCCAGGACGGAGAACGTGTTGAAACGCTGAAGAAATTGGCGGCTCTGGGAGAGGAAGTGGTCGGGTCCGCCGATCGCCGTTTGCTTTGGCTTGAGTTTCTCAGAGCGCTCGACGAATCTCTGCCAGCGACTGATGGGATCACGCCTGGTGTGTACGTTGATCATAAGCAGATCCCCATCACCGAACGCAAAGAGCTGTTCATTGACTATGTGGAGAGTGAGTACTTTGACGACTTGGCGACCTGGTACACCGCGGACGTGAAAAAGAAGTACTTGCGTACTTTGAGTGGTGAAATCGAGGAGCTTGGAGATGTTGACGAAGGTGTTGACCCGGCAGGTGTTGACCCGGCAGGTGCGGACCC
>CAZWOU010000071.1:5593-7861 GCA_964635375.1 uncultured Pirellulaceae bacterium | reverse complement strand
AGATGTTGACGAAGGTGTTGACCCGGCAGGTGTTGACCCGGCAGGTGCGGACCCAGTAGGTGCGGACCCAGTAGGTGCGGACCCTGCAGGCGCTGACCCGGCAGGTGTTGACCCGGCAGGTGCTGACCCGGCAGGTGTTGACCCGGCAGGTGTTGACCCGGCAGGTGCTGACCCAGCGGGGGCAGGCGCCCCAGCGGGCAATGGCGCTGTCAATCCAGGCGCTTCGCCAGCGGGTGGCGGAGTACCTAACGTGGACGCCGAGGCGGCTAGCGAGGCTCCCGAAGGACCGGGGTGGGTCATCGAACTCAAGGGACACCACCTGTACTTCAGTAGTAAAGACCGCAGGAGTGCTGGAATGGCTCACCTGCACAATACACTGCTGAGATTTATCCAAGAGGATAAAATCGAATTGCCCGTGGAAGCGGGAGCTGACAAGAAAGAGACGTTCACGCTGAAAGAACTTGGCATCGGTTTTGCGATTGTGTTAACCGACAACAACATCGATCGGAAGCACAAGATTGCCGATCCTAACTTCGAGACCAGGTCGACAGGCAATACCGGCGGACTCGGTGGCGGACTGCCTGGAGGGCCAGCCGGCGGCGGTTTAGACGGACCACCGGGCGGCGGCGGATTTGATCCCGATGCACCTGGCGATGATGGAGCCGGCGATGACGGAACCGGCGATGACGGAACCGGCGACGCGGACGGGCTAGGGGGCGGCGGGCTTGGCGACGGCGGGCCTAGCGACGGCGGATTCGGCGGCGGCGGATTTGCCAGGACGGATGACCAGAAAGGTTACATTTCGGCGCCCAAGTACGACTTTGTCGTTCAATTCGTGTGGCAGGAAAAATTGCTGAGCCAAAGACTCGATGAACGTCGGAAGATGCGGCTGGAGGACGAGCGGTTGGAGAAAGAACGTGCGGCGGCCGCTGAACTCGCGGAATCGAACGGAGAGGGACGATAACTATGGATCAACTCAAAGACATTCTCGAGAAACTCAAGATCCATCACTTTTGGGTCGCTTGCATCTGCATTACGGCGATGTATATCGGGTCCTACTTTTGGATTTCCATTGCGGTTCAGTCGCAAACCGAAGAGAAGATCACCGACTACAAGACACAATTCTCCAATGCCCAAGCGGTGCTTGGCAAACCAGACCATCCGAATGATCAATCGCACAAATGGATGGACGAGAAGATCGGCGGTCTGGAAAAAGAGGTGCTGCAGGCCTGGGAAAAGCAATACAACCACCAAAAAGATATCTTGAAATGGCCTGAACAGTTCGATCGTTCGTTTCAGCGTCAAGCTCAATCGCTCAAGCCGATCGAAGCGACTGTCCCCTATCCGCCCGACCAACCGGGCGGTGATCGAAAAAGCTCGATCCCAACGCTGGCTCGACAGGAGTATCGTTACTTCATCCAGGACGAGCTACCCAAATTGGCCGATATCGTCGGCGCCACGTGGGCCTTGGATAACCCCAACACGACGGTCCGGGCCAAAGAAGACCTTGTCGTGTGGGACGCTGGGAATCAAGTCAGCATCGTGAGCAGTCGCTTTACCTGGGAGGGAGCTCAACCCAGCACGTTAGACATCCTTTACGCCCAAGAGGATTTGTGGGTGCTAACCGCTTTGCTGAACATCATTAAGGAGGCCAACGGCGACATTGAGGCTCGTTATATGGCCACAGTGAAGAAGATTGATTTCATTCAAATCGGTCCCGACGCCATAGGGATGCGTGGGAAAGTTGGAACTGGCGACAAGATTACCGGTGGCGAGGCCCCCGGGGGTGATGCCGCTATGGGCGGCGGGCCAGAAATGGGCGGCATGGCTAGCCCCGCTGGAGGCATGGCGTCAGGCCTGGAGCCGCCAGGTGGCGGTGCGACCGGAGGGGGTGGCGCCGTTCAGTCGTCGGGAGACCCTGGCGACAACCGATATGTCAATCTCAAGTATGAGCCGCTGGCGGCAAAGAAAATGCGAGGTCTCGCGGAGACATTCAGTGCGGATGATGCCTTCTTAGCCGTCGCTAAGAGGATGCCGATTCGGATGCGGCTAAAGGTTGATCAGCAGAACCTGAGCCGTTTGTTGGCCGCCTGCGGCAACTCACAACTACCCGTCGAGGTGCGGCAACTTCGCATTAACCGGGGCAAGTCAACCCAGTCCAGTGGCGGCATGGGCGGCGGTGCCATGGGCGGCGGCGCTCTGGGTGGCGCTGGCGGGCCTCCCGGCCTCGGGGCGGCAGACGGCGGCGGCGACGCCGCGCTTGGTGGT
>CAZWOU010000071.1:0-5583 GCA_964635375.1 uncultured Pirellulaceae bacterium | reverse complement strand
GGTCTGGGCGGTGGTCTGGGCGGTGGTCTGGGCGGTGGACTGGGCGGTGGACTGGGCGGTGGTCTGGGCGGTGGAACGGGTGGCGATGCCGATGTCTCCTCAGACGATATTGACCTAGAGATCTACGGAATCATCTACATCTACAACCCGGTAGACCGCAAGAAGCTGGGTATTGAGTCGGGTGGTAGTTCGGGCGTAACTTCGGCTGGCGGGTAGATGAAGCGGGTCGGCTAGAGGGCGAGAAACAGCGGAATGCACAAGGAGTAAGAGTTATGGCGAAATTTAGTCTCGGCGACGATGGAATGAAAGGATTCTTGGCGCAACAAGGCGAAAAGTTCGTTTTCGGTGTGGTGCTCCTAGTCGCGTTCTATCTCGTCTATTCCGGCTCCACCGTCAGTGGGTATCCCAAGGTGCCGCAGGAGCTGAAGCAACTGGCCCAACAAGCTACCACGTACGTGACGACGAATGATCCCGCCTGGGTGACCGATGAAATTGAACGCAACCCGTTCAGCAATTACGAAGAACGGGCTGATAAGGCCAACATTGAGATCAACGCGAGACAGTACCCATTTAACAATCGGCTAAAGCATCCACTGGTGCCGCGGACGGATAAGCGGGACGACCCGAAGATCTTTCCGCCGCTCATGGTGGAGGTCTCGTCGATTGGGCAAGTCGCGGTAGCCGTTCCCAATAAGAACCGTATCGACGCGTTTGCCAACGACGAGACAACCAAGCAGATGCGAACAGACGGGGAGCCGAAACCGAGGGGGCGGAGGTCTCGAAGGCGGAGAGATCCGGCTGGTGGAGGGGTCGGCCCGCCTGGAGGTGACGGTGGACTTGGAGGGTTTGGGCTCGGTGGCGCCGGTGGTCTCGACGGAGGCGGTGATGAGGCAGGCGGGCTAGGCGCCGATGGTGCAGGCGATGGCGAGTTAGGCGGCATGGACGGAGCTCCTGGCTCAGGTTCCTCTGTCTATCGAGGTCCTACGCGCGGCGGATGGGAATCTTCCCTGATCGGCGGCGCGGTGAGCGGCGCCTTGGGGATTCGAGGGTACTCCGTCAACGTGGTGGCAGTTCGAGCTCTGGTGCCATACGAGAAACAATCATCCGAGTTTGAGCAGGTTTTCCTGAAAGCAGTCAATTACAAGAAGACTCGCGATACCCCAAACTACATTGCCTTCTCGGCTGAGCGAGCGGAGGTTTCGACCGCTGATCCAGACGCTCCTCTCAAATGGGTGAGCGTTTGGAGCACCAAGAAGTCGTTGGATCGCGTTAGCGCGTTTATCGACGTCTATCCAGATAGTGTTAGCAGTGATTTCGCGTTGCCGAACACGACGATGCGTGTTCCGCCAATCATGTTGGCCAACGTCAGGGATCACATCAGTCATTCTGAGTTTCCAAAGCTTCAATCGACCAAGCTCAAGGACGCTTCAGAGGACGACAAATCAAAGGTCGATCCGAACGATCCGTTTGGCGACTCCGGCAGCGGCGACATCCCCGGTTCCGGACAGCCAAGTGGCTCTCAGGGAATACCAGGCGGGGCCGGACTCGCGCCGCCTGGCGGTGCAGGCGGCCTTGGTCCACCCGGCGCGGGTGGACTTGGCGCACCCGGCGCGGGCGGACTTGGAGCACCAGGCGCGGGCGGACTTGGCGCCCCACCCGGCGCGGGCGGATATGCGGGCTCAGGCGGACTGGGGACCGACACTAGCAAGACAGAGATCACCAAGTACAAACTCATTCGTTTCTTCGATTTCGGCGTCGTGCCAGGCAAGACGTATAAGTATCGGGTCCAACTGTTGATCGAAGACCCGAACCATCCCAAGGACTCTCGCATGCAGCCCGCGCAGCGAGATCTCAAGTCCGGAGTGTTGACTCGTCTCAAGGCGCTGAGTGCCAAAGAGGCCAGCGGCGGTTCGCGGGCGTACTTCCACCGCACGGAATGGAGCGAGCCCAGCGCCTCGGTCTCGATCGCCTATCCGCAGCGAGTGTTGCCCGGTGTAGTCACTACGCCCACAGGGTGGCAGACCGAAAACCGAACGACTGGCGTCAAGATCGAAACACGCGAGTCGAAGGTGAAGATTGTCGCAGTGACATGGGACAAGAATAGGGCGGTTGACGTTCCTCTTGAAATCGATGTGGCTCGGGGCGCTGTCGTCAACTTCAAAGAGGATGCCGTTGTCGTTCATCCGGTGTCGCACGTCAAGAAGCTACTGAAGGTATACAACCTTGAAACAAACACGGTCGTGCTTGACTACCGCGGCGGCGAGAAGATCAACAAGGACCGCGATAATCCGGTCTTCGCGCCAACGGAAATGCTGCTGTTGACGCCCACGGGTGAACTAGTTGTTCGCAGTGAGGTCGACGAGGCCGAAGAGTATCGCTGGCTCACTCGAACTGACGAAGCCAGACCCTCCGCAAACTTAGGCGGCGGCCTGGACGGCGGCGGTCTGGACGGCGGCGGTCTGGACGGCGGGGGCCTCGGCGGAGGCTTGGCGCCGCCTGGCCTAGGAGGGGGCCTCGGCAACTAGTCCCCGTTTGGCAGATGCCTTACCTCGGGGCGCACGAAACTGATCAGAAGCTGGCGTGATCTCAAATCACGCCAGCTTTTTGTTTGGTTTGCCGCGGTCCGCATGTTGGGAGCGTACGGGAACGATTTTGGCTAGGGCGTCGCAATTTCTTCTATGATCGCATAGGTTGAACAGCGGATGGGAGCCCCTTTGCGTCGCCGGCGCCCGTGTGACTAGGTTGCCCAAGCAAGCGAACGAGAGAAACGTCATGTCCAGTTTTAAGCGAAATAGCGTTGTCGTGCCGATTGATTTTTCGGAGGAGTCCTATGCTGCGGTCGATGTTGCCTTGGACATCACCGGCGACGCATCGAAGATCCACATCGTACATGTACTGGAAGAACTCTCGCCCGTCCATCCAGGCGAGCTCTACGGCTCCGTCGATGACGAAACTCGCACCAACCACTCGACCGACGCGTTAACGAAGCAGTTCGGAGGCGACAAGTATGCTGGCCTCTCGATCAAGATTACTCACGGCGCGCCGGGAGCAAGAATCGCCGATTACGCCGATAGCGTTGGCGCCGACCTCATCGTTATGCCATCGCACGGTCGCACTGGAATCGCCCACATGCTGATCGGCTCGGTCACGGAACGCACGATTCGACACGCGAAATGCCCCGTGCTAGTCCTTCGCAAGTAGGCGCCGCAATCCGTTGAGTCGGCGCCCTCAACCGTCTTTCTTGTCGGTTTGGGCCTTTAGCTCCGCCCATTGAAAGTCGAATACATGGATCGGTGTCGTGTTCCCCTGGTACTCGCCTTCCTTGTTTAGGCGGCGCCCATTGCCGTTGCTGCCTCGGTTTGTTGCGGCGACAGCGAATCGATTTCCATCCTTATGCAGCGAGATGGAATGGCAGTTGGGGAGTTTGGTATTGGTGTAGAACGGCTTGTCTTCGTTCCTCGCGTGAAACACGACTTGCCCAGTGCCAGGCGTACCGCTGGTCACGGCCATCACGAAGCCCTTGGGATGAAACTCAATGTCGTGAACGAAGCACTGGTTGGTCGCGCCAAGCTTCATCTCCTGCTGCATTTCGCCCGACTCGTAATCGAAGACCATAATGGTGGGAACGCCTTGGACCGTGGCGCCGTTCTTCGGTCGCGTGCCGCCCGCCGCCAGTGATTTGCCTTCGGCGTCGAACGCGAGAACTCGCACTCCGCCAACGTCTTGGAGTCGATGGTGTAAGTACAGTCCTCCAGCGTCGAATGACTTGAGAGACTCGCCCTTGCTCGCTTTCCAGCGATGAATTCGGCCGAGCATGTCGCCGCAGACCAATTCGTCCCGATTGGGATGAAACTGCACGCAGAACGTCTCGGCGTCTGGAATCTCAAAACGTCTCAGCTCTCGACCGTCGTCGGCGGACCTAATCACCACGTTTCGGTCCAAGCCGCACGAGGCGATTGTCGCACCGCTCGGGTGGAAATCGAGAGATCGAATCCAGCCGTCATGGGCCGCGGGTAGATGCCAAACGACTTCTGGCTCTGCTTCCCGATGGCGCCAACAGGTCATGCCTCCCCAGGAATCGCCAGAGATGCAGACGGGCTCGTCGGGGTGTTGGGCGAATGCCTCTACCCACCCGCCGTGCTTGGACATCGAGGGAGCTTCCACGAATTCGTTTTCCGCTTGGGCCGCCCAGCGGCGCATCCGCCCGTCAAATGATCCGGCGATAAGGTAGTCGCCAGCAGGGCTGAATCTCGCCGCGAGCACTTGGGGATCGGCGGCGATCACAGTGAGTTCTTTTGGCGAGACCGACTTGAGTGCATTGTCTATCATGCCAAGACCTCCTTAACGGCCGAGTGATCGTCGTGGGCGATCGGCAGCGGCTGTCCGTTGTTGTCGTACTCGATATCAGTGGAGTCGATTCCGAGTGCCTGAAACCAGGTATGGAACATGTGGCCGATGTCGAAGGGCTGGCTCTCCACCCATGTCCCTTTGTCATTCGTCTCGCCGGCGACCACGCCCTTCTTGATGCCGGCGCCGGCCATCGCCAGCGACCAGGCTTCGGGCCAGTGATCGCGGCCAATATGTCCGTTGATGCGAGGCGTCCTCCCGAATTCGCTCATCGCAATGACAAGCACATTCTCTAGCATGCCACGCTCTTGCAAGTCTTCAATCACGGCCCCGAACGCTTGGTCGAACTTGCCCACGAGACTGACGTGTCCATTGAAGTTGTCGCCATGAGTATCCCAGCCGTAGGAATTCACTTTGACGAATCTGACGCCAGCTTGAAGCATCTTTCGAGCCTGAAGCATGTGCCTCCCGATCTCATGTTCGCCATATCGCTGGACGTCTCGCGGCGCAAACGACGTTACATCAAACAACTCTTGGCGTTTCATCAGCGTTACTGCGGTATCGAACACATACGTGTTGGCCTCAGACACTTGTTTGCGCCGGCGCTGACCGTACCGGCGATTGGTTCGGTTGCGAAGCTGCTGGCGAGCTTGATCAGCTGATTCACTGATCGACTCTGGTCGCACCAAGTTGTTGGGCGGCTGGCCGTCTCCAAACGCCAAGGCGCCGTACTTGGGACCGAGGAATCCCGCGTCTTGATGTTTGAATCCGCCGCTTCCAGGTTTGATCCAAACGTACGGCGGCAACCCACTCTCGCCGGGACCAAGCAGTTTGGCGACGGCCGATCCAAAGTAGGGATAGACAACGCCGCGACTCTTGGGATCGCCCCGTTGAATTCGGGCGACGCCCGCCGAGTGCGAATTGTCTTGCGTGCAAAGGCTGCGAACTACGGCGAGACGGTGCATTTGCTTCGCCGTATTGGGCATGAGTTCGCTGATGCGAACCGAAGGGACCGATGTCTCAATCGAACGAAATGGGCCGCCGAACGGCGTTCCCGGCTTTGGGTCCCAACTCTCCAACTGACTCATCCCTCCGTCGAGCCAGATGAAAAGCACTTGCCGATCGTTCTTCTTGATTGCCTCGGCAATAGCAGGCGAGCACAGGCTTGCCGTCGCCCCCGCCGCGGCGGCTCCCAACCACTGCCGGCGCGAAAATCGATGCTCCCACGGGCGGCAA
>CAZWOU010000070.1:0-30404 GCA_964635375.1 uncultured Pirellulaceae bacterium | reverse complement strand
TGTTCTGAATTTGCTGACGTTGTTGAAGGAGGCCGAGGTAGCCGTTGACGCCTCCTTGGCCGCTAAACGACTGAAGGCTCGTGCTTGTGCCGAATCTCTGCGGGCCCGTGACGCCCAATTCGCCGATAGCCACCTGCGTATAGAAGCCCTGACGATATTGGCTATAGGCGCGCAAGTTGGCGAGCAGTTTTCGCTCATCAAAGGTAAGTTGTTCTAAGGCAATGTCTCTGCCGGCGCCGCGTAACAGGGGTTGAATGAGTGAGAAGTTCGCCAGCGACGCGGTAAGGTTGGCGTCGCCGCCCGTGAATTCGAACACGAACGAGTTGGCGAAACCGACCAGCAGTTCGCCCGCGGTGGCAAACTGCCGTCGGGCCTGAAACGCTGGACTCGCACCGGACGGCCGGCCCAATGTCAGACGATTGTCCTCAACGCCGTCAAATGGGCCAACGCCACGCAACTGCTGTGGAATCAACGAACCGTTGTGGGTGTAGTTGGCGTCGTACCCGCCATAGAATTGAGTATCCAGCCGGAACCGTTCCGCCGTTACGTCCAACGCGGAGAGATAGAGCGTTTCCAGTTGGGATTGATGGGATGGCGAGTGGACATAAGCCAGCCGTAGCGCGGAGTTGACATCGAGCTTGACGGCGCCATCGTCGCCGACTTCGACGTAACCGCCTAACGCGTCCCGCCATCCCGAGTTTTCCAGGTCGAACCGCTCGCCATTGTCATGCCAATGCTCCCAGCCCTTCATCCCGTTCACCACTTGCAGGTAGGCGTGTGAAGTCGGGTCGTCGGCTGGCATCGGCGGATGGTCGGGATCGTGAGCGTCGAAGTATCGGCTGCGCGGGTCAATCTCGATGCTATATTCTCGGGCGGACCAGCGAGGATCGTGGTTTCGCTCGTCGATCGCACAATACGCCTCGCGATCGGCTTCAAGCCGGTGGTGGGTCCGCGCGCATCCCGTGACGACGGAGAACAAGAAGAGCGTCAGCCACGCGGAAACATTGGTGGCAGCGCGCATGAACGGAACTCCGGTGAATCGATCGCAAGGCGCGGCCTTGGGGCGCAGCCTCGTGCAAACACGTTCCGCTTGGTCTCTCCAACAGTGGTTATCGTTATGACGATTGGGTTGACTTTAGCGAAAATGTCGATCACACCGCTTGCCGCTGGCTCCGTTGGCGTCTGCTCAGCGAGGCTGCCGCGCCGCGAACGCCCCGTTCCAGCGTTATTTGCCCTTAGGTTCCCGCAGCTAGGACCGTGCCGATGGCAAAACCCGTCTCGGCGCGGAGTGACGCCGGACGGGCCCTTGCCCGCCAACATGGACTGCCAACATGGACCGCCAACATGGACAGGCTAGTCTCTTCAGGCCGCCCGCTTCGCCATGCTGCGACCGTGAGCAGCAGAGCTAGAAAGGTCCCAGTTCGTCGCCGTCGGCACGCTGCCCTAACCGACGAAATGTCATGAACTCAATATCCTCCGAGAGAAAATGGACGGAACCGTCACAGCCGACGAAGTGTATGCCGCCAGGGTGCAGGCTGGAGAAGTTGACGATGTGGTTCGTGTGGTTTGGCGTATGGTGCATCTGCATCATGTGGCCCATCGCTGGCTGCCCGACATGTCCCAAGACCAGCGAACCAGGGCCCTCCATCATGCTCGCCATGCCGCCAGGCATTCCGGCGTGCCGCATCGAGCCGGGAATGGCCGCGTACCAGGTAGACGCTGCCTCGATTGTTGGCCCGTTGGCCATGAACTTATGACGCTGGGTCCGTTCACCGACCATGATTGTGTTGGACGCGCCATCGCGCACGTCGGCGAAACGAACTTTGCTGTTTCGATAGAACACCCCCGGACCCATCGGGTTTCCGGGCGTCATTGTGACATTTCCATAGCCCAGAATTCCAACGTAGTTCGCCAATGCAACCTCGTAGCGATTCCCACTGCTGGAAACGTCAAATGTCTCTCGATGGTCTCCGCTGTCCGAGGGGCAGCGAAAGACGGACAGCTGCTCTGTCGCATGCGCGAGGTTCTCTGGGGCGCGGCAATCTCGTTCGAAGACAAGGCGGTCATGGAGCGGCTTCTGCTCAAGGTAAGGCAGCGTTAGCGCGCCCCAGGCAAACCCGCTACCGGTCTCCGCGGAGGCAGGAGCGGTCGACGCCACGCCGTCGGCGAGATAGCCGGGAGGAAAGACTTGGTTTGAATCGTGGTAATTGTGCAGCGCGAGACCAATTTGCTTCAGCTTATTCGCGCACGAGATGCGCCGCGCCGCCTCACGAGCTGCTTGCACGGCCGGTAGCAGCAGCGCAACCAAGACGCCAATGATGGCAATCACGACCAACAACTCCACAAGGGTAAAACCCTTTCGTTTATGCATAACGTTCTCCTCAGAATTCGGATTCAGACAATGGCCACAAGTAGGAGATGCTCGCGCACACATGAAACGGGCAAGCACAGACTGGCTAGCCCAAGTGAACGCGAGATCTTGATCGCCCGCTGTCACATGGCGTCAGTCCACTCGGTGCGGACCACGCATTGGCAGCGACGAGTCAGTCAAGTGGCGTTCCGAGGAGGAGGCGTCGGCGGGGAATCAGTGACGGAATCCGCAATGCGGTCATAGCACTGCCCGAAGACAACCTGGGGCGGCCCAGGGCGCCATGCCGACGAACCTGACTGGCACGTCGCAAAAACCACAACGGCTTTATCGTCCGAAAATCCGCGACAACTATTCGCGTTCTTCAGCAAGGCAAAAGAGGGAGCATCGGGCCCAGGTTCAGAATCGTGATGGGCGACCGCATCGGCGCCCTTACCCGCGCCGCGAGGGGGCGTAACCCCTGTTGGGCCGCCCATGTGAGTTTCGCTTGCGCGCTGAAGCAGCAACATTCTTCCCAACAATGGGTCGAATCGCAGCCGCATGCATGCGATTCGCAAGGATACCGCGCCGATTGGAACTGAACTGGGATCGGAAGAAGGAACAGCCCAGTCGACGAAATGAGCGTACCCGCAAGCGCGCAGAGGACAAGGGCCTTGCTGCAGCAGATTGGAATCCGCCGGCAAGCGCCTCGATAGAGCGGAACTAGGGCCTTGCGTTGGATCGCCTCAAGATTTCGCATCGCCTCAGAATAAGGTGGGCGAGGCACCCCGTCAAAGGGACTCAAGCCGTAGAAAGCAGGCAATAAACTCCTCTCCAGAGGCCGCGATCCCAACCCGTCGCGCTTCTATGCAGCCAGTCGCCGCTGTGTGGGCAGGAACAAGCGGAATCGCCGAGCCCCAACGCGGATGCGCGACGGTCGAGAAATTGTCGGCTTCGATTTGCAGTTCTTGCCGTCTTGCCTAATAATTAGCCTCGTTGTGCCGAACTCGCTATAGGTGCACGGACCAAATGGAACCCACTCACATCAAGAGTGGGCTCCATCACTTCATCCGTCCGTAGAGGCCCTAGACCAGTTAGGCTCCAATCTGATGAAATGCCTGAACCTTCAGCTACAACCACAAAAATCTCCTGAAGTTGATATTCGTGGCTCCGTCCAACATCTGGTCACGACGGCGAAGTCCTTGAGTTCCACGGTTGGCGTCGAGATTGACGAAGGAGACGATGCCAGTTCACACGCCGGCATGAATATCAACATCAACTCTAACGATCTGTCCGGGCTCTGGCCCGTCGTGCGTTCGGTCATTCTCAGCGATTCGAGCTTGGCTTCGTGCAGTGTCGCCTGCTGTGAAGGCGAGCATGGTTGGGAAGATTACCTGCTTCTTTTTCATTTTGATGAGAAGCAAGTACTCGACGCTCTCTAGTCGGGTTCAGCCCGATCAAGAATCGCGATGTATGAGAATCGGGCTGTCATGATGGCCAATCGGCACAGAACCGCGTCTAGTTTCCGCTTTGAAAATGCGGAGCATTGGTTCTCGGCAGCCATATTCTTCGCTGCGAATTGCGTGGTTGAATCCATGCCAATGGGGCGCGTGGGTGATAACGGCTTGATAGGGCTACTTCAACCTTGGATTTCGGACCAGGGGCGCCAGTGATCGGCCTTCCAAATCGCTTCGCTTGGGCACCCCCACACAGGTCGATCAATGTCGACTGCAGTTCCAGCTCGATTGGGAATTGAGCCGCATCTGTGACTATCGACCCTTGTCGGTCCATACCGACTGCCAGCGAGTCCTAACGCGGACCGGAGTTCAGGCCTGAAGACAAGTGGCTTTCGTGTTACTAACGTCAAGAATCTTTGCGCGGTGCGCAGACTTTTAAGCTGCCAGTTTCATCAGGTCGTCGATTTTTGCGTTTCTAGCGTTGATTACGGCCGCAATGGCGGCGATGCGGATTAGGACATCAATCTACCGCGGCAGCGTCATGCATGTTCTTAATCTGGTTGCGGCTACGCCGCGCGGGGTTTTTCGTGGCTGACAGGACGAAAAGAAGGATGGCACCAAGAAACACGAAGAATGATGGGGGACAGCGATCTTGGGGGACGGGCGTTCAGAGGCGGGAGCCCATTGCAGTTCGCCGGATGAGGTGAGTTGCCAGCCCGGCGTCATGCATGTTCTTAATCTGGTTGCGGCTACGCCGCGCTGGGCTTTTCGTGTCTTCTGGCGGCCATCCGTTCAGCGGCCACAATAAGCACCGAGACACACGAAGAAGACGGACACATCGCTGACGCCTAGCCTTCCTTCATCGCATCGGCTTCGCGGGCGCGGTCGACTTCGTCGGGTCTGACAAAAACCAACAACAAGAGTGGTGTGAGCGATAGCAGGCCGACGAACCAGAAGGTCATCTCGTAGGACAGTAGTGTGGCCGAGTCGCCGTATTCGGGATAAAGAAACATGCGTCGCACGGGACCAGCCAACCAATTGCCGACAACGTGCGAGACGTTGGACAAAGTCATGTAGGTCGTGAAGACAATCGCCGCCGAACCGGCCCATGAAATCCTCATCGCCATCGACAGAAAGCCGACGGACACCACCGCGTTGAGTGTTTCGAAAGAAAGCAGGTACGACATCGCGAACCACCGCTCATTCCACATCCCTGGGCAAGCGGCGAAGATCATCGCGGCCAGTCCATACCCTCCAAGGCCGAACAACAGGACCTTGCGGCGTCCAAAGCGATCGCCCACAAACCCGCCGAGGACCGCAGCTATGATGATCGGTCCCACTGCGTAGAGACCGGCAGCGGTGGAATAATTCACGTCAGTCCACGTCGGGTTCAACTGCTGAATGTAAAGCGTCTTTGTGACGATTTCGTTGACGCCCGAGGCGATCAAATGAAAGAGTGTGAATACGACGTAGACCGCCGTCGTCGTCAGAGTAAACCCGCGCAGATACGCCTTCAAAACCTCGCTGGGATTTCGCACATTGGAAACGAGCTCGCCGCTTACCTCTGCCGAGGCGGTCGCTAATTCCGCATGGCCATCCTGAGGCGATGATGAAGAGTCAATCGCGGGGCGGGAGCTCCACGGAAACAGCTTCTCGCCTTTCCGCTCCAGAATGAACATTGGAATCAACATGATCGCCAACAAGATCGCGATTTGCACAACGATGCAGGACTCCATTCCGCCGTAGTTCAACACATGGGCCAATCCCCACGCGCCAAGTCCCTTGCCGACCAACTTCGATCCCCACATCAGCCCGTTCATTTGGCCTTGTTCATTGGGCGGCAGAATGTCAACCGCCAACGCGTCCGTGCAAACGTCCTGCAGAGAGGCGAAGCAGTTGTGCAAGAAATACATAAACAAGAGCGCCTCCATCTTCTGCGACAGATCGCCCAGCCCCCAGAACCCAAGCAGCGTGGCAGCCATCATCAATTCGGCGCCGATAATCCAAGGCCGGCGCCGACCCATGCTGCGAATCGTGAACGTGTCCATGATCGGCGCCCAGATGAGCTTGAACGACCAGGGCACAAGAATGATGGCGGTCAATTGCCCAATCTCGTCGTCGCCGACCTGAAACTTGTACGCCAAATAGGCGGGCAACGTGATCAGCATGAACCCCCACGGCACGCCCTGAGCAACATAGAGTGCACACAGCGTCAACGTTCGTTGCAGACGATTGTCGGCGAGCGCCATGATTCATCCTGGGGCGTCAAGCGGCAAACCAACCGGATGCTCGCTTTGGATGTCGTATGTGACGGCGTTAGAGCTAGGAGAAGAGTTCTTTGACGACTTTGCCATAAACGTCGGTCAGACGAAAGTCTCTGCCGGAGCGAGCGTAGGTCAACCGCAGGTGGTCGATGCCCATCAGGTGCAACATCGTCGCGTGCAAATCGTGCATGTGGACTCGGTTTTCGATCGCGTAGTAGCCGTACTCGTCGGTGTTTCCATAGGCGGTGCCGCTTTTGACGCCGGCGCCTGCGAGCCATGCCGTGAAGCCTTGTGGATTGTGATCGCGGCCGTTGCGGCCCTGGACGATCGGCGTGCGGCCGAACTCGCCACTCCAGACAACGAGCGTGTCGTCCAGCAAACCGCGCGCCGCGAGGTCGGTCAAGAGAGCGGCAACGGGTTGGTCGGTCATCTTCGAGTTCTTCTCATGACCGCCCTTGAGGTTGCTGTGCTGGTCCCAGACGTTTCCAGTCGAAACTTCGACGTAGCGGACGCCGGCTTCAACGAGCCGTCGAGCAAGCAGGCACTGCCGGCCGTAGTTATCCGTCTCCTTGGCGCCAATGCCGTAAAGGCTGTGTGTGGCTTTGGACTCCTGGGAGAGGTCGAGAATGTCCGGCGCCGCAGTCTGCATGCGGTAGGCGAGATCAAACGATTCGATCGCGCCCCGAATCTGCGGCTCGCCCGCTTCTCGTTCAAGCCGCTCCTGGTTGATCGCCTGCAACAGTTCGAGTTGAGCTCGCTGTTCAGCGGGCGTTCGGCGTTGGTTGTCGAGATGCTGAATGCGAGCGTCCCCGAGTTTTCCGGAGTGGCCGATCGTCGTTGCTTGGTGAATAGCTGGCAGGAAGGCGCAACCGTAATTCCGTGGGCCGCCATGCCCGCCTGAGGGGCTGATCGACACGAACGACGGCAGGTCCTGGTTCTGCGTTCCCAATCCATACGAGACCCATGCTCCGACGGAGGGCCAGACAAGGTTGTCTGTACCCGTATGCAGCATCGAAACCGCCTGCCCGTGCGATTGCCCCCGACTGTGCACAGAGCGAACTACGCACAGTTTGTCGATCTGCTCCGCCAACTTCGGGAGCAATTCGGAGACCCACAAACCGCTTTCCCCATGGCGTGCAAATTTCCAGGGCGACTTGAGCAGCTTGGGAACCGCGCTGATGTTCTTCGCCGCTTGGAATGGAAGCGGCTTGCCGTCGTGTTTGGCCAACATCGGTTTGTGATCGAACGTGTCTACATGGCTGGGACCCCCATGCATGAATAGAAAGATCACTCGTTTGGCGCGCGCCGAGTGGTGTGGCGTCTTCGGCGCCAACGGGCCGGCCGCAAGCGCCGGCGAGACGTCGGAAAAATGAAACGCGCCGATCCCGAGGGCACTCAGGCGGAACATGTCGCGGCGGCTGATGGAAGGCGTAGTCATGGGCAACACCAGGAGGACTAGTTTCAGTCGAGCAAACGGAATTCCGTCGATGCAAAATAGACGTGGATAAGTTGAGCGAGGGCGCGCGTGGACGCGTCGAGCTTATTCTGTTGGTTCGCCGGCGACTGCCTGGCCTTCTCCAGAAACGCGATCGAACGTTTTAGCTCAGTAGGAGAAGGCGGCCGTGAAAGGACCAATCCGCTAGCTCGTTCGACCAGTGTTCGATCTTCGAGCGGTCCTTCGCCGCGTATCCGCTCGGCAGTCCGCTCGGCGCAATCCATGACGAACGGGCTGTTCATCATCAGCAATGCCTGCGCTGGCACGTTGGTCACCGGCCGCTTGCCGATCACCATGTCTGGATCTGCAAAATCGAAGACTTTTAGGATCGGCGGCAGCTCGTTTCGAATAATCGGCAGGTAGACGCTCCGCTTCGTCGATTGCTTGCGCTCGTACCCTTTCGCGTTCGAACTGTTCGTCGTCACCAGTACGCCAAGCCCTTCCACAGGTGAAGCGCCGGCGGAGAGATCCAATTGACCGCTGATGGCCAGAAGTGAATCTCGCAGCCCTTCCGCGGTGACGTAACGACGATGGGCGGAGGTGAGCAGCCGGTTCTCCGGATCGACTTCTTGCGTTGACGGATTCGCTCGGCTGCTGAGCTGATAGACGCGACTCAGGACGATCTTGTGAATCAGCTTTTTCGTTGACCACCCCTCGTTTATGAACTCGCGCGCCAGTTGGTCCAGCAAGAGCGGATGCGAGGGCGGATCGCCGAGCGTACCAAAGTTGTCGACGCTGCGAACGATGCCTTGGCCGATCAAGTGCGACCAGACTCGGTTCACGTAGACGCGCGCCGTCAACGGGGTCTTGGGATCAACAATCCAGTCGGCTAACTCTCGCCGGCCGCTCTGCTCGGTGGAAATCTTCGCCGCGCCCACGGTCGACGCGACTTGAAGAAAACCTCGTTCTACCAACGGGCCGTGATTCGCGTGTTGACCGCGGATACAGATTTCGCAATCGCTGATCTTCTCTGCATCTGCAACTGCGAATGCACTTGGCAGCCGACTAGGAGCGTTGGACTCGAGTCGCTTGATCTCCGTCTTGATGGCGGCGACTGGCGCCGCCGCTTTCTCTTTGGCTATTTCAGCGGCTTCGAGTTGCTTTTGATCGATGGACGACTTGTCCTGAATAGGGCTGCCCTGATCGTCGACAGGGACGATCTGCACCGCATCGACGATGACGTACCCCTCAGTGCCGCGGTTCGAGATAGTGACGGTAAGTTCCTCGCCAGCAGTACATGGCAGTCGCCCTACAGCCGCGAACAAGCCGTTGATAGGAGGCGTGGGGGTCTGATCGAGCGTGAAGGTCTTCTCTTGACCCTTTGTCCGCACAGTGATTGGCACATTCTTCGCGCGCGTACTGCCGGACGTGTAGGAGATCCGCACTTCGTGGAGCGCTGTCATAACCGGCTTGATCTTGAATTCGACCGACTTGTCTCCCTTTCCAGACTTGTCATCGTGAATGTAGCCGGCCCCGACATATTTCTGGGAGTAAGTCGAGTCTTTCCAGGCCCCGGTGATCCGGGCGGCGACGTTATCGACTGTGGTTGCGGTGGAGCCGGCTTGGAGGTCGACAATTCGCTGAAGCGTTTCTGTGTGACGTTTGGTGGCTTCTGCCAGCGATTTCTTGGCCGCCTTCACATCCTCCGCGTGCTTTCGGACTGCCGCAACTTGCTCCGGTGGAGCAGGTAAGGACCGCGTTTTCCATGTGGAGACGTACTGTTGGCTCTCTCCTTGCAGAGTGACGGTAGACCGAAAAATACCCGCCAGCGCGTAGTAGTCCTCCAGCGGGATCGGGTCGAACTTATGCTCATGGCAACGTACACAGCCGAGCGTCATGCCCAGGAACGCGCTGCCCACGGCGGTAATCTGTTCGTCGACCACATCCATTCGCAGCTTCGTCTTGTCCCGTTCACTGAGCATCTTCGTGCCGACCATCAAGAAGCCGGTGGCAACGAGCTGTTCGCTGCGCTGCCTCTCGTCCACCGCCTCCAGCAGGTCGCCAGCGAGCTGTTCTCGCACAAACTGGTTGAAGGGCTTGTCGTCATTAAAGGCATCGATGACGTAGTCGCGGTAACGCCACGCGTCGTGGAACGTGGCGTTGAAATCGCCGCCGTTGGAATCGGCGTAGCGAGCCACATCTAGCCAGTGGCGCCCCCAGTGAACGCCGAATTGCTTAGACGCGAGCAACTTGTCCACCAGCGATTCGACGGCGGCAGGCTCGTCGGCAGCCAGAAACGCATCAACCTGTTCGGGCGTAGGCGGCAAACCGATCAAGTCAAAGTAAAGCCGGCGCACGAGCGTGCGGCGGCTGGCGTCGCGGACTGGCTCAAGCTGCTTCGCTTCGATTCCAGCGAGAATGAACCGGTCAATTTGGGTTCGCGGCCATTCGGTGTTCTCAACCTTCGGCGTCGGGGCGTCGCTGAGCGGGCGGAAGGCCCAGAACTCGCGGCCCTTGGCGAGGTCGATCGTGTTGAGGGGCTTCTTCAGCAAGCCACCTTTGCGTGGGTCGACGGCCCCATCTTGAATCCACCGCTCGAAGTCGGCAATGACCTCCTTCGAAAGACGACTATCGGGAGGCATCTCAAGTTCGTCGTATTTCAGTGCCGAAATCAGCAGGCTCTTCTCCGGATGCCCAGCCACTATGCTCGGTCCCGACTCACCGCCAGCTCGGAACGCGGCCGCATTCTCGAGCAGCAACCCGCCCCCGAGCTCGTCAGACTTCTGGGAATGGCATTCGTAACAGTGCATAACGAGCACTGGACGAATTCTCGACTCGAAGAACTCGAGCTTCTTCGCATCGTCCGCAAACCCCACCGGCGCGAGGAGCGTCGTGAAGGAGGCCATCGCCGCAACGACGACCCACCGTCTACCTGCTTCCAGCTTTAATAGATCCATCCGCGGCTACTCTCTTCTTTGATTGAATCCCTACGGGCGAAACTTCTTCTGCCACGGTTCAGGCATAACGCGAACGTCGGTGTTGTCAGCGTACTTTGTCCTCAAGCCGCCAAGTTCTTGCTTTAAGCGGGCAACAACACGCGCGTATTTCGGGTTGGAGTACTGGTTGACTGACTCTTCTGGATCTTTCTCCAGGTCATAGAATTCCCACTCGTCGAACTGGTAGAAACGAATCAACTTGTATTGCTTTGTTCGAATCCCATAGTGCTTCGCGACCATGTGGACGCTCGGATACTCGTGATAGTGGTAATACAGCGAGTCCCTCCAACCCGCCTTCTCGCCCTTGAGCAACGGAACGAGCGAGCGACCCTGCATGTCGGCTGGAATCTTGGCTTTGGCCACATCGAGAAATGTCTCGGCATAGTCGAGGTTTTGCACCAACTCGGTGTTGACGCTTCCTGGCTTGGTCACGCCGGGCCATTTAACGATGAGAGGCATCTTGAACGACTCCTCATACATCCAACGCTTGTCGTACCAACCATGATCGCCCAAGTAGAAGCCTTGGTCTGAAGAATAGATGACGATCGTGTTTTCTTCCAAACCCGCGTCCTTCAGGTACTTCATTAGACGGCCAACACTGTCGTCGACGCCCCTGACACTACGAAGATAGTTCTTGATATAGCGTTGATACTTCCAGCGAACGAGATCTTTGCCGGTCAGTTTCGCTTTCAACATGGCCTCGTTCTTCGGACCAAACGCGGCGTTCCAGGCCGCCAGTTGCTTGGGCGTCATCCGCTCCATGTTCTTGATTCCCGAACGGTCGGTTTTTTCCTTTGAAATATCAAAGCCGTCGGGTCGAGGGCCAAAGACATCGGCGACAAGATGCAAGTGGCGGTCGATCTCCATCTCCTGGTATCGCGCCGGACTGGCGTTGTCCTCCCATTTATCGAACAGAGTCGCTGGCTCTGGGATTTCGATGTCGTCGTAAAGATGGAGATGCCGAATTGGCGGCATCCAAGTGCGATGCGGCGCTTTATGCTGGCACATCAACATGAACGGCTTTTTGGAGTCGGCCTGCTCCTTGAGCCAGTCGATCGCCATATCCGTCACTAAGTCAGTGCAGTAGCCTTCGACTTGGATTCGTCCCTTCGGCGTCTTGAAGAAAGGGTTGTAGTAATCCCCTTGCCCGGGCAGCACCTTCCAATAATCGAATCCTTGTGGATCTGTCGACAAGTGCCACTTGCCGATCATTGCAGTTCGATAGCCAACCTTTTGAAGCAGTTTCGGAAACGTCTGCTGATCGCCGTCAAAGCGGTTTCCGTTCGTCATGAAACCATTGACATGACTGTGTTTGCCCGTTTGAATCACTGCGCGACTTGGCCCGCAGATCGAATTTGTGCAGAAGCTGTTTTGGAACAACATCCCCTGCCGTGCAAGCAAGTCAATATTTGGCGTTGGATTGACTTCTTTGAGCCAACCTCCGTATGCCCCGATCGCATGGTTGGCGTGATCGTCCGTGAAGACGAAGACGATGTTGGGGCGTTCGGCGGCAAACGCGATGGTCGAAGCAAGTAGTGTCAGGGAGCAAATTAGGGTGCGAAGCATGACAATATCCAGGTATTCCGGTGGTGCAATCGATTTCCAACGTGTCAATTATGCATGAGTCACGGCGAACTCGCCACCACGGCGCCTTGCAACGCTGGGCCGCCGAACATCGCTCCACCTCCAATCCCACCTCCAATCCCACCCCTAATTGCACCTCCAATCGCACCTCCAATCGCATTGGGGGCCGGCGCTGAATAGAATGGACAACCGTCAGAGGTCGCCCGCAGTCGACATTGCGTCGATATTCTGCGAATAATTAGTCCCGCTGCGAGCGCGGCTCCACTGGCCCGCTCAACAAGGCATTGAAGATGCGCAAAGGCTCGCCCCCGATGAGGTCGCCAACTATGAAATCGAACAACCTACCCGCCCTGCTCTTCGCGGCGTTCGCGCTGCTGTATTCGGCGTCTGCCGTAGCCCAAACACCGATTGTTGACGTTTGGAAGTACACGCTTCGCAGACCCGCCGATGGTTGGAGGCAAGGCAAATTCAACGATGCGAGTTGGACCGAAGGGTCTGGCGGCTTCGGCACTCGCGGCACGCCCGGAGCTCGCATCGGCACCAACTGGTCGACGAACAACATCTGGTTGCGGAAGACGTTCGAACTAGCCAGTATCCCCGCGAAACCGGCGTTGCTGATTCACCATGACGAGGGCGCGGAGGTTTACGTTAACGGCAAACTCGTTTCGACGCTGAAAGGCTACGTAACAGAGTACCAACTCGTGACGCTCGACGCGGACGCTCGACAGACTCTACGGAAAGGGAAGAATCTGCTCGCCGTGCACTGTCGACAGACCGGCGGAGGCCAGTTCATCGATGTCCACGTAGTCGACGCCAAGTACGTCCCCAATCTGCCTCCGGCAAAACGCAACACGAAACCGTTTCAATCTGATTTGATTACGAAATGGGGCGCGAAGGTCACGCCTGAGAATGCCTGGGACGAGTACCCTCGTCCGCAACTTTCGCGTGACAACTGGCAAAACCTCAATGGCCTCTGGGACTACGCGGTCACTCCCGTCGAGCAAAAAGAGGCGCCAAGCAAATGGTCCGGCGAGATTCTCGTGCCGTTCT
The DNA here is from genome assembly GCA_964635375.1 of uncultured Pirellulaceae bacterium. Classification (GTDB taxonomy): domain Bacteria; phylum Planctomycetota; class Planctomycetia; order Pirellulales; family Pirellulaceae; genus CAZMNY01. The sequence goes on along the minus strand of CAZWOU010000070.1, from coordinate 17,271 downwards.
GTCTGGAGTCAAAACTAGGCGGAGTGAAGCGACTGCTCGACGCTACTGAGGCATTGTGGTATCGCCGGAGTTTCGAGGCTTCGCCGTCGGCCGATCATCGCACACGGCTGAACTTCGAGGCCGTCGATTACCGTTGCGACGTTTTTCTCAACGGCAAGGCAGTCGGTTCGCATCAGGGCGGACACACAGCGTTCTCGTTTGATGTGACTGATGCCCTTCGCAGCGGGCAAAACGAACTCGTTGTCCGCGTTGAAGATGAAACGGAAGGTTGGCAACTGCGTGGGAAGCAGGTGTTGAATGCGAGAGGCATCTGGTACACGCAGGTCTCGGGGATATGGCAGACTGTCTGGTTGGAGCGAGTCGGAGCCAGTTTCATCGAGAACCTGAAAGTCACGACCGATGCCGATTCGGGAACGATCGTTGTTCGACCGAAGATAGCCGGCGCGTCGACATCGAAGAGAGTTCGAGTCATCGTCCGGGACGGCGACAAGGAGATCGCGGTGGCTAACGGCGCCGCCCGGGAATTCTCTATCACGATCAAGGACGCGAAGCTGTGGTCTCCCGATTCGCCACACCTCTACGATCTCGAGGTCACGCTGTCGGGCGCCGACGGCAACGTCGTCGATCGCGTCAAATCGTATGCGGGCATTCGAACGGTTGGCAAGATTCGCGACAAAGATGGCCATCTGCGATTCACGCTTAATGGAAAGGTGATCTTCCACTGGGGGCCGCTCGATCAAGGATGGTGGCCCGATGGTTTGCTGACTCCACCGTCCGACGCGGCCATGGCGTCCGACATCGAGTTCTTGAAGAAAGCCGGATTCAACATGATCCGCAAGCATATCAAAGTCGAGCCACGACGCTATTACTATCACTGTGATCGGCTGGGCATGATGGTCTGGCAGGACCATGTCAGCGCGGGGCACAACCCGAAATGGACGCGACTCCAACCCAACCCCGCGGACGCCGAGTGGCCGGACGAACACCACCAGCAGTTCATGACCGAACTGGCGCGGATGATCGATGCATTGGAGAGCCATCCGTCGATCGTTGTCTGGGTTCCGTTCAACGAAGCCTGGGGCCAGCATCGGACGGTCAAAGTCGGCCAGTGGATGACCAAGCGCGATCCGACTCGCCTAGTCAATGTCGCCAGCGGCGGCAACTTCTGGCCCTCGGGTGACATCGTCGACGCCCACAGCTACCCGCACCCAAAATTCCCCTTCCAGCCAAACCGCTACAGCGACTTCATCAAAGTCATGGGAGAATTCGGCGGCCACGGCTATCCCGTCAAGGACCATCTTTGGGATGCAGAACGCCGCAACTGGGGCTATGGCGGACTGCCGCAGACCAAGGAGGAATACCAGCAGCGATACGCCACGTCGCTGCAGTTGCTCAACGAGCTTCGCCGGCAAGGCGTCGCAGCAGGAGTCTACACTCAGACAACCGACGTCGAAGGCGAGGTCAACGGCCTGATCACCTACGATCGAAAGGTAAGCAAGATCCCAGCCGAGGCGCTCGAAAAGATGAGCAAGGTGCTCTTCGCCGACTAGCCAATACATTCCATTGCGAACGATCACGTTCCCAGCGCGCCACTGAACGAATGTGGGCTGGCGGCCTCTTGCTCACTTCGGCGCGGCTGCGCGGACATCGTCAAACCGCACGGATCGCCCCAGTACGGTAAACCCAAAATCGCTTTTGCTGGCATGGGCGATGCCGTCAGATGTCAACGCTCCAAGGGGCCGGCCGTCCAAAGAAACCGTCATCTGAGAACCGACGATTTTGACACGCAGCGAATGCCATTTCTTTCGCTTCACATCGACGTCGACCACATGAGACTTGCCAGCAAGCAGCGGTAACACTTCCGCTCGCCTCTTTTTATCTCGCAACTTGCCAAAATACTCGTTCTTCATCGCCCCAGTCTTGTCGTCTCGCAACTCGACCTTCTTGTTTCGCACGGTCACGCGGCAGATGTGTCCGGCATGTGAGCCCTTGTAATCGCGGTCATCGATGACAACATTGAAACCGGGGCTCTCGCCTTCGAGACGGAATCGGAAATCGAGCACGATGTCCTTGAAATCCACAAACGTCTGACAAACGGCTCCATGATCCGCGTCCGCCCGTTGGGCCGCGACCATCGCACCCTCTTCGATCCGAAACGAATCGGGATGCACACTCCAGGCCTTGCCTAAATCCTTCCGCTCGAACGCGTCCTCAAACAACACCTTCCCGGCGCGGGCGGGTCGCGGGTCGTCGCCGTTGAGTGATCCTGAGGCAACGCCAATCGCTACGAGTGCACCCATTGCCAGCACGTTAGTGATCGTCATGATGTGCGTTCCAGTCAAATTGCCAGGTTCAACGAATGTGGTTTGCCCCGCTACAAAGCATCGCCGAGATACCCCCGGTTCATCCCATGGACGACAGCACCATCCTACTCGCCAGCGAGAATCGAGACTCACTTCTTCTGCTCATCTCGCATTTTTCGCGCGAGCGGCGTGTCATCGGCGCTGCCGGCGACTGTGATCGCGACGTCGCGGAGAATCGGCTGAGTGACTCGGCGGTGCTTCTGGGAGATGAGCAAGGGAAGATCGGTGTTGTCATGATCAGATGCGTCGACTGTTCGATCAGCGATGAGCCATGCAGTGATCTTCACTTTCTTGCCCTCCAACCCCGCGTTTGGCAGGCATAACACTTGCCCGTCGATCGTCAGCGTCTTGCCGCGCCAGCGACGAAGGTCGTACAGACCGGCGGTCCAGCGGCCACCCGTGTTGACGCGGTGTTCCGTCACGAGCTCGCCATTGACCGTGATAACCGTGTCGGCGGTAGTCGTTGATTGCAGGTATAGGTCATACCGTTTGAAATCTTCATCCGGCACTACAAGTTCGATACGAACGCTCTTGTCATCAACGTCGGCTTTCAAATCGGGCAGAGGATCGGGGGCTAGGTGACTTGAAACGATCGGGCTTCCAGGCTCAAGCTCGTAGACCGTCACCGTATCGCCCGCAGCTTTGATAGCGATGTCCTGGCCGGACGTCAGTTTCCATGGCATGTCTTCGGCAAAGGGGTAGATAGCCCTGACGCGATAAGGTTCGCCCCTTGGTCCGCGGAAATAGACCTGATCGTTAAAGGGCACTCGAAGCGTTTGGGGGCGACGGTCCGGGTTGCGGACCGTGAGGATAGCTCTTCCGTTCACCCAACTGATGTAGCCATAGACTTGGCCTTTGGCCGGGTCGCCGCCGACGAAGACAGTGTTAAGTAGGCGGCCTTGGTTCAACTGGGCCCAGCGGGCGGTAGTCGCCAGCACCTTCCAATGGTCGTCATCGAGGAGATCTAGATCAAGGTAGAGCTCTTTCAGCGTCGTTCCGCGCGCCATGTACATCACCACATAATCGGCCCAGTCGTGCAACGTGTCTTCAAAATCTGTAAAGGGCTTCCGGTGGGAAAGCAGAATCCCGTGGGTCATGAAGTTGGCAATCGGAATCACCGGGCGCGGACACCGGTCCGGATTGTTGAAGCTCTGAAAGAAATACTTGCAGCGGTAGGTCGTCGCTCCTTCACGAAGTGAGACGTGGGGCCAATCGCGACTGCCGCCGGAATCTCCGGTCATCATCCACAGGCAATCGACAGACTGCAGCCAAAACGGGCTGAACCATGAACCGTTGGTGTAGTTGATATAGATGTCAGGGTTAAGCTCGCGCTCGTAGGCCAGAAGCTCTAGCGTCGCGTCGAGACAAGCCTCACGGGCATGACGTTGACTCAGGTGGCTGGAAGTGAAGTTGTGGTTGAAGTCATGTTTGATGTAATCGACACCGACTTTGCCAACCAGGAAAGTCAAGGCTTGCTTGAGATCGTTGAAGTACTTCGGCTGGAGCAGATCGAAATAGAGCTTATTGCCTCCCATCCACCGAAACTGTGAACGATCAAAGTCGTCGCCATAGGCCGGCTTGTATCCGAGTTTAATTCCATCGGCGAATCGCTGGTTCGTTCCATCGAGTGCGATCCAGATGCCCAAGCCGCTGCCATCCTTCTTGAGAAGCTGCTGCAGGGCCGTTAGAGGCTCGTGCGTGGCGTTCAACTGGGGCTCGTAGATTCGCCTGCCGATGGTTTCCCAACCGTGGTCGGGAACCATGCCGTCCAGCTTGGCGCCATGCTTTCGCAACCGAGCTGCCAGAGGACGATATGTCCTTTCAATGAAACTCTCTTTCGTCAGTTTCTTCGCTTCGCTGCTGTACCAGTTATTGAAATGTAGATAGCTACGAGTTGTCTTGCGGGTGGCGCTGATGTAGTCGAGGAGCCCCAGTTCGGCGTTCTCACCCTTCTTAGCGCTGATGCCAAAAACCGCGTCCTTGCTGACAATTCCCCACGAGCCGCCAGTCTGCTTTTTGGCGCGACCAGGAAAATGAAAGATCGTGGCCAAGTGCTCGCGGGGTTCGACGATATGATCTCGGTCCTCGAGATCAACCATATAATCCCAGCGATAGTAGAAATCGGGGTCCTGAAAGCCGTCCGTATGACGACTGTAGAAGCACGGATAGTCAGCGCCGAACCACCAGGATCCGATGTTGAGCGGCTGGCCGCGACCGCCGAGTTCCACGTTCGCGCCCGTTGAGAATCGCTGTATGGCAAGGCGGTCGATCACGGCGCCCTCTTTCATTTCCAATCGCAGCGTCTTGTGGATCCACGGCCCCTTGGCGATCGTGTAGATAACCTGCACGCCCTTCGGAGCTGCCAAACTTGTACCGCTCTTGCGGCGATAGCTAATGGTGACAATCTGCCGATTCCCCAGGAGAGACCGGTGTGGATTCCCTGTCGCTTCATAGTCTGAGACGGTAAAGCGACTATCGTCAAAAAGTAGAATCTCGAACTCGTCGCTCTGCATCGCCAGGCTCTCCGACCCATCGCTGCGGGCAATGAGAGAAGTCCTCCAAACGCTTCCGGTTCTGGCTAGCTCGACATGAATGTGCTGGTTCGCGAGCGTGATCTTGTCCGCGGCGAAGGCGTCGGATGATGCGCAAGTAGCGGCGAGAAGAACGAGTGCGATCTTGGTAGTCATTTGACGGCCTTGGTCTTCTTTCCGCGCTTCGATGGCTTCTGGTAGTACTTCTCGATCACTTTCTGCTGATCGACTTGGACTGATGCGGCCCAGTCATCAAAGTCCTTTGCCAGCCGATCAACGATTCGCGGGCGGGCCGACGCAAGATCGTCTTCTTCGAAGGGGTCGGCAAGCAAGTCATAAAGCTCCCAGTCGCTAGAACGCTTCTTCTTAGCCTTAATAGTGCGGACGATTTTGTACTGTCTCTCGGTCCAAGCTTGCATACCGTTGCAGTGAAATCCGATCGCGCTATTGCGATCGACGGCCCGCCCTTCGATCAACGGCAGCAAACTGATTCCGTCGTACTGGCGATCGGTTGGCAAGGGGATGCCCGCCACGTCGAGTGCGGTGGGGAAATAGTCGCTCGTCACTGCCGCAAAGTCGGTGCGGCGCGAACGCTTAACCTTTGCCGGCCACTCGAGGATGCCTGGCATTCTCAGCCCGCCTTCATAGCAGTCTCGCTTCCAGCCGCGAAAAGCGCCGCTGGAGCCAATCGGCGTGTAGTTGAACTTCCCGCCCTGCGCAGCGGCGTACTTGACTTCCTTCTTCCCTTTCAGGTTGGGGCCATTGTCGCTGGTGAACCAGACCATCGTGTTTTCCGCTACGCCAAGATTCTGCAACTCAGAACGCAGCCGACCCACCTGGGTATCAACGGCCGTGATGTTGCTGAAGTAGACCTGCTCCCTAGGGTCGCAGTCGGCATATTGCCTCATCAGCTCAGGGTTCTTGCCGAGCGGCGTGTGCACGTTGTGAAACCAGACCAATGCCAGGAACGGCTTCTTTGCGGCGACTTGTTTGCGAATAAAGTCGGTCGCTTTGTTCATCACGATCGCCGCGTCGTCGCCGCGCAGACTCGAATCGTTCTGCGCTTCTTGGAAGGGGATGTTGCGGCCATTGTGCCAATAACAGGCCGTGATGCCGCCTTTACCCAACTTGGCGTAAGGGTCGTGGGTCACAATCACGTTATGTGTCGAAAAACACTCGTCGAATCCAACCTTCCATGGCGGCATCACGTGCGGTCCGGCCGTTTCAGCATCGAAGCCGCCGACGTGCCACTTGCCAAAATGGCCAGTGGCGTAGCCCTTTGCCTTGAGCGCTTCGGCAATCGTGATTTCTTCTTGAGGCAAATGTCCTTCGTCGGCCCGCATCGGATTGCTGATATTCATGCGCCAGTTGTTGCGCCCGGTGAGACAGGATGCGCGCGTCGGACTGCACACCGAAGCGGTGGCGTAGAAGCGATCGAAACGAATGCCGGCCGCGGCCATGGCGTCAAGATTCGGCGTCTTGATCTTCGGGTGTCCGTTGTAACCCACATCGCCCCATCCCTGATCGTCGGTCATAAGAAAGATCATGTTTGGCAACGAGTCGACGGCAAACGCTTCGATCGCCGGCGCAACGCAACTGATGCAAAGGATGCCGATAAGAGCTTGTCGTCGCATAGTGCTTTCCCGATTCGACTGCTGTTAGTCGCTCTCGTCGTAGAAGGAATAGTCTGGATGGTTGTACAGCTGTTTCTTCTTGAGTTCCGACACATCCGAGTTCTTTTGGAGCCACCTCTTACCATGTTTTGATTCCCAGAACGGATGGTCCGCCTCGAGATGCGATGGCAGGCTCTGGACAATGGCCTCGAACTTCTCCCGTTGCTGCTGATGCTCCGGGAGCCGGTCGACTCGCTGGTAACCTCTCCCAAATCGTCTGTCGCCGGTAAAGTAAAGCCGACCACGTGGTTTGCCGTAGAACGGCGAACGCGCCTCCAGCAGAAAACTCCGCGTCCGCAACACCTGAACAGGGCCGGTGTAAGCGTAGATCCACTCGCGGTGGCGGCCGGTCTCGCCTTTCAGAAATGGCAACTGACTCTTGCCGTCAAAGCTGACGTCGGTCGGGTGGCCGATCCCCGCCATGTCGAGCAGAGTCGGGGCGATGTCTGCAAAATCGGTAAGCTCGTCGGTAACGCCGCGCCGCACGACACCGGGTCCCTTGACCACGAAGGGAACGTGAACACCTCGCTCGACGCCGCGATCCTTGGCCGTGACCGCCGTTCCGTTGTCGGCGCAAAAGATGAAGTAGGTATTCTCGTAGATGCCCAATTCCTCCGCCTTAGCGATCAGCTTGCCGATCAGCTTGTCCATGTATTCGATTAGGTTGACGAACCGGCGCTGCTGTCCTCGCTGGTAATCGGCAAGCACCTTGGTCTTCTGCTCTCGGTTCATGCCGCTTGTGTCGGGCTTTTGCAATTCAATGTCCATTGCCTCGCCGGCATCGGGCGTGGTGGAATAGGGACCGTGAGGAATCACCGTCGGCCAATAGGCGATAAAGGGCTCCTTCTTCTTTGCCTTTCTCTCCATAAAATCCTGCAGAAACTCTACTCGCTGATCGGGACCAAAGTGGTTCTCGGTTACTTTCACGTACTTGCCGTTCTGGACCATCGACGAGTACCAGTAACGCGAGTCAGGAAGCTCGAGATCCTTGCGCTGGCCGCTGGCGATCGGGTCAACGCCGAAATGCGACTTGATCTTGTCCGGGCCTTCCCACACACAGAACTCCCCAAAGCCAATTTCAGTTTCCCAAGGCTCCTTGGCGCCACAATGCCATTTGCCCGCGACGGCAGTCTTGTAACCGCCATCTCGCATCAGCTTCGCCCAACTGTGTTGAGCCGTGAATAGAGTCCCGCGAGAGTCGAACGCCCACATGTCATTACGAAACGCGCCCGTCCGGTTTCCGTAGACCCCCGTCATCAACAAGGCCCGCGAAGGACCACAAATCGCGGGCGCAAAACACGTGCGAAACTGAACGCCTTCGCCCGCAATCCGATCGATGTTGGGAGTTCTTGCCGCGCCAGGGCGGCCATAGCACGAGAACATGTCGGCGCTGACATCGTCGGCCAAAATGAGAACGATGTTCGGCTGTTCGGCGCGCACGTCGGCGACGAGCAACGCGAGCAAGCAAGGCAAGACCCGAGCGACGCGTAGCGTTTGGTTTGAGGTTCGCATTCTCGCCATGTTGTTCATTTCCGCTTCTTTCTTTGCGTGCCGCGGTAGCCATCGAAGGGGGCATCCGCATCTGGCGGGAAACTGTTGAGCACTCGGCCGAGCTTGCCCCGAGCGGCGACGATATCGGCCTGCGTACTGCCGCGCAGGTCGCGCCTCTCCAGCGGATCCTCTTGCAGATCGAAGAAACCACCGTCACTGTTCAACTTGAAACGTCTATCTCGAACGACTCGCGACTTGCCCAGCTGAGAATACAGCCACTTTCGTTGTCCAGCGTCTTCGCCCTTCAGCAGCGGTACAAGCGAACGTCCATCCAAGTTGAGACTATCAGGCGCCTTCGTTCGGGCTAGTTCAACAAAAGTCGGGAACAGATCCGTAAAATCGGTGAGGGCCTCGCTGACGCGGGAACGTTTGGCAAGAAACGGAGCTTTGACGATCAAGGGAACGTGCACGCTGATGTCGAACGTCTTTCCCTTGCTCTTGGCGCCATTGGATAGAAGTTCACCGTTGAGCAAGCCGGATCGGGCAGAGCCGTTGTCGCCTGCGAATACGATCATCGTGCGATCGGAAATACCAAGGTCTTCCAGATGCTCAACCAAATCACCCACCTGGAGATCGACGTAGGTCATCATGCCGCTCAGGACCTGAGCGCCGCCTTTGCCGCTTCTCTTGCCGGCGGCCTTCTGGGCTGGCGTCGGCGCAATCGGCGAGTGGCAACAAACCATGGGATAGAAGAGAAAGAACGGCTGCTTTGCATTCTTGGCGATGAACTCCTTCGCATATGCGTGGATAACATCAGGACCGAAATGATTCTCGCAGGTCTTGCGTTCTCCATTGGTTTGAATCAGCGCATCCCAATAGCGATTCTCCGCGGGTGGATTACCCGTTTCATTGCCAGGCCAAAGACAGTGTTCCTGAAATCCATGTTTCGCCAGGATATCATTGTCCCGTCGAAGATCATTAATCTGCCATTTTCCGCAGAGCGCAGTCGCATAGCCGGAGTCTCGCAACACGCGAGCGATTGTCGTGTACCGCGATGGATCGAGACCGCTCCCGCCTCTGGAGGGAACATCGTGGTGTACTTTCCAGCCGCTGCGGAATGGGTACTGGCCAATCAGAAACTCGACGCGCGTCGGCGTGCAGAGTGGCGTCGCCCAGGCAGTCGTAAAGCGAATTCCGTCACGTGCGAGTCGGTCGATGTTTGGCGTCGCTTGCGCTGCTCCATAGCAACCAACCCAATCCTGGCCGATGTCGTCCACGAGAACGAAGACGATATTGGGACGCGAATCGTCGGCCGCAGCGAGCGACGTCAGAGCGACGCAAATCAAGCAGGAAATGCCGAAATGCACGCCATTGGGGGTCCGCGAAATCATGGGCAGTTCTCTCTTCACGTCGCGTGCCGAAAACGCTCGCTACGGTTCTATCTCGGTCTCGTCGCGGGTTCAGCCAAGCGAAACGAAACTCTCGTGGTGTGCTCGCCGCAGGCGGTCCTAGCTACCTCTCTTGCTGCCGTCGGCCATGCGCCAACCGCAGGCTCGCCGGAAAGACAGCCCAAACAGGCAAGAAACCGGTTCGCCTCGCTATTTATCCTACTAAAGTACCCTCTGCCCTAGCTCTTGTGCAGGTTAAAAAACCATGCCCATGCCTTTGTAGATGTTTGCCCGATGCCGGTTTCCGTCTTCTCGGAAACTTCTTTCCGTAGAGCGAGCCTAATCGAACCACTTCGTGAAACTCTCCACTGGTTCTCGCTCGGTGCGGTATTTATTGATGGGATCATCGGGATCCGCGTGGCCGATCGCCACGCCACAGACCAAAAACTGCGATTCCGGTAGCTGCAGGAACCCGCGGACGATGTCGGGATACTCGGCCATCGCCGCCTGTGGACAGGTTGCCAGGCCGTGGGCCCGAGCCGCGAGCATCACGTTCTGGATGAACATGCCCATGTCAAGCCACGATCCCTTTTCTAGAATCGCGTCGACAAGGAACAGCAACTCGACCGGCGCGCCGAATCCGTGGTAGTTCTTCAACCATTGGGCCATTCGGTCCTGCGTGTCATCCCGGCCAATGCCCAAGGCGCCATACAACGCCAGCCCGCAAGCCTTCTGTCGCGATCGGTACGGTTCAGTAAGGCGTTCGGCGTAGTACTTGTAATCGGGATTCGCAACCTGCCCCAACGAGCGAGCTTCAACCAGAGCGTCGCCGATCTTCCGTTTCGCATCCCCCATGACCACAGCCACTTGCCAGGGCTGCGTGTTCACTCCCGAAGGAGCCCACCGCGCGGTATCCAAGATCTGGTGAATCACATCCCGCGATACCGCTTGGTCAGTAAACATTCGCGTCGATGCACGACCTCGAATCGCCTCGGTAATGTTCAATGCGACTTGTCTCCTTAAATGACATTGGTCCACTGGATCAAAACGAAAACGCCATGCATATCTGCGTAATAGTCCGATCGCTTACATCTCGATTTCAAAGTCCGGACGACGGTCGCGAGCAACAAGTGATTGAGCCAGTTTGTCGTCCACGACCGCTTCTCTCTTCGGGTCCCATTGAATCTTTCGGCCGACCCGGGCCGCGATGCCCGCGAGGTGGCAGGTCGTCAATGATCGATGATGGCTGAAAACGTCAGAGATTGGCTCTTTACGAGCTGTAACCGCTTCAAAAAAATTCGCGACATGGTCGGTCAGTTCACGACCTTTATAGACGTTCTCAAGGGCTCCGTCCGTCAGCGGGTTTGACACCAGTTCCTCGACCGGACTGCCGACGAGCTTGCCGCGATTGACGAAGATACGTCCCTTGGTCCCTTCGAACAGGATGCCGTTGTCGGTGTCGTGTCGTATGGTCAGTTCCACTCCATCGTCATACACCGCCTTGATGTTGAACTTCGTGGCCGTGTTGTACTTGTTGTCGACGACAGGGTGCCCGTCTTTGAATGCAACAGGGTGCTCGACCATGATCGGGTCGATCGAGATCGGCCCAGTCTCCGTCTTGTCCATGCCCCAGGTTGCGATGTCGACGTGATGGGCGCCCCAATCGGTCAGCTTGCCGCCGGAATAATCGTACCACCATCGAAACTCGTAGTGATTTCGCGACCACGACTTGATGATATTCGGGGCTCCGGCCTTGAATCGATAATCGACCTGTGGGGCCGGGCCGAGCCAACGGTCCCAGTCTAGGTGTTTCGGTGGTTTCGCGACGGGAATTTCCGGGCTCGTCGGCGCCCCGCCAATGCCACACTGAACTCTTTGCAGCGCGCCAAGCCGACCGTCGCGGATCATCGCAACGGCTTGGATGAACTGGCGAGCGCTACGTTGCTGCGTGCCGACCTGGAAGATAGCGCCAGTCCTCTTACAGACTTCGCAAATCAATCGCCCTTCCTCAATCGTCAACGTCATGGGCTTTTCGCAATAGACATCCTTGCCCGCGAGCATCGCCTCGATCGCGACCTTGGCGTGCCAGTGGTCCGGAGTGCTGATGTGCACTACATCTATCTTCGGATCGTCAATGACCTTTCGGTGATCGCCGGTTCCTTCGGGAGCCTTGCCAAGCCATGTCTTGACGACATCCTTCGCTCGCGCAAGACGCTTGGCGTCGACATCACAGACCGTGACGATGTCTCCAAACCGGGGAAACTGTTTGCCGACGCCGTACCGGCCATCCGGGACGAATACACGTTTGTCCCAGCGGACGCCACAGCCGACAACGCCGATCCGCGGGCGCTCGTTCGCACTTTCGAATCCAAGAGCGCGAGTGATGGTTCCCGGGCACGATAACGCAGTCGCTAAGCCAGCTGACGCCTTCAAAGCACCGCGGCGACTGATCATGTTGTTCATTTGTGTTCGCTCAACCGTTGTCTCGCCAATGACTACTGGAATCTCTCCGCTGGAATCTCTCCACTGGAATCTCTCCGCTGCGAGCGTGCCGAGTTGTGTTGCAATTGCCTCAAGACTCGCTGGACATTCATCGAATTCGCGTCGACAAGTCCCGCTTGTATTTATGCTGCGAGAAGGGACTCCACGCGGATTACACAACACGATGAAGAGCGTACCGCAAAACGGCGGATGATGCCACGAGCCTGTTCGAATCACCGGAACTCTTGGTTTGCTAATGGCGCCCGCGGTTTTTGACTAGCCGAATAACTTCGGGCTCTATTTGAGGAATGGGAGGTGTTCGTGTTTCTCCTGTTTCCCGTGTTTTTTGTGGCCGCGGTATTGGCGCCACAATCCGACCTTCGGCAAATTGGAAAAAATTCGGCGCCCCCGTGTCGCGATGGCGTTGTCGAGCGATACTAGTACGTTGACAAAGACGACTCACAGCTCCAGCGAGCGGAATAGCTCCAACGAGCATAACGGCCGAGAAACAAGTGAAATCACGACCGCCAATTGATCTAGGTTCTTTTGCCCAAGCGCGGAAGACTCGCGTCGCAAGTTATCTGACGACGGCGGCGCTGGCCGCATCGCTGCTGCTGGGCGGCGTTGCGACTGCAGACGACGAGACGAAGCCACACGCAGTGATCGTCGTCGGGACGCTTCATTACTCGCCGGAACTGACGATGCCGGTCTTTGCGAAGGAGCTTGAGCGATTCGGCTTTCGCACGACTATCGTGATGGGTGAAGGCAATCCGGAAAAGAAGACCGAGAACGTGTTGCCCGGCATCGAGGCGCTCGCCACGGCTGACGTTGCGATCTTCTTTATGCGATTCCTGAAACTGCCCGACGAGGAGTGGCAGCCTATCGAGGACTACCTCAAGTCCGGCAAACCGCTCATCGGACTGCGAACCGCCAATCATTCGTTCAAGTACCCAGCTGACCACCCGCGATTTGCCTGGAACAACGACTTCGGCCGCCGGGCGCTCGGCACGCCATACATCGTGCATCAATCGAGTACGACAAGGATCAGTGTGGTCGAGAAGCATCGCAAACACCCCATTATGACGCATGTCGCCAAGGTGAATTGGGAGTCGCCGGGAACACTCTATCTGACGCGTCTTCAGGGCGGATGCGTCCCGCTAGTAACTGGCACGGGGCAAGGCAAACCGCGACTGCTTGAAAGACCGTTCGGCACGATCATGGTCAATCAGAGCGAGTCCGACATTGTCGCCTGGGCATGGGAGAACGAGTGGGGCGGCAAAGTGTTTGGAACCTCGTTCGGGCACCCCGGGGATTTTGCCGAGGAGTCGTTTGTGCGAATGTTACTCAACGCCGCCTGCTGGGCTGTCGATCGACGCTTGCCCGGCCCTGATGCGGAGATCACGACGTGGAACATCGAACGAGCTGACAAAAGGCCAAAGAAATGAAGAACATGCACTTGGCAGCCATCCTCTTGCTCGGCTGGCTATCCGCGTCCGTCGCTAGCGCAGATTCGCCAATTCAGCCCGGCGATCGTATCGCAATCGCCGGCAACACCTTCGCCGACCAGCTGCGGATTCACGGTTATCTAGAGACACTTCTTCTGCAGCACACAAGGCAGAATCCCGTCTCCATCCGAAACCTCGGTTGGGGCGGCGACATGCTTACCGCTCGCGACCGTCCAACCGGTTTCCCTTCTGAGGAATCGACGCTGACCGCACACAAGACCGATGTCATTATCGCCTGCTTTGGCATGGGGGAATCCTTCGGGGGTGAGAAGGCCCTCAGCAAGTTCAAGAGCGATTTGCGAGCGTTTATCGCATCGCACGCCGGCAAGAAATACAACGGCAAATCTGAAGTGCGTTTGATCCTGGTTTCTCCTATCGCCTGCGAGAATCTAGGGGACCTGGCTCCGCCGCGGGACAGACGGAATCGAGAGCTGGAAGCGTACAGTCGCTCAATGAGTGAGGTGGCGAACGAGGCCGCGATCCCATTCGTGGATCTATTCGAAACGTCTCGCTATCTGATGGACGAACCCATTGGCCCCAGGCTGACCACGAACGGGATGCATTTGAATTCCTATGGCTACTGGGCGATGAGCCACACGTTTGTGGATCGACTGACCGCGGGCAGCAAACCGACTGCTCAATCCTGGCTGATCAGGGTCGACGTCAGAGCAAATAGAACAGACGGCCGCGGCGTCGAGGTTTCCAAGCTGACGAACGACGAGTCAGGGACCAGCTTTCAGGTTACGGAAACATCAGCCCCCAGCCTGCCGGCGCCAACCGATCAGCGTCTGCCGCCCCAACTCGAATCAAAGCGAGACACGCTCGTTGTCGAGAACCTCAAGCCGGGTACCTACCAATTGACGGTGGATGGAAAGCCAGTCGTGACGGCGGACGCGAATGCCTGGGCCGAGGGTGTGGCCATCGACTCGACACCGACCCACAAGGCCGCTGAGATGTATCGCGCTGCGGTAAATGACAAGAACCTGCAGTTCACTTACAGCTGGAAGACGCTCAACCAGGTTCACATTGTTGGAGAACGCCGCACGTCCCCGAGCGGCAAGGAGCTGCCAAAGGAAGTGATTGAATTCAACAGACTCGCGAACGAACGCGACAAGGCTCTGCGCCAGGGAATTGAATTGAAGACGCGAAAATGGAGCCTATCCCGCGTCTCGCAATGACGATCTCACCAATCGCCTGGCGAGTTTTTATCAACAGAAGAAATTGACCACCCATGAATATGCGACCTATCCAATTGTTCCGCTTCGCTTTTCTGCTGGCAGGACTCGCTCTCACAAATCCCCTGTCGGCCCAGGACGCCAAAGGCATTAAGGCCGCAAATCTCAAAGGCGCAGATCTGGATTTGATGAACAATCACGATCCGGAATCACAGTTGAAGAACTTTGAACTGCTGCCGGGTTACCAAGTCAATCTATTCGCCTCCGATCCGATGTTTGCGAATCCCGTGCACATGCACTGGGATTCCAAGGGGCGGCTCTGGGTCGCTTGCTCCTGGGCCTACCCTCAGCTCAAGCCTGGCGAGGTCGCCAACGACAAGATCATTATTCTCGAAGACACCGATGATGATGGCGTGGCGGACAAGTCGACCGTGTTCGCCGACGGGCTTTACCTGCCGACCGGAATCGAGCTGGCTAATGGCGGTTGTTACGTCGCGCAATCTCCGGATGTGTTCTTTTTCAAGGACACGAATGGCGACGACGTCGCGGACGTAAAGGAACTCGTGCTGACCGGCTTCGGGATTGAGGACAGTCACCACTCAATCAGCGCTTGGCGTCGCGGCCCGGGCGGATGGATCTATTTCCAGGAGGGAATTTTTCTTCACGCTCAGGTGGAAACGCCGCATGGAGTGGTAAGGAACTACAACGGCGGGGTCTATCAATTCAATCCTCGCACCCAGGAACTGCGGATGTTCTGTACCGGGACGGGCGGTAATCCTTGGGGGCATGTCTTCGATCGCTGGGGACAGGGTTTCATGGTAAACAATCCACGCATCATTCATCTCTCTCCCTGGTCAGGAAACAGCGGCGAAGCTCTAAATGTAAAACCTCTCATCAGCACCGAGAAACAATGCGGCGGCGATATGGCGACGGGAACTCATGTTGGCGAAGACATTCGCGGTCAACTGCTGACTGGCCGTTTCAAGAGTCGCACGGTGGTTCGATATGAATTCATCGAGAACGGCGCCGGCTTCAGCGCCCGCGTTCTGGAGCCGCTGATCAGTTCCAAGCACCCAAACTTTCGTCCCGTCGATGTGAAGATTGGTCCGGACGGGGCAGTCTATGTGGCCGACTGGTACAACTCGATCATCAACCACGCGCAGCACGATTTTCGCGATCCGCGCCGCGATCACAACCACGGACGCATCTGGCGCATCACGCACAAGGAGCGGCCGCTGGTGAAGAAGCCAAAGCTAGTCGGCCTTTCGACGGAGGCCCTAGTCGAGCACCTCAAGAGTTCGGAGGACTGGACTCGCCATCAGGCTCGCAAGGAGCTGAGCGAACGAGACCCGGACCAAGTTCTCGCCGCGCTGGAAACATGGGTTGAAACACTCGGCGACGAGGAACCGGATAGCGGTCACCATCTGGTCGAAGCCATGTGGTCCTGTCAAAACGTGGAGCGAGTCAGCGAGAAGATTTTGGGGCGCGTCCTGGCTGCAAAAGATGGTCACGCTCGTTCAGCCGGGGCCCGGATCATCCGCTACTGGCACGAGAAACTGTCCGATCCCGTCGGCATGGTTGCGAGACTGTCGGCTGATTCCTTCCCTCGAACCCGGATGGAGGCCGTGCTTTCGGCCGGCTACATCCCTCGCGCGGATGCCTTTGTCGCGGCCTTGCATTCCCTTGATCATCCTAGAGATTCCAATCTGGATCTGGCCCTGTCGCAAACCGTGCAGGCGCTGGAACAGTACTGGCGTCCTGCAATGGAAGCTGGCGACCTCAAGTTTGCGAAACCCTCTCATCGCGAGTTTGCCGAGCAGGGAGTCGGAGTCGGCTTGGAGCTTCATCTCGCCAGATTCCTGAAGAAGCCATCACCCAATGGCAAAGACATTGCCGGCATTCAAGCTCAGTTGGTTGAACTTGGGACGGACACCGAAGTTCGGATGATCGTGAACGCCCTGACGAAAGGCGGGGGCCTCAAGTCCACCGACGCGACAATCGCTCTGCTCGAAACACTTCAGCGGATGGCTGGGTCCAAGTGGCCGAAGTCTCTGAAACGCAGGGTTCGCGGGCTGAACCAAATGCTCGACCATGAAAACGAATCCGTCGCAGTCCTGGCGGCGAACAACCTTGGCGCCTGGCAAGTTGCCGGACGGGACGAGATCGCCGCGTTCAAGGAGGGCTCACACAGTGCGGCGGTCAGGCAGGCACTGGCCGTGGCTCTGGGAATGGCCAGCAAGCGCAACCTCAAACCGCTATCTGAGCTGTCCACTAATGGCGATCTGGAAACCCGCTATGCGGCTGTGGCTGGATTGGCCTACGCCGATCTGGAACGCAGCGTTGAAGTGGCGGCTCAACTGCTCACGGAAGATCCGCGCGACTTCGATCCCGTCCCCCTCGTCCAGACCTTGCTGAAGCAGAGGAGGGGCGGACGGTTGCTGACCGAGGCGCTCAGGGGCGTTGAGCTTCACGGCAAAGTTATGGCAAGTGTCAGCAAGTTCCATCGCGACACCGGCCTGTTACCCGATGTTTTGGCCGAGAAGTTTCAGGCTTCGACAGCACGCAGTTCTCTTAGCGCCAGCCTTCTTGCTGAGGACATCGAAGCGCTCACGGCTGATGCTGAAGAGCTTGGAGACCCGGCACGAGGCGAGCTCGTCTACCGCC
>CAZWOU010000069.1:7085-30583 GCA_964635375.1 uncultured Pirellulaceae bacterium | reverse complement strand
ATCGAGGACGCCCGAGCAAAACTCAAGTCGCTCTACCCCAAAATCAAATCCTGACCCTGCACTAGCCCTCGCGATTCAGGATGACGAAGGCCGAAACCCAACGGGTTACGGCCTTTCTTCGGTTCTTGCCCGACTCGCGGGTCTGTTTCTCCGCTCAGGCGGGTGGGAGGCTGCGCCAGAAGTCGATCGGCTGCTATAATCGGAGTAGTTCTCCCTCTGACTCGGCTCGGATGCATCGCATGTCTGACTCGGACCATATCGACCCGCTCCTGAACGACTGGCCATACGATCCAGAGACGGTCAATGTGCGCACCGTAAAAGGTGACGATGGACGCGATGTCGTGCAAATGCGCATCGATCTGGGCGTCCTTCAACTCGAGTTTAACGGCCGACCTGACGGCGAACGCCCGTTTGGGTCTGAAACCTACTTGGCTTACCTGATCGGCGAATCGGGCAGCCTGGATGGCGAATTCAAGCTCGACGAAGAGCAGTGTGAAGAAGTCGATCGTGAATTCATTCAGTTCTACCACCGCCGAATCTGCTGGCTAAAGATGCAGCGTTACGACTTGGCCGTGCGCGACGCGGATCATACGCTGGCGCTGATGGACTTCTGCACAGAGCACGGCCCCGATGAGCAGTGGAGCCTCTCCCACGAACAGTACCGCCCATTCGTGTTGTTCCATCGGACCCAGGCCGCTGGCCTCCACGCCGTGGAGGAGGGCGAGCCGGAAGGTGCGATCAGCCAACTCAATGAAGGGCTTGAGCAACTCCGCGATTTATTTCTCGACAACGAACTTGAGGAATATTACGAAGAGAACGAACTCGTCGTCCGGCTCACCGAGTTCCGCGAATCGCTGCGGGATCAGTTTGATGTGGGGCAGACCCTGCAAGAACGCCTTGCAGAAGCAGTGGCGACAGAGCAGTATGAATTGGCCGCGGAATTGCGCGACCGAATCACCAAACAGGACCAGACTGGACATTAGGCTCGACTCACGACGCCGAATCCACTCCTTTTTTGTACAGTAAGCCAGTGATACAGTAAGCCAGTGATATTGGCGGGTGATCCGAATCGCGCTGGCGCAACCACGACACGAACGAAGAACACATGAACAACACATTGATTCGAGCTGCAGTAGCTTCCATCCTGAGCTTTCTGTTCGCCGCGCCAGCCTGTCTGGCTGAAGCGCCTCCCAGGCGAGGGCTGGTCGCCAAACAACCGGCGAAAGGGCGTTTCGTGAAGACCGAACAAGGCTTCATGGTGCCCTACAAAATGCGCATGCCCGGAGGCGAGGGCTATGTTGAAATGGTGCCGATTCCAGGCGGCGAGTTCCTCTTGGGCAGCCCGAAGAATGAAAAGGGCCGGAGGGCTGATGAAGGACCGCAAGTGCGCGTCAAGATCGAGCCCTTTTGGATGGGCAAGTACGAAGTGACTTGGATCGAATTCAAACAGTTCATGGCGCTCTATGAACACTTTAAGGCGTTCGAATCAAAACGAATTCGCCAAGTGACCGACGCCAACAGAGTCGACGCGATCACGGCCCCCACCGAACTCTACGATCCTTCCTACACCTTCGAAAATGGCGAAGAAGACCGCCAGCCGGCTGTCACGATGACCCAGTACACCGCCAAACAATACACCAAGTGGCTTACCGCCATTTGCGGCGATCAATATCGATTGCCAAGCGAAGCTGAATGGGAATATGCCTGTCGAGCAGGAACGACGACCGCATTCTATTTTGGCGATGACCCCAGCAAGCTCGGGGACTACGAGTGGTTTGCGGACAACGCGGAGGAAACGACCCGGTTGGTTGGGCTGAAGAAACCCAACCCGTGGGGGCTTTATGATATGCATGGCAACGCGTCGGAACTGGTCCTTGATGAGTACGACTCGAAGGGATTCAGCTGGCTGGCTGGCAAGTCGAACCTGACATCAGCCCAAGCCGTCAGATGGCCGACCATGGCATATCCGCGAGTCGTCAAGGGAGGTTCATGGAACGAAGAGGCCGAGTATTGCCGCAGCGCTGTTCGTCTCGGCACCGAGGACGAAGAGTGGAAGGAAGAAGACCCTAACATTCCCTTGAGCCCTTGGTGGTACACAAGCGAGCGAGCCCGCGGCGTCGGCTTTCGACTGGTTCGTACACTCAAAGAAGTCCCTCGAACGGCCATGAAGAGATATTGGGAGATCGATGACGAAACAGTACAGGATGATGTCGATGCGCGTATGGAAGAAGGCCGCGGCGCACAGGGCATCGTCGACGACTCCCTGCTCAAGGCGATCAAGGAGATCCAAAAGTGAGACCAAAAGCGGCTTGATCTTGCACTCGCAGGCCTTGTGAGCTGAGGAGACGTTGATGAGACGTCGCTCGCATGGAGTGCGCCGTCAGAGGGCCAACCAAGGCCTCTCCGCGGCAAAACAAAAAACGAGGCGATCATCGGCATTCTGGCCGGGCGGGCCCAGTCATTTTTGGCATTTCTTCAGACAGTTGTAAATTTGTTCACTAAGTGTCTAGCGCTGTGAATCTGGGCAACCAGACGTAAACACAGACCACAAAGTGACTTACTTCGATGGGCCCCATTTGCTGCTGAATTGGCGCGCCCACTGCATATGATGGCTCTGCGTTCAACTCAGCATTTCTATCTTGTGCCGCAAAGGAGTGTGCCATGCTCGTTCTCACACGGAAGTCTCAACAGCAAATCCGAGTTGGTGGAGAGATCACCATTACCGTCCTTTCCGTGAAAGGAAAGTCGGTGCGAATCGGCATCGACGCGCCTCGCGAAGTACGGGTCGTCCGCGGCGAACTTCCGCCCAAGGACCTTCTCATCACCGTCACTGACCCCATGACAGGGGACGAAACGGTCGTTGCTGCGGAGGCCAGTTGTGAGTCGTCGGAGACGGAACCTGACGCGGAAACGGCGAAAGAGAACCCGAAGAGAATGCGGACCATGAAGGAATTCGTGGCCGCAGCCGCCCACGCCCTTTGATGTCCGCCGCGAATCGGCTCGTCAACGCGTCGCAGGCCGAGTCCGGTCTGTGAACTGTACGCGTGGCGCTTGCCCCCCTCGATTGGCCATTTCCCAGTGGTATTGCTTCAAGTGTTCCATCAGAACTCGACGAACCTCGAGAATCGCTTTGGGATGCTGATGGACAGCCGAGTGGCTTGCCTTGGCGACGATCTCGGATTCGGCTCGCTCGAACTGGGCACTTGCCAACGTTACGACGCCGTCCCCCTCGCCGCTTGAGAAAGCGCCGAGGAATCCGTCGTCGGCCGCGTGTCCGACGATGTTGTGGTGCTTTACCCATGGTGCAGTTTCACGCTGTTTCAGCACGGGCAGAATCGGCGAGTCGGGAGCGAGCGAGTCGATGCTGGTCGTTATCGTCAGCAGTTCTGGATTGCGGAAAACGTCCGGATTGTCGTGAACCAGGTTTTGGCTCGTTTGCACGAGCAAATTCGGCAACGTGATCAAATGCCTCGCTAGCCAGCGAGTGTACTCGTTGGCAAAATGACTGCCGTCGTGGGGCGTGCCGATCGTGATCAAACGTTTGACCGACTGGTTCGGCTGAAAGAACAGCATTCTGGCGAGCTCTTCTCGCTCTTCCGGATCAGCGCGGACGTCCCCGAAAGGCCGTTCGCTGACAATCCCCCAAAAATCATCCCCACTGCCAATGGCCTGCATTCTGGCGACAAGTCCGCCCATGCTGTGGCCCACCAGAACGACTTGGTCGAGTGGCGCCGTTCGGAGCTCGGGATCCAAGACATGCCTCGCACGGGCCAAGTCTTTTCGCAGACTCGCGGCGCTGACCCAAAACGGCTGACCTGTGGGATAGAGGTAGAACCAGAATTGGTAGTTCTCCCGCACCTCCGGAAAACTTCGCAAGTCGTTGAACATTTCCATCCAGGTCAAGGGACTCGACCACAGTCCGTGCACCATGATGACCGGGATTCGGTTCGGATCGTACGGCTCCAGCATATAGAGACCAGAAACCTGCTGAGTTTTGTTCGGGTTCAAGAGGCCCAACGTCGCAAGCGAGCCGGTCTGCTGCAATTCCCGCTGATCGAGATAGAACGCCAGGGCCGTGCTTACGTCGGTCTCCAGGGGCACAATCTGGTTGGCGACTTTGATCGTGTTCGAGACCAGCGGGTCGTGCAACTCCAACTCACAGGCCAAACTTCCGTCTTCGTCCCAGTGCGAAACGCGAAGGAACGCCGTGACCGGGAAGCTGAGCCCAGGCGGATAGAATTGCTCAGCCGCCTCTTCGTGCTCGTGTTGCTTGCGAACGGCAATGAGCGGCACGCCCAGGCCGAAGCTGTGGTGGCGGTTGTTCAGACCTCGAACTTCATAATCCGAAACGAATTCGAGGTGTTCAAAATCGTCATCGTGCCATTTGCCGCGAACGGTGATGTTGACTGTGTATTTTCGTTCGCCCAAGACGACTTCGTGGGTCGCGCCGGGTTTGAGCTGTCCCGCAGCGGCGGCAATCCTCAGAGTTCCCTCAAGGCCGGCGTTGTAGACGTCGCAGGCGCCTCGAAATTGTGGGTCGTAGGAGTTTCTTTGCCCGTCAAATCGCGGGTCGAACAGGTACAGATAAGCGTGGGCAACCGCGGCACTGTAGTAGTTAAGAGCCTCTTCCTTCTTGCCCATCAGGTTGGAGCGATGCCCAACCACATACGCTAGCTCGGCGAATGCGTAGACCTTTTCCGGCGTCGGCTCGCGATCAATTTCGGCTTGCAGGCTCGCCAGCGCCTTGGCGGGTTCGCTGTCGTACTGGGCGTTGAGCGAGAACTTTCTGAGCAGAGCAGCCGTCCGGCCAGACGGTTTGGGGCCGCTGGAGGAGAGTAGCTCGAGCGGGCCAGCCAACGGATTGTGGGGCGCCTTGCGAATCTCCAGATATTCGCGCGACGCGCAGCCGCTAAGGGCGACCACGGCAATCAAGACCGCCGCGGAATGAGGCGAGAAGCAGGCGTAAACGGAACGTTCCATCCGAGGCAAAGCAATTGAGGAAATCGATTGGGCGGCGAAGCCTAACGGCCCTTCTCTGGGGCGTCAATTGCAAACGCCGGATGCTGCAGCGGGCATGCTAGCGGTCCTCGACATTCCAGGCGAAAGCTCGTCTTCGCCTCTTGCCGATCGGCTCGCATAACCAGCGGGCTACGGTCGCAGAGGTGCTACTCAAAGCGATGGGTCGGTTGGGGCGGCGCGGGACGAAATCGCTGCATGGCGTGGATATTCGCTTGCAGGTTTGCCCTTTGGCTGAGTTGCTCAACCGTCGTTCGCACAATCGATTCCAGTTCTTCCGGGTCGGCTGCCACGCGCGCGTTGACGACAAACCGCACCTCGTTCGTGATGGCCCCGGAACTGAGCGACAACTCCGCCTCGGCATCAGAGCCGACGAGGTTGGCGATGGCGGTCGCCTTCCCGCTTTCCGCCAGCACCTTCAAATGGGCCGGTTCGAACTGCTTCGCCAGTAGGGCGTCGCGAAGCGACTGGACGAACCCGAGAAGTAAAGGGTCAATGGCAAACTCGCTGCCAGATCCGGAGAGGATGGCCTGACAATTCAGCCAGCCCAATTCCGCTTCACCTTGGGCGTAGACTTCATAGTCGACATCCATGAACCGACTGCGTTTGGGCACGACGGTTTCCAGCAACCGCTCGAATTGCCCGAACCCCTCTCCAGTCCGCGCGCTCGCCGCGATGACTTCCTTGCCCGGGAACCTCGCGTGAACCTCAGCCACAAGTTGTGACACGTCCTGGGAGGATAACTTGTCGGCCTTGTGGATCACGACAATGTCGGACTCTTCGATCTGTTTAAGAAAGATGTAGGCCGCCTTGGGCGAGAACCCGACTCCCCCGCTGGCGTGCAAGATTTTTCGTCCATGTTCCGGTTTGAGAAGAACAGTCAGGGGGCCCAGGTCATACTGGTCGCCGTGGATCTGCCTGAGCGGTTCAAGGACTGTTGCCGCGAGATCCGTACAACTTCCGACTGGTTCTGCAATGATAATGTCGGGTGTGGCCTCTTTCCCCAATCGAACCATCGTTTCCGTCAAGTCATCGAACTTGCAGCAAAAACAGGCGCCGGGCACTTCTTCCACGTCGAAACCCTGGGCCCGAAGCGATTTGGTGTCGACCAAGTCAAAGGCCTGATCATTCGTCACCAGACCGACCCGTTTGCCAGAATCTGCATAACGCTTCGCCAAGCGGCCAATGGCCGTCGTTTTGCCCGCACCCAAGAATCCGCCGATCATCACAAAACGAATTGCCATCTGATCCCACTATGCCGCCCTGGAGAAGTTGTCGAAAACGCCGCTGCCAGGCGGCACTCGGCCAAGATGGGTCTCATGCTGGCCGATACGCATTATAACAGTATCCGAGTCGACGCCTTGCCCTCTTTCCCTGCCAGTTAGGATTGGAGAGTTAGTAGAGACGCCAATCGACCAGGCGGGACGGTCCACGCAAAGCCAAGTCAAAGAGAAAAGAGGTCGTTGTGAAGGCAGCAAAACGGGGCGAGGATTCCGCCAACCTGCCCATCGCTCTGCATGGCGGCGAACCAACGTTCATCCACGGTCCGCCGGTCTGGCCTCCACAAGATGAGACGATTCGCCTCGCCCTCGAGGATGTTTACGCAAGTGGAGATTGGGGGCGGTATGAAGGCCCGCGCCTCCATCGATTGGCCGAATCCATCGCGGGACTGACTGGAGCGGAGTTCGCCCTGCCCTGTTCAAGCGGCACAGTCGCAGTCGAGCTTGCTCTGCGAGGCCTGCGGGTCGGCGCGGGCGATGAGGTTATTCTGGCCGCCTACGACTTCGCTGGCAATTTCCGAGCCGTCAAGGTAGTCGGCGCTGAGGTCGTTCTTGTCGATATCGATCCGACCACGTGTTGCCTCGATGTAAACGCTGTTGCCGAAGCGATCGGCCCAAATACGTCCGCGATAATCGTCTCGCATTTGCACGGCGGACTGGCTGAGATGAAACGTCTCCGAGAACTGGCGGACCAACGCGATATCGCGGTCGTCGAAGATGCTTGCCAATCCGCTGGAGCGATGGTTGATGGCCAACCCGTCGGCAGTTGGGGCGATGTGGCTGCGCTCAGTTTTGGCGGGAGCAAACTCCTGACCGCAGGCCGCGGAGGCATGGTCGTCACGT
Source organism: uncultured Pirellulaceae bacterium (assembly GCA_964635375.1). Taxonomy (GTDB): domain Bacteria; phylum Planctomycetota; class Planctomycetia; order Pirellulales; family Pirellulaceae; genus CAZMNY01. Next base: position 23,444 of record CAZWOU010000069.1, on the reverse strand, counting down.
CCCGAAGCGATATTCGACAGCGAGTCGTGATCGCCAGCGAGCAGGGCAACAACGCCTACCCGCTCAGCGAACTGCAGGCCGCTGTTCTCCTGCCCCAGCTCGATCGACTTGCAGAAAACAACCGACTGCGGCTGGAACGAGCTCGGCAGTTGTGCGATTCCCTCAGAGATTCTCCCCTTGCGCCGGTGCGTCTCGCCGATAACAGGGCGAACCGTTCCGCGATGTTCCGCTTGGGACTGCGGCTAGAGGGTATCCGCGCGCCTCGCGATCAAGTGGCGGCGGCGATGCGGGCGGAAGGGATCGCCTTGGATCCCGGTTTTCGTGGATTTGCAGGGCGAGGAAAATCGCGGTGCCGGCGAATCGGCGACCTTCAGCATGCAAAGAAAGCGTCAATGGACATGCTGTTGTTGCACCACGCCATCCTGCTTCAATCTCCCCAGACAATCGAGCTAGCAGCGCGCGGAATCGTGCGTGTGCTAGGCGCGCTCAACAGCGCGCAATCGAGTTAACGAATCGCCATGCGCACGTAAGTTCGACTAAGACGCTCTGAGCGAGCTTCCAGCAAACGGGTAGGGACCAGTGTCGGAAACGGCTGAGATTCCTTTCGGCTCGTCGAATGACTCGACGATCCCCTGCAACTCACCGCGCACGATTCGCGCATCATCGGGGGCGGAAATGCCTATGGTGACGCGGTTGCCGCTGATGCGGTTGACTGTGATGCGGATGTTATCGCCGATCACCAATTCTTCGCCAGCTTTACGAGTTAGGACCAACATCATTTTCCTCCTTGAAAGAAAGTCGGCGGTCGGGAACCCGAAGGGCCTCTCCGTCTCGGGGCGATACAACTTCAAACGTAAGTCTTGTTACGCAATCCACGCACCAAACTTGGTAAACTTTGTCGATTTTCCCGGCCAACAGCCTAAGCCCGGAAATTAGAACAACTTAGACCCACGCTATTTTTCGGTCGACAAATGCGTTCTGCCAATTCCACAAGCGCCCAATCTCAGTTCGAGACGATTCGAGCAGCAAAATGCGACGCGCCCGAGTGCACCCAATACGTCGTGCTCTGATAGCGGCGCCTGCTAGCTGTACGCGCAAGATTGGAAATGTGACACAATCAGCACTGTTGATTCGTACACTTGGCTCGTCTCTTGGTAAGTAACGCCGAAACAACACGAAGGAGCTTGCGATGCACCACTGGATCAACATCGGGCTGCTAGGAGTGTTGGGGACGCTGGTTGGCGGCTCAACCGCGATGCTTCGGGGCGAGGACTTCGAGGCGGCCTGGAAGCGAGCCCGTTCGCAGATTGAGTCGGGCAAGTACGGCGATGCCGAGCGGTCGTTGACAATGACAATCAAGTCCGATCCCAAGTTCGCCTTAGCCCATTATTATCGTGGACGAATTCGCTTTCGCCTGAGCAAGTTCGCGGCGTCGGTGTTGGACTTCGACCGCTACCTGAAGCTCGCACCGATGCGTGCATCACGGCAATGGGAACGGGGCATCGCCTGTTACTACGCCGAACAATTCGAGGCGGGCGCCGAGCAGTTTCAGCTCTATCAAACGTACCACGACAACGACGTGGAGAATTCCGTCTGGCGATTCCTCTGCATGGCGCAAACGGCGGGCGTCGAGAAAGCGAGGGCCGCGATGTTGCCGATCCGGGACGACCGGCGGATCCCCATGATGGCCATCTACGATCTCTTCCGTGGCGAAGCCAGCCCCTGGGATGTGGAGGCGGCCGTGGTCTCAGGAGACCCTGACCCCAACGCCCTGGCCTATCGACGTTTCTACGCTCAACTCTACCTGGGTCTCTATTATGAAGCGGTTGGCAATGAGGCGCTCGCCAAGGACGCGATTCTCGACGCGGCGGATAATTACGAAAAGGCCCCTCGGATCAACAACTACATGTGGGCTGTGGCCGACGTCCATGCAAAGCGACTTCGCGCGGCAAGCGCCGAGGCGGGCAAGTCGGCTGAGGAGGGGCAATGAGTGGGCCGGATCCCAAGCCGATCGAGCCTGGTCAAGTCCGTCGCTTGGCGTTGGAAGTATTGGCAAATGACCGCTTCCCCTATTTGGCTAGCTGCGACGGCGATCAACCGCGACTGCGGCCTGTGTCCCCAGTGCGCACGGACGGGTTTACGGTCTACGTCGCCAGCCTGCGACAATACAACAAGACTCGTGAGATCGCCGAGAACCCGCGCGTCGAGCTTTGCTATCTTGACGAAGGCCACAATCAAGTTCGCATTACGGGGTTGGCCGAGGTTTTGGACGACCGCGACACGCTTGTTGAGATTTGGGAGGCGAATCCGCTGATGCAGCGTTACCTCGGTTCGCTCGACAACCCCAACTTGCTGGTCTACCGAATTGTCCCCAGGCAAGTTCGGTTCATGCGGGAATGGGCGCTCGAGTACTATGACGTGCCCTTAGAAGCAAGCAAGAGCGGAGGTTGAGCAATTCGATGGATGAGACCGAAACAACCGGGCTTGGCCCCACGCCGTTCGACGCGATCTTGGTCGTTTCGTTCGGCGGACCGGAAGGGATGGACGACGTCATTCCATTTCTTGAGAACGTCCTTCGCGGCCGCAACGTACCGCGTGAACGTATGCTCGAAGTCGCCAAGCACTACGAGCAGTTCGGTGGCGTGAGCCCGATCAACCGGCAAAACCGCGAGTTGATCACGTGTCTTGAAGCGGAACTTGGCAGGGTCGATATCGAGCTTCCTGTCTATTTCGGAAATCGCAACTGGAAACCGATGCTCGCCGACACGGTGCGACAGATGCGGGACAACGGCGTAAAGCAGGCGCTCGCTCTGTTTACGTCGAGCTTCAGTTCCTATTCAGCCTGCCGTCAGTATCATGAGAATCTCGCGGAGGCTCAAGCCATAACGGGAGAGAACGCGCCGACGTTTCACAAGCTTCGTATGTACTTCAACCACCCCGGTTTTATCGAGACGATGGCCGCACGAGTTCGCGAGTCGATCGCTGAGTTACCTGCCGATTTGCGGGCAGAAACTCGACTGGTATTCACAGCCCACAGCATCCCTCAGGGGATGGCGGATAATTGCGAGTACGTTCGTCAACTGCACAGCTCGGCCAAGCTGATCTGCGAGGAAGTTGGGCAGTCGGACTACGCTTTGGTATTTCAGAGTCGCAGCGGGCCGCCGAATCAGCGATGGCTGGAACCGGACATTTGCGATTACCTGGACCAATTCGCCGAACAAGGGGGAACGGCAGTGGTCATTTCGCCGCTTGGATTCGTCAGCGACCACATCGAGGTGCTTTTCGATTTAGACAAGGAAGCCGCGGAGGTCTGTCGGCGGCGAGGAATCGAAATGGTGCGATCCAAGACCGCCGGAACCCACCCCCGCTTCGTGCGGATGATTCGAGAACTGATCGAGGAACGGATCGACCCCGCCCTGCCCCGGCCGGCTCTGGGCGAATTCGGTCCGTCGCATGACGAGTGTCCCGCCGATTGCTGTCGCTACGAACGCCCTCGACGTCCGCAACGCTGAGTTCGAACCAAGCGGCCTCTCTATTCGAGGCTCCAGCCTTTGCGGTATTCGCGGCGAATGTACTGGTCTGCTTCTGGGGCGTTGGTGGCCTTCAGATTGGCGGCGTCCCAGTTCAGTTTCTTGCCGACGCGAAAAGCGACGTTGCCAAGGTGATTCGCTTCGGTCAGCCAGCCCGCATAGGTGAAGTTGCAGGTCGTGGGTGCGCCGGTCTTGCAGGCGTGCACCCATTCGGCGTGGTGGCCCAGCGACTTGGGAATGAACGGTTCTGGTCGTTCGAAGTTCGCGTACTTCGCCTCGGGCAACAAGACATGTTTGCGATAGTCGGACAAGAGCATGCCATCGTCACCGACAAACAAGACGCCACTGCCCCACTGGGGTATTTCCTTCTTCAGCCAGCGATCCGGCTTGTAGTTGCCCTGGCTCCAAGTCACCTTCACGGCCGGCTGATCGCCTCGCGGTCCATACTCGTAGAAGGCCTGCATTGAAGCGGGGGCGATTTCCGGATGGACCGGCGGCCCCTTGGCTTCGATGGAGAGCGGAGACTGAAGGTCGAGAGCCCAGAAAGGAAGATCTATCCAGTGACTGCCCAAGTCGGACATGGTGCCATTGCCAAAATCCCACCAACGATACCATTTAGGACCTGGAAAATAGACATTGCTGAACGGCCGATGTTTCGCGGGCCCGAGCCACAGGTCCCAATTCAATTGAGGCGGAATGGGGTCGGCTTGGGCTGGGCGCTTGTCGACATAGACACGATCGCGGGCCGCCTTAGCCTGCGCTTCGCTCTGCAGACCCCACGCTCGCGAGACCCACACATGGGCTTCCCGAACCGGACCGATTGCATTGCTCTTGATCAATTCGACGACGCGGCGGTAGTTGTCGCCAGCGTGAATCTGCGTCCCCATTTGCGTGGCCACCTTGGCCGCCTCAGCCGCCTCACGTATCTTCCTCGCTTCCCACACATTATGGGTTAGCGGCTTTTCACAGTAGACGTGCTTGCCGAGCTTAAGCGCGGGCATCGTGGCGAAGGCGTGGGTGTGCTCGCAGGTGCTCACGACGACCGCGTCGAACCGATTCGCCTGATCGTAGATGCGGCGAAAATCCTCTGTCAAAAACGCCTCGGGATGCCGCTTTCCCGCTCGACCGAGATGATTCGAGTTGACGTCGCAAAGCGCGACAATGTTCTGAGTCTCCATCTTTGACATATTGGAGGCTCCCCGACCGCCGCAACCGATCACAGCAACATTCAGACGCTCGTTCAAATTAACTCCGCGGACCACGGCGGGCGCCGCCAATACGCTTGCCCCGCAAGCCACTGTGGATTTAATGAAAGCGCGACGGGTCGTCTTACTTGGCGTGCTCATCTGGGGAGGTGCTCCATTTGCGAGTTCATGTTTGCCGAAAGACGATTGTCCGCGATTGGCAGGCTGGTTGCAACTTCCCGCATTCTCAGGCGCGAGACGGCGGTCCGTTCTTGGCGAGACAGAATCCCCGGCCGCGTGCTTGTTCGAGTTTTCCACCCTGGCCGATACTTTTTCGGCTCGATGGCAAGTAGACTGAAGGTTTCCCCGGCTCACTCTCACTCGGCCTCGGGAAGACGCTCTGCGGGAACTGAGAACGATCGATATGACAGCCATCTTGGGTATTTCGGCCTTCTACCACGACTCGGCTGCGGCCCTTGTCATCGATGGCGAGATCATTGCGGCCTCCCAGGAGGAGCGGTTTTCACGAAAAAAACACGATCATCGGTTTCCTCAGCGAGCCGTAGATGATTGTTTGCGGATCGGGGGCCTGAAGCCGGACGAGCTGGACTACGTCGGCTTCTACGACAAGCCACTGGTCAAATTCGAACGGTTGTTGGAAACCTATTTGGCCTTCTCGCCCGCAGGTTTTCGCTCCTTCCGACACGCCATTCCGTTGTGGCTCAAGCAGAAGCTGCACTTGCCTCGCGAGATTAGCAAGGGTCTGCGGGGCGAGTACTCCGGACGATACGTTTTCATGGATCACCATGAATCGCACGCGGCAAGCGCCTTTTTTCCCTCGCCGTTCGACGAAGCAGCGATTCTGACACTCGATGGCGTCGGCGAGTGGTCAACGACATGTTTCGGCGTTGGTCGTCAAAACAAACTGGAATTAACCCATGAGCTTCGCTTCCCCCATTCGCTTGGGTTGCTCTACTCGGCCTTCACCTACTACACCGGATTTCGAGTCAATAGCGGCGAGTACAAGATCATGGGGCTCGCGCCCTACGGCAGGCCCAAGTACCGCGAGCTGATCCTCGATAAGTTGCTCGACTTGAAGGCGGACGGCTCGTTTCAGATGGACATGAGCTACTTTAACTACTGCCAAGGTCTCACGATGACCTCGAACAAGTTTCACCAGCTCTTTGGGGGGCCGCCGCGCGATCCGGAATCGCAGATCACGCAGCGGGAAATGGACTTGGCTGCATCGGTGCAGGCGGTGACCGAGGAGATCATGCTAAGGGCTGCCCGACACTTGCACGAATCGACCGGCATGAAGAACCTCGTACTCGCGGGCGGCGTGGCCCTAAACTGCGTTGGAAACGGCCGCATCCTGCGAGAGGGACCGTTTGAGAACCTCTGGATTCAGCCCGCCGCGGGCGACGCGGGCGGCGCCTTGGGAGCGGCCCTGTTCATTTGGCATCAACTCTTGGAACAGCCGAGAGAGGCTTGTCGTCCGGACGGCCAAAAAGGCTCTCTGCTAGGCCCCGAATACTCGAACGACGAGATCGAGCAGACGTTGTCTCGGCACTCAGCCAGCTACGCTACTTGCGAAAGCGACGACGATCTTTGTGACCAAGTCGCCGACCTGATCGCGGACGAGAAGGTTGTTGGTTGGTTTCAAGGGCGGATGGAGTACGGCCCTCGAGCGTTGGGCGCTCGCAGCATTCTCGGCGACGCTCGCAGCCTGGACATGCAGTCGGTGATGAATCAGAAGATCAAGTTTAGAGAGTCGTTTCGTCCTTTTGCCCCGATCGTGTTGCAGCAATACGTCCATGAGTACTTCGACATGCGACCCGACCAGGAAAGTCCCTACATGCTGCTAGTCGCTCCGGTGCGCGAGTCGATTCGGACCGATCAGTGCGCCGAGTCCGAACAGGCCTTTGGAATCGACAAGTTGCAACATAAGCGTTCGAGCATTCCAGCGGTGACCCATGTCGACTACTCGGCCCGTGTGCAGACGATCGACGAGACCCGCAATCCCCTGCTCCACTGCTTGCTCAGCCGATTTCACGAGAAGACCTCCTGCCCCGTGATGATCAACACCAGTTTCAACGTCCGCAGTGAGCCCATCGTGTGCACGCCCGAGGACGCGCTGCGGTGTTTCATGATGACCGACATGGACGCACTTGTGCTGGGACGCCATATTCTGTTGAAAGAGCGACAAGAAGATCAGATGAGCGATGCCGATCGTCAGAAACACCTCGACCAATTCCAACTTGACTGAGTTGTAGATTCCATGAAGCTGATCGAAATCAACTGGACTCCTCCGAACCGTCAACTGCGTCAATTCGCGGTGATTTGCCTGTTCGTGCTGCCCTTATTAGGTTGGTTCTGGGGCGGCGGATATCAGGTTGTGGGCGGGCTTGCCGGGCTAGGCGCGCTGATCGCTGTCATGGGCGTGGCCATGCCCCAAAGCGTCAAGCCGATTTTCGTCGCATTGACGATTGTGACCGCGCCAATTGGAATGGTGTTAGGCGAGTTGGCCATGGGTCTGATCTACTACGGAGTCTTTCTGCCGATTGGCGTCATTTTCCGACTGCAGAAGCGAGACAGGCTGAAACGCACGATGAATCCGAATACACCATCGTATTGGCAGAAAAAAAAGCCCCCGAAAGATGTCGCCAGCTACTATCGCCAGGGATGAGGAAACCGGCAGTATGATAGAATAGACTTATCGGCAGCCACGAGTTCGCTCGGCAAGTCAGGTTGCCGATCGCTCATTAAGGCTGCCGCTTCCCCAAGAGCGGGACGGCCAGAACTGGACGGCAAGAACTGAAACCCGATCTATTTGTTGTTTGAGGAATCGGCTCGTGTCAAAAGACTCATGTCCCCCGAAGAAAAATGCCTTTGAAGATGCGGGGCAAGGCAAGCAGCTATCGATCGCGCAGGAGTTCGTTCAGTTCATCGTCGAGAACAAGGCTTGGTGGCTAGTCCCCATTCTGCTCGTGCTCGGCCTGATTGGACTGATTGTCACGCTCAGCAGCACAGGCGCACTGCCGTTCATTTACGCGATATTCTAAGCGGTGCAGGGAGTGTCACGGGGCCAGTATCGCGGGACCCGTTTCACGGCCTACGCCTGTCACCCTACGCCTGTCACCTACGCATCGACTTCGATTTCACGAGGCCATTGTTGGTAGGCTTCCCAGTAGGTTTTCTTGAGAGCGATTTCGTCGTCTTCGGCGGATGGCTGAATGTTTCCGTTGACGTCGACTCCGCGGGAAACGATGGTATGCTTGCCTGGCTTGACATCGCCCAGTTCGAGCGAGAAGAACTTCCAGCAAAACTTCTCCTGGTGGTCCGTGTCGATTTTTGCGTCGCGCCACTCGCCATCGTCTAGTTTGACCTGGACGGACTTGATTTCAGTTCCATCGCCCCAGACGGCGCCGTAGCATTTCAGCGGCACCATGCCATCGCGGCTTTCGCGGCGCGTGACGCGGGCAATCATCGATTTGAGATGCATGGCGCTGACGGACGATTCAACGAACACGACCTTGTCGCCGTTGCGTTCGCCTCGAACAGTCACATAGTCGCGCCCCATGTACCGCCCCATGTATCGCCGGTCGCGGAGTTCGATTCGACTCAGCCATTTCACATTGGCAATGCCGTACCAGCCGGGCACGATGAGTCGCAGAGGCGCACCGTTGCGTTGCTCCATCGTCTCGCCATTGCGTTCGTAAGCCAGAAGCGGATCCTTCTCCTTGACGTCCTCAATCGACATGCTGCGACCGAATGGAACCTCCACCGACAGTTCCCTCCGCGTCCCTTTTCGCAGGGTCTCAACTTTCTTGTCGTATCCGAAGAAGACGATCTCGGTCGCCTCAGGCTTTACGCCGCATTCCTTCAGCAATCCCGCCAGCGGCGACCCGGTCCAACGGCTGTTATAGATCGCATTGATAAAGCCAGCCCCAGCGCCGTTTCCCGAGCACTCCAACGTCATCAGTTGATCTCGCTTCGGCAAGCCACGGATCTGGTCGAGCGTCAGCGTTTTGGGCCGTTCAACTAACCCGCCTATTTCCAAGCGGTAATCTTTGGGCTCGATCGTCGGCGAGTCGTAGTGCTGAACGTTGAAAACCTGATCCTGCGGCGTGAGCCAATCACTCAGCGTTTCCCAGTCCAAACGCTTCGGCGGCGTCCTCGGCGTGTTGAGAAACGGAGTCAGCTCCTCGTCATCGCCCTGGCTGGGAAATGCGAATCCGGGGGCGGTCATCACGGCCAAACCGGCGGAAATAGAGGCCGCCGCCGCTTTCATTGCTTCTCGTCGATTCTGTGAACGATTCATGCCGGCTCCGTTGTTGTCTTGGCTAGATTGTTTTGGCTGTATTGTCTTGGCTAGATTGTCGTCGCGGTTGTTTTGGCTGTGATCGGGCGCCGCTGCCCGCTAGCGGATGGATCCTTGAAGGTCGTCGGGCGAGACAACCACGTCCAGTTTCGTTGTCTTTCCCGCCGCCACTCGAACTCGCATCCGCCAACTGAGCGAACCGGCCGGATGCCGCACCTCCAGATCATACTCGCCTGCGGGCACTTCTGTAAATCGAAAGTCGCCGCTCGCGTCGGTGACCTTGAAGTGGGGGTGGTCAAAAACGAACACCCACGCGCGCATCGCGCCGTGGTAGGCACAGCCGATGCGAACCGGACTGCGGGCGCCTCCCGCTTTGTCAAAGCGGTGTACATAATCACCGCCCTTGGGCATGCTGGCGTTCATGTTAGCCAGCGCGTGGGTGGCGCGTACATTGTGAGTCGCATCGTCGCTGTTCGTGAATTGAACGGAATCACCCGCGCGAATAGCCACGGTCTCCGGTGTGAAGAGGAAGTTCTTTTGGTCGATCGTGGCGGTGCGAGCCTTCACGCTTGGCGCGGACTTACGCAGCGAACGCCCCCGCAAACCGACCACGGCTTCCGCCAGCCGACCCGTTTTTGGATTCTTGATGTAGTAGCGAGAGTACCGCCAGCGCCGCTTTGGATCGGCTCGATAGGCGACCGAACCGACAATGCTTCCCGTCTCCGACGCGGCGGCTGGCTGACTTCCGCCCCGCGTTTGCTGAACGGAGGCCGCAGGCCAAGGGAGAACGAGTAACAACAGGAAAGCGCCGTGCATGATGAATTCCAAGTGGTTCGTTGACAGATCCGGCAATAAGCGCCGCTCGAGAAACAGCGGCCTGCAGCCGTTTGTCCACAAGAGGATCACAACTTATTCGGAGCGAAAGGCGACGCAGATGATTCGATCGACCCGAAAGGTCTGACCAATCATAACCTAAATGATAACTAACAGAGGGTCGGCCAGAGTGGCTTAGCGGCCAAAAAAACGCCAGAGCAGGACGCTGATCGTCCTCGTTCAATTGGAATCGCCGGGGCGCAGCGGATATTGGTTGGGCGCGGTCATGTCGATGCCGGTGATCCGCTCCATCATCCAAATATCCATATCGTGGAGCATTTGCACGTCGACATCTTCTTTGCACGGATACTGACGAAAAGTCACGCTCAGCCCCGCAACATGAAACAACCTCATCTCGTCGCAGGCCTGGGATTCCGGATACATCTCCGAATGGCGTCCGTGGGCGATAAACATCGGCAACTTGCGGGCTTCGTCAAGCCGCGTCAGCGAGGCTCGTCTTTCAGGGAAGGGGCCAGCCACCGAGAGCACGCCGGCGAATCGTTGTGGGTTGTTCAGTGCGATTCGAAACGCCATCGTGCCCCCGCTTTGGAGCCCTGCCAAGAAAACCCGCTGTTCGGCGATGTTGAACCGATCTCTCGCCGTTTCGATCGATTGCAGAATGCGCTCTTCGGTTTGCGAGACGTCTCGGTCCCCTGTCCCCCACGTGAATCCACCCATCGGGCCGCGACTCGGAGCTCTCGGCGCCAGGGCCACGTAGTTGCGCATGCTGATCAAGGGCATCACGCGATTCAATTGCTGTTCGTCGTCGCCGTCGCCGTGCAACCAAATCACCAAGGGATAGTTGTACTTCTGCTCATAGTGCACCGGCGAGAACAGCGTGTAATGCAACCCTCGTCGAGATGACGATTGAAGCCGGGCTTGCTCAATGTGCGATGACGCAGAGGACGGCGGGGAGGTAGAGGATTGAGACCACAGAGGAATGCGGTTCATGGCGAGGTCGTTTTCCGGCAAGTGCTGCAGGGTCGTGCACACGCGCCAGTGGATAGCGGCGAAATTTCCATGGTAGCGATGGAGAAACCCGATGAGCAGCGCCCGTCAAGAACCATCGCAACGAGACCAGATTTTTAGAACACGTTCCGGCAATTGTCAACGTCAACCAAGAGACAGCCGCTCTTGTCGAGGTGCTAGCAGATCGCCTTCTCCCACCTTGACAAGACGCAATCCCTTGCAGCCCCTAGGACTTCATCAGGTCGTTCATTGTGCCGACAAGCGACTTCACTGCAGAGACGCTGTTCTGAAAGTCAGCCTGCTCTTGCTGATCTAGCTCGAGTTCGATGATCCTCTCGACCCCATTGGCGCCGAGAACGCAAGGTACGCCAACGTAGTATCCGCCAACGCCATATTCCGAATCACAATAAGCAGCGCAGGGGAGGACTCGTTTCTTATCGCGAACAATCGCTTCCACCATTTGAGCGGTAGCGGCCGCAGGTGCGTAGTAGGCGCTGCCGGTCTTCAGCAATCCGACGATCTCGGCGCCGCCCTTCCGCGTTCGCTCCACAATCTCGTCCAGTTTTTCTTTGGCGAGTATTCTCGTCACTGGGATACCACCGACCGAGGTGCAGCTGGGCATCGGCACCATCGTGTCGCCGTGCCCGCCCATCAACAGAGCGGAGACATCCTCAACGCTGACGCCGAGTTCCATGGCCAGGAAGGTTCGGTAACGAGCCGTGTCCAAAACACCGGCTTGGCCAATCACTCGGGAGGAAGGGAAACCGCTGACTTGCAGGGCCATCTGAACCATGGCGTCGAGCGGATTGCTGACCAGGATCAAAATCGCATCCGGGCTGGTCGCTTTGACTTCCTCAGTCACCGAGGCGACGATGCGGGCGTTGGTGGCCAGCAAATCATCACGACTCATCCCCGGCTTGCGAGGAATCCCGGCAGTGATCACAACAACGTCGCTACCCGCGGACGGCCCGTACTCGGTGGCGCCCTGAATACAACTGTCAAAGCCCATGATGGGCGACGCTTGCATCAAATCGAGCGCCTTGCCTTTCGGCATGTCCTCCGTGCGGGGGATGTCGAGGAGCACAATATCGCCAAGCTCCATTGAAGCACACCAGTGGGCGGTAGTGGCTCCAACGTTTCCAGCTCCGACGATCGTAATTTTGGCGCGACCCATTTCCCGACTCCTGCAAAAGGTGGTTTGTGCGACGAACCCCGAATATTCGGCTGGGAAGCGGTTTCGTCAAGTGGGCGACTAATCCAAATTGCTAAAATCGGGCTCAGATTCGGCTTCGATTCCCAGATCATCGAGCGACCGGCCATCGGGCGTCTGCCGTCGTTTCCGAAGCGTTTCGCGTTCGAATCGAGTGTCGCTCTTGCCGGCTCGGTAGACGGAAATCCAAATCGCGCCGAGAGCGACAAGGAATAGGGTTCCCACGCCCAAGCCGAGGTAGGAATTGTGAGATGAGGGCTGTTTGACCATTGTCGGCATGGCGGCGAGGAACATGGGGCTGACTTGTCGCTGGTTGGCGTCAAACGCGTCGACGAATTCCGACTTGTACGACCAAAGTCGAAAAAACACGCCGGTCAGCTCGATTTCCTCATTCAGCAACTCCTCACCCGATTTGCCCTCGGCCAAACGCGCATTGGCCTCAAAAAGCTCCGGAGGCAGCGTTCGAACGCAAGCGATGGCGGGAAACCCATTCTGATAGATCAGCGACGCTGTCTGTTTGTCTGCGTCGCTTAGCTGCAGGGTCAGGTCGCCCAGCGGGATGAAGAAGTCGATCTGGAAGTAGTGGTCCATGCCAAAACGCTCGCGAATATCGGTCTCGCGCTCGCTGATCAGAACCCGAGTGATCCGCCGAGCCTTGCCCCGCACCGTGAAGAGATTGGCTTGCATCGGCTGAGGATTCTGAATCGCGGCGGTCAGCGAGAACGGCTTGGCAATCTGTTCGAGCTGCTTTCCGTCGGCTCGCGAGGCCGCGTCCAACACCTGATAAAACGGCTCGCGGTCGTCCGACCCCATGCGGCTGCGACCATTTCGCTCGCGAGTCAGCTCAAATAGGCTGATGTCGACTCCCAGATCCGCCAAGAATCTCTCGCCATCGGAAACTTTGGCGATTTGGCTTTTGGCGTCTGGGAGCCAGGCAATCCGTGACGTAGCGAAAATCAACTCGGTTCGACCCTCGACCTCGCCACCCACTTTAAGGAACATGCCGGACGCTTGAACTCGCTCATCAAGCGACGCGGTCTTCTTCCAGCTCTCGGGAATGTCCAGACAGCATACTTGCATCGCGATGTCTCCAGAGTCGCTGGCGATGCGAACGATGTAGTAATGTTCACACTGAAAGAGCCGCTTGACCTCAGGCAACAATTCGCGCTGTTGGCAACCTCGAACGCGCCCGTGCAGATCGAAGACCTCTGTGCGAAGCGAATCCGGATCGTCACGAAACTGGCTCGACGCAAGCATCTCCCGCCGCCATTGCACCATGTCGTCCGGGCGAAAACGCCGAATCGCAAACAGGATTCGCAGCAGGGTCTCCTCATCGTCCGTCTGAACAGACTGGCCATCGTAAAAGGCCGCCAACTGACTGGCGCCAATGTCGAAGCCAACGTCCAGCATCTTCCGCGGGCTCGGCAGTCGGACGCGCGTCGGCCGAAGCTCTTCGCGACCTTCGGCCCATGGCAACCGCCCCAATTGGCGGTTTGGCTTCTCCGCCGGCGCCTCCCCTCCGCGCGAGGATGCAGCGCCCGACTCAGCCGGCGACTTGGCGCCAGTCTCGGGCTGGGCCTCCTTATCGGCCAGAGAGAAGGCGGCGGTCGACAACCAGACCAGGCAGATCACTGCGGCCGAAACGCGACGACGACCGGTGAGGAGTAAGGCCTGGGGCATCGGTGAGTTCCTTTCGACGAACATCGGGCTGCGGTACGGTTCTTCACTAACTGCGATTGGCGTCGTTGTCTCTCGCGCCAAGGTCAGACGCCGCATGGGGGTGAGATCCGCTGAGCTGATCGCCCTCCTCGGCTATCGACTCGAGGCGCCTCAGTTCATGTTTTACGCCCTGGCTGACCTGCGAGGGGTCAAGAGCGTCGAGTGGTCGAGCAGTCTTGGCAAGGAACCGCCCGATACGCGAGGGCCATTGGTTGAGCTGAAAGAAAGCGATTCCAATCACAAGGCCTCCGAGAACGGCGCCAAGAACGACGAGCGTGAGCAACTGGTTGCTCGGCGGAGTGACAGTCTGCCAACCGGGAGCCGACTCCACCACGGCCGATCTGGCCAGGATTTTGGGCGCGGTGCGAATCCCATCTCGCGAGCGATAGGCCCACTTCTTGAAGAAGTAACCAGTAATCTCGACTTCGTGATCCAGTTCGGTCACGCCGCGGTCAAGATCCTTGTGTTTCAGTTTGGGCAGGCCCGGCGTCTCCAAACAGTAGACGGCGACCAGCGTGTTCGGTCCGCCCCGCGGTTTCAACCAGAGCAGACTGTACTGTTTGACGCCATAAATGTTGTTGGGGGCCGAGACCCGATATCCGAGACGAACTTGGCCTCGAATCGTCACGACTTTGCCGCGATAGTCCCGAGGCTGTTTGTGTAGTTGCAAGAAGCTGACCACGCCGATCGACTGTTGCTCCAATTCATCCGGCGACGTGGCCCGCAGTCGTTCAATAAACCGAAACCAGGCATTCCATTCGCTCGGTCGAGCTACCGCGCCATCTCGAATCGCAGCCAAATCGAGCTCATCGACCAGCGATTGAATCTCAACGATTGCGGCCACGTGATCCGGATTGGGATCGGGGTATTCAAAGAGCCCGTTGAGAGCCGGTTTCCACTTGACCTTCCAAGACTGTTCGAGCCGGTCCAACACGCCTTGCCAAGCCGCAATCTCATCTTCAGGCAACTGGTCGTTGGGCGATAATTGTCCATTTGCGGACAACGTCTCACGGCCGCGCGCCACGTACTCCTGCAGCGACTCACCGAGCACGCTGATGGCTTGCGAGAGAATTTGAAGTTGCTCTGTATCCGGCAATCGCTTCTCGCGGCGCAGCCAGAGCACTCGGTTGAATTCTCGACGCTGCTCGCGGCCGAGCTCGCCCAACATCCGGCCCCAGGCGTCTACGGCCGCCCTCTCCAGCGGATCGCTTCTCTGGTCGCTGGCGTCGGCCAAGGTTTCCGCATCGTACGCGGGTCCACCGGTCCGGATGGCGTCCGCCGGACCTGGACTTGGATTCGCTGGCGGCCCAATTCGCGTGTCGACCGATTCAACGGGCTCGACCCGCTCAACCTCGTCACCCCACATCCACGCGTAGTATTTTGGCTTCCTCGACTCCTCCATTAAGAACACAACCAACATGAAGGCGCAAACGAGCACCAATAAGCGAACTTGCACTCGCCGCGAAAAATAATTGGGGGGCGGGCGCCTTGGGGGAGCTTCGTCCTGCTTCGAGATGGGCGCCATTTCAAATTCAATTCCCGAGTCGCGATGGGCCGCACAGCTGCGAATGATCGCGTCATCCCAGCTCGCACACCAACCTGTGGCCGCGTACAGCGCCATTTTACCTAAAACAGGGTCCAAAACACCGCCATTAGCGGGCATTCCAAGCGGAAGGTATGACGCCCTATTCTGTTTACGCACTTGGGGAGCAAATTTATTCGCTGGGCTCACAAATAACCCGCGGCCCGTTGCCCCAGATGGGCTGCAGCCGAAGGCCCTGGCCGCGTCGTAACGCACAGCTTGCGGCTGCAGGTTAAACTGGACGGGGTCAGGTGGGAAGCATCCCCAGCCGCTACAATCCTTCATATCGGTCGGCCGATAGCAAATCTCAGCCCTTGCCTGCAATAAGAGGGCTGAGGGAGGCCGAATTCAGTGTTGGCGAGAGAAGACTCGGCCAAATTGACGAAGGGACCGGCTTTTGGCGTTATCGCAAGACGAATTCCATCGCCTCGTTGATCAACATGGCGCTGTCTTGTACCGGATCGCATATCGCATGGTGGGTGACCCTCACGAAGCGGAAGATTTGGTCCAGGAGGCGTTCCGGTCGGCGTGGAAGAGCCGCAACCGCTACGAAGCGGGGCGGGGAGACCGCGCCTGGTTGGCCGCTATCTTGCGTCGACGAATCGTTGATCACTGGAGAAAACGACCCCCACCACGAACGACTGGCGACGCGGCAACTTTGGAAATCGAAATCGCCGGCTACGATCCGATCGAAGCCGGCTTTACCGACGAAATGCAAGCCGCGCTCGCTAGCCTGCCAGATCCGCTACGAGAATCATTGCTATTAGTTGTCGTCGGTGAGCTGACCCACCAAGAGACGGCCGATCTGCTCGAAGTCCCCCTGGGCACTGTGCTTTCAAGAGTGGCCCGTGCCCGCAAGCGACTCAGAGAACAACTGGTCGGCGTCCGGAGAGAATGACGAGCCCCACAAAGCAGGCCACCGAAGCAGGGCCCACCGAAGCAGGGCCCACCGAAGCAGGGCCGTGAGAATA
>CAZWOU010000069.1:2563-6985 GCA_964635375.1 uncultured Pirellulaceae bacterium | reverse complement strand
CCACCGAAGCAGGGCCCACCGAAGCAGGGCCCACCGAAGCAGGGCCGTGAGAATAGAGCTACTTTTTTCGAGGAATATTGACGACGTGTTTCCCTCCGAATCGCAAATCGACGACCGTCTGCGCGACGTGAGTTTGCCCGAGCATTTGCTGGGCAACCTGCATGCTGTGCCTGCGGACGATGAGATTGCGCGTTCGTTGGGCCAATTGGATGTTCCGCCTGCCTTGAACGGCCGTATTCACTCGGCGCTGACCGAATGGGCCATTCAAGCCGAGTTAACCGACTCGCCTGGGGCCGGAGCCACGGTAACGCGGCTTCACCGGATTCCGCTTGCGGGCATGAAGAGACGGCGGCGGATGTGGGGCTGGGTGAGTGGCGTCTCCGCTGCGGCAACCGCCCTGGTGGTTCAGTTGGGCGGCGTCATCGGGGTGGTGCAAGTCGGCCGCAGACCCGAGCCAATCCCAGAAATGCTGATGGTGGTGGACGTGGGGCCCTTGCAGTTGACCTCACCGCCGCCCGGGCTGCCAATCGAGATTGGTCCCATCTTTGAGGAGCCGCAACTGGTCGTCGTCGAGGAGCCGGCGCCCGAGATCGAACTCCCGCTGCTAGACGGCGCTGCCGACGAGGCGTGGAGCGATGTGGCCCAGCTTGTCGACTCCGAGGCCGACTTGAGCCAGGACATGATCCTTGCCCGATGGGCGCTGTATGGCTCACAAAGCGACCCCGAGGCGACGACGCCGGTCTTGGAAGATGTGTCGATCGAAACGCCGCTTGGAGTCGAGCCGCCTTTGATTCGCGGCGCCTACGACCGGGCGTTTCTGTTGCGCGAGAATGAAAGCCCCTGGCTGTCACCAGCAGCACACCCTTCGCTGGCCCATTCGAGACCGCCTTTGACGACTCGCACCCACTCGGTCGACCTGCTTCGGCGACTCGCTAAGCAGGGCCGTTTGGCCGACGAAGACGACCTGCGAGTCGAGGACTTTGTCGCCGCGCAGCACTATCAGTACGCTGCGCGAGCGGGGGGGCGCCCAAGAGCCATGAAACTGATCGGCAATGCGGGTCCGTCGCCATTCTTAGCCAACGACGGCCTGATGTTGCAGTTCGGTGTTGCCGCAGAGAACGTGGGGAGCCGACCGGCCCCAACCCACTGGACTCTCGTCGTCGATGTCTCAAGCGGCATGGCTTGGCGAGATCGGTTGGGCGAAGCTAGACGAACCATTGCCCGACTGCTACGTGAGCTCCGACCCGCCGATCGCCTGTCGATCGTCTCCTTTCGCGAGGACGCTCGGTTGGCCGCCGAATTGGTCACCCGTGAACAGTCGCCCCAAATCCTAGACTTGATTGATCGCTGGGAACCCAGGGGGCGATGCGATTTTGCGGCGGGAGTGAGGCAGGGGCTATCGGCTGCGGTCGAGGGCGGATTTGAAGGCCAAAGGCGATTGGTCGTGCTATCTGATGGCCGAGCCAACTGGCCCAGAAACGTCTCGGATCAGATCATCGGTCTGCACGAGCAGTCCCGAGATTTAGACGTGCAATGGCACTGGATCGAACTTGCCCACAAAGACGACAACGCCGACGACGCCATGGTGCAGCGGCTGTCAGCGGCGGGCGCCGAGGCGAAGCAGATCGCCCGCGACGGCCATGCCGCCTGGGCCCTGCTCGAAGATTGGTATGGCGGTTCCATGCTGGCCGCCGTCGATGCCCAAATCCACATTCGGTTCAACCCTCGCAGCGTACAGTTCCACCGGCTCGTCGGACACAAAGCGTCCGCCTGGGCGGGGCTGCAGCCGATTGAACACCGAATCGACCTGCGACACGGAGAAGAGGCCACGGTGCTGTACGAACTGCGACTCGCCCCCCAAGGCCCCTCACAGGTCGCCACGGCAACTCTCCAGTGGAAAGACCCTCGCAGCGGTGAACCCAGAGGGCTGCGACGGACGATTACGCGAGCCGATTTTGCGGCGAGTTTCGAAGATGCCGCGCCCTCGCTTCAGCACGCTGCCCTCGCGGCCGAAGCGGGCGAGGTGCTCAGCCGTTCGTATTTCGCCGCCAATCGCTCTCGGACCTTGCGGCCAGTGATCGCAACATCCGAAGAACTGGGCGGTGAGATCGCGCAGCGCCAAGATTTTCGGCGATTCGTGCAATCGTTGCGAGAGTTAGAGCGAATAAGACAGCGCCGCGGCGACTAGTGGCTGTCACAGGAAGACGCCAACATGGACCAGACGCGGCAAAGCTTGGTGCGACCATGCTTGAACACCGCCCCACGACGCTATAGGCTAATAACGTACAGCGATAACTAATAGCGACGTGCGCGACTTGCTGCGATCAAGCTCCTCAATTCGTTTGGTCGCCCCGGTTCAACTCGATTCAATTCCGTAGCACAACCCTCCCCGGTTGACGTCGAGCGTCCCGAAATTCCAGCGTTTGAAAAATCAAATTGTAGAAATCCTTGAATAGGGTTTCGGAGATTGGCCATGAGAAGCGTTCGCCCGTTTCGTTTTGTGCTGCTTTGCATCCTCAGCTTCCAAGCGTCCGCATTCTTTGCCTCGACGGGGTCTGCCGCGGAACCGGCCGCCGCATTCCTTCATGCGATGCGGCAGCGTGGTTATTACGACACCGCCTTGGAGTACCTGAAACGAGCCGAGACGAGCACGTTGACTCCGGTCGAGTTCCGTGAAGTGATTCCTCTCGAGCGCGGGCTCACGATCGTTCAATTCGCCGGCCGCGAAGCCGACTTCGATGTCCGCGGCGAGATGCTCAACCAAGCTCAGAGTGCGATCGAGCTGTTCGTGAAGACTCGCGGAAATCACCCCCGCGCGGACACCGCTAAGAACCAACTGGGCAACGTCGTCGCAGGGCGAGCCAAGATGAAGGTCGAGCAGGCGCTGAAGACTGGCGATGACAAGCACCGCGCCCTCGCCGCTGAGTTGTTTGACCAAGCCTACTCGATTTTCGCCCGTCGCCAAACTGAGCTAAAAGACCGCTTGGTGAAGACCGGGAATCGCGTCTTCGATCCGAAGAAGGACAAGAAGAAGATCGACGAACGGACGCAGCTGCGCGCTGATTACCTTCAGGCCCAGTTGCTTTCGGCCGCTGTCTTAGAGGAATCAGCCGCCACATTTAAGGCAGGCGACGCCAAGTACAAAGAGACATTGCAGCGAGCCGCGGACGAATACACCGTAATCTACGAGAAGCACCGAATACGTCTGGCCGGCCTCTACGCCAAACTTTATCGCGGCCGTTGCCTGGCGAAGATCGGTAAGAACAAAGATGCTCTAGCCGACTTTGAGGAACTGCTGGACAACGATGATGGGGTCGAGGCGCTGCGGCCGTTGAAGACCAACGCCCTGCTCCTGGCCCTGGACGTTTGGCTCAAGCCGGCCGAAAACAAGTACCTCGTCGCCACCAAGCGAGGCGACAAATGGGTCGATACCGCGCGGCCTTCCGAATCACGCACCGCGGAATGGCTCACGCTCCGATTTCAAGTCGCCAAGGCCCACAAGCTGAAAGCGGAAGGCCTTAAGAAAGAGAATCCCAAAGATCCCGACATCAATCGCTCGATCACGAAGGCTCGCAAATTAGCCACCTATGTCTCGCGAATGCCTGGCGACAACCAGCGTGCCGCCCGTGAGTTTCTCGTGGAACTCCGAGGCGGGGACGCCATAGCCCAAGACAACAGCGAACTGCCCGATTCGTTTCTCGAGGCGAAAGCGCGAGGCAAGGACGCGCTGGATTCGCTGCAGACAGCAGGCCTGATTCTTCGCGATGTTCCCAAACGAATCGCCGCCGAGACGAACGCGGAAATCAAGAAGGAATTACAGGCCCAAGTGGTTGAGGCCGAAAAGACTCTGGCCACCGGCAAAGCAACCGCCTATCGCATGTTCAAGCACGCTTTGACTTTGGTGGAAGACGACACGGAACTGGACGAGATCAATTCCGTTCGCTACTTCATCTGCTACCTGAGCTTCACGCGGCAGCAGTATTTCGACTCGGCCGTCATGGGCGACTTTGTCTCCAGACGCTACCCCGAACACGCAGGCGCCCGACAGTGCGCCAAGATCACCTTGGCGTCCTACGTGCAAATGCACCGGGCAAGCCAAGATGCCGACAAGTCGTTCGAAACGCAACAGATTATTGACATCGCCGAATATATGGCCAACAAATGGACCGACCAGCCAGAGGGCATCGACGCCTTGAATACGCTGATCCCGTTCATGGTTGGTCGCGGCGACCTCGGGGCAGCCCAGAAGTACTTGAAGATGATACCGCCCACGTCGCCCAAGCGAGCCGAGGCGGAACTGTCGACGGGCAAAGCCATGTGGGGCCGCTACTTGATCGGCACCGCCGAAATGAAGCGATGGGACCAAGACGGCGTGCCGGATGGCGTTGAGTTGGCGAGAGGCTCGAATCCTCTGAATCCGGC
>CAZWOU010000069.1:0-2553 GCA_964635375.1 uncultured Pirellulaceae bacterium | reverse complement strand
GAACTCGAACAGATGAAGGTCGGCGCAGAAGCAGTGCTCGTGGCGGGCGTTGGTCGAATGTCAAAAACGGCCACGACCCCAACCACAGTGGCCGCAGTGCTTTCCTTGTCCCAAGTTTTCCTCGACAAGGGTGAGGCTGAAAAAGCCGTCCAACTGTTGGAAGATCCCAAGACGGGAGCTTTTGTACTCTGCAAAGCCGGCCACGCCGCCACCAAGGGCAAAGGCTTTATGGAAGAGACCTACAAGACCGCGTTGCGAGCATACATTGCGGTGCTTCCTAAGTCGGCGGACGGCGCCGAAACGATCAAGAAAGCACGTGGCGTGATGGCCCTGCTCAAGAGCGAAGTCGAAAAGAAACCGGACGGCAAAAAGAAGCTTGTTTCGATCTACATTAGTTTGGCTCGCGACCTGGAGCGGATGATTCAGCTTGCCCCAACGGCAGAAAAAGTGCCCCTCTCCAAGGGCTTCGAGACATTCCTGGACGAAGTCGCCAAAGAAGCCATCGAATTTAACGTGCTCAACTGGGTCGCCGAGACATTTTACAGCCTCGGAAAGGGGCTCAGCGACAGCCGCACGGCAGCGAAAGAATCCAAGGCGTATTACGCGAAGGCCCTGGTTGTCTACAACAAGATCCTCACCGACAAAGTGGCGACCGGCAAAGCCGCCAATCAAGTTCAGGTGCGCATCGCGGCCACCAACCGAGCGCTGGGCAAGTACAAAGACGCTGTGAAGATGCTGACCGAAATCCTACGCGAACAGAACATGATGCTCGGCGTGCAGATTGAAGCCGCCTACACATTCCAAGAGTGGGCGGGCAAAATGCAGGATGGCGACTCGAAAACGAAACTGTATCGCCAAGCCATGCGGGGCGGCGGCGAAATCGACAATAAAACGAAGAAGTATGTCATTTGGGGCTGGGGCAAGACCGCTCGCCTCACCGGTAGCAACATCAAGTTCCGCAATGCGTTCCACGAATCGCGGTACAACTACGCCAAATGCCGGTTTGAGACAGCCAAAGTTGCCAGTCGCGGGGAACAGAAGGCGCTTTTCGAGAAGGCCGAAAACGATATTCGCCTCGTTGTGACGCTCTTTCCAGACATGGGCGGGAATACCTGGAAACCTCGCTACGATCAACTCGCCAAAGACGTTCAAAAATCGCTCGGCAAGACACCCATCGGCTTGAAGGCCTACGAGAAGAAGCCCACCGCTGAGACGGCCGCCAACTAACTCGGCCGATCTCACAGGCAATTTGATACCAATTGAAACCACTCAGGATACGACGGGTCCGAACGAGGAGCCGTCAATTCACTGGAGAGATTGAAAATGGAACGACGTAGCTTTCGCAGACTGATCAGCCAGCCTTGTTTGGCGGCCGGCATGACCGCCATCCTCGCCTCGGCTCTGCTCCACTCAGCTGCAAACGCCCAATTGCAGGACCGGGTCTACAGCCTCACTGGCTCGCCAAGTTCAGGCACGATCGGCAAAATGACCCCCTCGGAAGTCATGCTCGGGTCTGCTCGCCGGCCAGTGAATGAAATCAAGCGACTCGAGTTTGGCGGCGAGCCGCGCGAGCTGACGGCCGCGCGCCAATTGGCTCTGCAAGGACAATACGAGAAGGCCTTGGAGTCGTTGAAGAAGATCGATCGGAATGCGGTCAAACGGGGCTTCATCGCCCAAGACATCCTCTACTTCGAAGCTTACTCCCAAGCGAAACTGGCGCTCCGCGGAACAGGAGACAAGCGAGCCGCTGCCAGCGCCGTCGCCGACTTCCGCACCAAGTTCCCCGAGAACTTTCACTTTTTTGAGGCCAGCCAACTATTCGGAGAGCTGGCCGTCGCCTCCAATTCGTTCGCTGCGGCCGAGGACGCCTTCAAGGCGCTCCTGCAAGCTCCTTGGGACGACTACAAGATGAAGGCCTCAGTGCTTGTTGGCCGAGCCATGATCGCCCAAGAGAAGTACGCCGAGGCGGCCAAGGAATTCGACAAAGTCGCTGGACAGGCCGTCAATTCGGCGGCGGCCCTGCGGCAGAAGCGATTCGCCGCCGTGGGCAAAGCCATGTGCTTGGCTGAAACCGGCGCCATCGACGAAGGCGTCAAGATGGTTACCCAGATCGTCGCCGAGAACGACCCCCAAGACAGCGAACTGATGGGCCGAGCCTACAACGCCTTGGGCCGTTGCCACCTCAAAGCCGGGCGGGACATGGATGCTCTGCTGGCCTACCTTCGCGTCGATTTGCTGTTCTTTTCGAACCCCGACATCCATGCCGAATCTCTCTATCACCTCCGCACCCTATGGGAAAAGGCGAATAAGCAAAATCGAGCCGTGCAGGCCAAAAACCTATTGGAACAGCGTTACGCAGGGACCCGTTGGGCCACGAAAACAAACTAAACCAATTGACTCTGGTGCTTATCGCCGGGCCAGATGGTAGTTAGAATAGTAGTTTCGCCGCGGCCCGCGCTGGACACTCGCCAACGCCGTCGCGAGCCGTAGCTAGAGCATCCCATGGCGGCCAACGATTCCTCACCGACTCATTGGTCGCAACTGATACATTTC
>CAZWOU010000068.1:0-31321 GCA_964635375.1 uncultured Pirellulaceae bacterium | reverse complement strand
GATGTCCTTTGAGGCGAAACAGGAAGTCCCACTTCTATTCTTTCGGATCGCGAGCCGAGAAAATCGAGCTCCCGCGCCGCGATTGCCCGGATTTGCCCAACCCAAGGCGCCTGCACAAATTGAGACGCCGTCGAAAGGTGATCGCACAGGGCCGGTCGCACAGGGCCTGCTTCAATAGGGCCTGCTTAACATAGGGCCCGGCTAAGCGGCTCGGCGCTGGTCCGCTTGCTCCTCGCTCCAGCTGGGAAAATCGATGACTCCTTCGTGATCTGAATCCGAGGCAAAGGCGGGTTCATCTCGCGACGTCGCCTGGGTGGGCCAAGTTTGGCAAAGCACCGAGGCGAGGCCCAACAGTTCGTCCATCCCCTTCGAGTGTTGCTCGGGCGTGTTGACTCCCAGAAGCTCAACCGTTGCTCGCCCTGCTGAGCGAGCGGCTTGATATTCGATCTGCCAGTGGGTCGCAGCGGCTGCGGAGCCCTGTTCCTGGGACTGATCCTCGAGTTTGCCCTGATCGAGCGTCCAGTCGCGTTGCCAAGTTGCTTCGCCGTCACATTCAAGGCGAAAACGAAGTTCTCTCGCCCCGGCCGCTTGGGCACTATCGCAAAAGGTCCCCCAGAACTCCTCACGTTGTTGAGGATCACTCATTTCGAGACGGGTAATCACCATCCGCGAGCGAAAAAGCCCTGTCGCGTCCGCCATCACTCCGCCAGCAAGTCGCAGATGGCGAAAAAACAGCTCAGTTTCGTGCCCGCCCAGAACTCGGGCTACTAGCAACCCAGTGATGATCAGCACACAGATCGCCAGACCCAGTAGGTCGCTTTGGAAGTAGGTCGAGGCGACGGCGGTCGACGCCATGAGGAGACAGAGACAACCGATCGCGATCAGCGTTTGCGGCCCGCTATATCCTCGCTCCAAGAAACGATGATGGATGTGCCCCCGATCGGCGACGCCGATGCCTCGACCATTGAGATTTCGCCGAACGATGGCCAAGAAAGCGTCAAAAGCGGGGATACTCATCACGACCAACGGCGCGGTGAGCATGAAGCCGGTCGCGGTCTTCGTTGACCCTTCGATCGCCAGCGCACCCGTCATGAAGCCGATTGTCAAACTCCCGGCGTCGCCCAGGAATATCTTCGCTGGCGGACGGTTATGGCCAAGAAATCCGACCAAAGCGCCCGCGAGTGCGATTGAAGCGACCGCCACCTCGTATTTGCCGTAAATCAGGCTCAACACGCAAACGGCCAACGAAATGATCACGCCGACAGAGCTGGCGAGACCGTCAATTCCGTCGAGCAAGTTGACAATATTGGTGCAGGCAACCAACCAAAAGACCGTGATCGCAACTCCCAACCAACTCAACTCAAGGTCCCATCCCAGCAGGTGGATCGACTGTATCGACTCAGCCCAGGTGGCGAACACCGTGGCCGCTACGACCTGCAAGCAGAATTTGTCGCGAGCTCGCAAATTCCATTTGTCATCGATCACACCGATTAGGCAAAATGCGCCGCCGCAGACCGCCAACCAAAAAGTGAACCCTGAAGGGCGAGTCCGCGTAATCAACTCGGCTACTGAAACAATCGCCAAGAATGCCAGATAGACCGCGACGCCGCCAAGCAGCGGTGTCGTCCGCAGGTGCTGCTTGCGTCCGCCCGGTCGATCCACAACACCCAGTTTTGGAGCAGCGGCGCGGGCTACAAACGTCAACAGCCAAGCCGTTATTCCGGCTGCTATGAAAAGCACGAGTGCCGACATTGCATCCATGATAAGCGTCTTGCCAAAGCCTCATAAACGGAGCGTGTTGGACAATGCGGCACGCGACTAGTTCCAAATCGTTGCGAGCCCCAAAAAGTTGGGCGAGTATAGCGGGGACAAAGGATGCGTCAAGCGAGTTTTGCCGCGTCGGCGAATCCACCAGTCGGAAAATCGAGTTGAGACCACATGCTCATCGGCGGGCAACGGCCTCGCCCGGGGGCCAATGCTTGCTAGAGGACGCTAGCATTCTTGACTGGCTCGCTATTGACTGGCTCGCTTTTGGCGGCGGCTCGCCGCGCGGACTCGCCTTCGCCGGGATCTGGCGCGGGGAGGTTTTCAAACAAGAAATGGAGTAGGTAAACAGGTCGGTTTGGGCTATAGTCGCCGCGCAAACCCAATCATGTGAGGCGATTCTGATCCAAGTCTGAGATTAGCGCAGACGGGAACCATCAGCTTCACACCGCGCCTTTGGGGGCAGGAACAGGAAGCTGAAACAGGGAGCTGGACCAAGTTTCTGCTTCACAAGCGGCGCCTACGAACGGCAATTACCTTTTCCGAACCAGCTGGCGAATATGATGAGCATCGTGGAAGCGACAACCTCCCTACAAAACGCGATTGAGAACAAGACAGCCAAAGTCGGCGTCCTTGGCTTGGGCTACGTTGGACTCCCATTGATTCGGGCATTCATCGATGTGGGCTTTCAGACGTTGGGGTTCGATGTTGATCCCGACAAGATCGCCAAACTCAATGCTGGCGAAAGTTATATCGCACACATTTCCAGCGAGTGGATTGCGCAGTGCCATCGAGACGGCAAGTTCCAGGCCACGACGGACGCCGCTCGACTTGCGGAGGCCGACGCGTTGCTGATCTGCGTGCCAACGCCGCTTTCCAGCAGTCGCGATCCGGACCTTAGCTACGTTGAATCGACGGCGAAGACCATCGCCGGCGTGCTTCGACCCGGTCAGATTGTTGTGTTAGAAAGCACGACTTATCCGGGCACAACTCGGGATGTGTTGAAGCCGATACTCGATCAATCCGGCTTGGTCTGCGGCAAAGACTATTTTCTCGCCTACAGTCCGGAACGCGAGGATCCGGGCAACAAGTGTTTCGATGCGTCCAGCATTCCGAAAGTCGTCGGCGGCATAGATGAGCCGAGTTTGTCGATCGCCAACTCGCTCTACGAACATGCGGTTGTGAACACGGTTCCGGTCAACTCATGCGAAGTCGCCGAGGCTTGCAAGATCCTGGAAAACACCTACCGCAGCGTCAACATCGCCATGGTGAATGAGCTCAAGGTGCTATTTCAGCGCATCGGTCTCGACATCTGGGAGGTGATTGAAGCAGCAAAGACGAAACCGTTCGGCTTCCAGGCGTTCTACCCGGGCCCCGGTTTGGGCGGGCACTGCATTCCGATCGATCCCTTCTACCTGAGTTGGGTTGCGCGGATGCACGAGATGCCAACCCGTTTCATTGAGCTTGCCGGCGAAATCAACTCAAGCATGCCTCAATACGTTATCGACCGAGTCAGCGAGGCCTTGAATGACGCGGGCAAGCCGATTCGAGGCAGCCGTATCGGCTTGCTTGGAGTGGCCTACAAGAAGGATGTAGACGACCCTCGAGAGAGTCCGTCATTCAAGCTGATGTCTTTGTTGCTCGAACGCGGCGCCATCATCAGCTACAACGACCCGCACATCCCTGAATTGCCAACGATGAGGCATTACGATGTGCCGCGATTGGCCAGCGAAGAGCTGACCGCGGAATGGCTTGCCGCTCAGGATTGCGTGTTGATCGCCACCGACCACTCAGTCTATGACTGGGACATGATTGTCCGCTACGCGCCTCTTGTCGTTGACACGCGAAACGCCACGGCGGAAGTCCCCCACAGCCGAAACAAGATTTGGAAATCGTAGCTTGGGCTACGTCGCGTTGGGCCGCCAAACAGGGACTGGCCGTCGCGTCTTATCTTCAATCCTGTCGCGAATCTGCACGACGCGGACGTTGACTCATTGCAACACGTTGCGTTGACGCGTCATTTCTTCCGAAGCCGCAGGTGTGCAAGGCGTTGTTTGAATCGTTACTGATTTGAAACAAGGCCTTTCTGGGAAACGTGACCTATAGTTTTCTATGGCGGACGGTTCTTCTCGTTCGCCAGTACCTTCGACGGTCATTCAGACCACCGCCGCTCGGCGCGAAAACGTTCGTTTGCAGACATCTCGGATGAGGCTAACATGCGCAAGAAAGAACACCGTCGTTCCGTGCTGCGCTCCGCGAGATTCGAACGTTTTGAAGAGCGGTTGGCCCTTTCGGCTCAACCGATTTCCTCATTGGCGCCGATTGACGATTCGCCGGCGATGGAGCACTTTGGCGAAGTAACGCCAGCGCCCGTGCAGCAGTTCGGAGACGCCCCATCACTCGAACACTTGCTCAGCGAGGCCCCGCCGCTGTCGCAAATGGGCGCGCCCGATTTTCGTTTGAGTTCCTCTGTCGAGACGATTTCCCAGGCGGGGGACGTCTCATCGTTGCTGAACGGCGCCCATAACCTCACCGGCGTCAACTACGTCTACGAGAACTTTGGTCTCACGGGCCGGTCGCAAACGGTGGCCGTGATTGACAGCGGCGTGGATTACTTACACGGTTCGCTTGGCGGCGGTTTGGGCGCCAACCACCGAGTCGTGGGTGGATACGACTTCGCCGAGAATGACGCCGATCCGTATGACGACGGTCCCTCTGGTTTTCACGGCACACACGTCGCCGGAATCGTCGGCAGCGATCACGCTAGTTATCGCGGGGTGGCGCCTGAGGCCGACATCGTTGCTCTACGAGTCTTTGACGACCAAGGGGCTGGTTACTTTCACTGGGTTGAGCAAGCGCTGCAGTGGGTGCACGACCATCGCGACGACTACGACAATCCCATCACGGCAGTCAACCTCTCACTGGGAGCCGAATGGAACAGCGACTCCGTGCCGAACTGGGCCAACCTTGAGGACGAGTTCGCACAATTAGAGGCGGACGGAATATTCATCGCCGTTGCGGCCGGCAACTCCTTCTCTAACTACAACGCCGCCGGGCTCTCGTACCCTGCCGTGAGCCCCTACGTGGTTCCAGTCGCCAGCGTCAACGACAACGGTTTGATGAGTTCGTTCAGCCAGCGCAACGACCGTGTCTTGGCGGCGCCGGGAAGCTCGATCACCAGCACCGTGCCGGACCACACATTTGGCGCTGACGGCGATCACAACGATTTTGGCGGCGCCTCGGGTACCAGCATGGCCTCGCCCTACGTTGCGGGCGCTTCAGTGCTCGTGCGGGAAGCCATGGAATTCGCCGGCGTGGAGAACATCACGCAGGACGTGATCTACGATCATTTCCGGGACACTGCAGCTCAGTTTTTCGATTCAGCGACGTCGGCCACATACCACCGCATCGATCTCCAGGCGGCCATTGACGCGCTGATTCCCAGTGACGATTTTGGATCCACCGCCAACGCTGCTCACAGTCTGGGGTCGCTGAGCGCTTCGGCCGACTTCAGCGGATCGATCGGTCGTTTAGACGACGCGGATTACTTCACCTTCACCGCAGCGGCCAGCGGCGAATTGACGCTCACAGCAGCTGACTCCTTCAACCACGACACGGCTTGGCAGCTCGTCGGCGGTGAATCCTCCAGCGCCGACACGTTCACTTTCGATGTCGTCTCTGGGCAAAGCTATACCTTCTCCATCTCAACGCTCGATGGAATTGGCCATTATTCCGTAGCCGCCGAGCTTGCCAGTGACGCCACGGACTGGGGGCAGGTGACGTCTCTTGAACACAACGACGTCGCCTTGACTTCCAGTCAAACTCAGTTTCAAGTCGAAGCGTCGCAAGCGGGTCTGCTTACAGTCGAGGCCATGTTTGCCCACGCCGGCGGCGACGTCGATCTGGAGTTACTCAATTCCAACGGCGTCGTCGTCGCCTCAAGCAGTTCGGCCACCGACAACGAACGCTTGGACGCGACTGCCAACCAGGGCGATGTCTTTACATTGCGAGTCAGCGGGCAGCACAGCGAAGTTGACTTCCGTTTGACGAATCTCCTCTCGCAAAACGGCGCCAGCGTAACCGTAAACGGCAGCGCAGGCGACGATGCATTCAGCTTCACTGCCGGTTCAACGAACTGGCTGTCAATCAACGATGTGACCTACAGTTTCGCGAGCAGCCAGGCAAGCAGCTTTAACTTCCTCGGCGGCGCGGGCAACGACGCGATCACGGTGACCGATAGCCAGGGATCGGCTTCACTTACGGCCCAAGTCGGTTCAATGACGTTTGCCGGCAGTGGCTATTCAGTCAGCGCGTCAAGCGTCGAGCAACTCGACGCAACGTCCAACGGCGGCGTGGCGAACTTGCACGGCTCGGCTGGAAACGACGTGTTTGACGCCAGCCCTGCAGTCGCTACCCTCAGCGGTTCAGGCTATCAGCATAGTGCCCGCGGCTTCAGCCAAGTTAACGCAACAAACAACGGCGGCTACGACACAGCGGTCCTCCACGATTCCAGCGGCGCTGACCAGTTCTACGGACGCAGCGGATACGCGTTCATGGCGGGAAGCGGGTTTCTCAATCAAGCCATTGGATTCGACCGAGTTGAGGCGAGTGCGAGCCAATCGAGCGATATAGCGCGGCTTTACGACTCAAGCGGTGACGATCAATTCTACGGACGCACGAACTACTCGTTCATGTCGGGGACTGACTTCCTCAACATCGCAACGAACTTCGCCACCGTGAGCGCTTATTCCTCGGCAGGAAACGATGTCGCCAGACTGTATGACTCGGCGGGCGACGATGTCTTTGTGGGCCGCGAACACTACTCATTCATGTCCACAAGCAGCTCGGTCAACACGGCCAACGGTTTCGACACCGTGCTCGCCTATTCGCAGAACGGCGGAAACGACTCGGCTTCGCTCTACGACTCGGCCGGCGACGATGCATTTGTTGGTCGGCAGGCATATTCCTACTTGATCGGATCGGGTTTCTCCAACACGGCGTCTGGGTTCGACTCGGTCGCCGCCTTCTCCTCGACTGGCACAGACACTGCGAAGTTGTATGACACGGCGGGCGATGAGACGTTCGTCGCCTTCGCCCAAAGCGCGACGCTCTCGGGCGTGGGGTTCTCAAACACGGCGACCGCGTTCGACTCAGTCGAGGCGTTTTCTACGTCCGGCCATGACACCGCTCGACTGTTCGACTCGGCGGGCGACGACAATTTCTTTGGCCGCGCGGACTATGCGTTCATGCAAGGCGACGGTTTTCTCAATGTCGCCACGAATTTCGCGCAAGTAGATGCCTTCGCGGTCAGCGGCGGGAACGACGCGGCCATGCTCTGGGACTCGGCTGGCGACGACAAATTCTATGGCCGCAGCGAATACTCGTTCATGATGGGAAGTGGATTCCTAAATGTCGCCAACGGTTTCCAGCGAGTCGACAGTTTTGCGTCCTCGGGTAATGACACCGCCTACCTGTTCGACACGGCGGGAGACGAGCAATTCTACGGACGGCCGACGTACGCGTTCATTCAGGGGGCAAGCTTTCTGAACGTCGCGAACGGATTTGACCGGGTGGAAGCGTTCAGCAACGGCGGATCGGATTCCGCCATCCTCACCGACTCGGCGGGCGACGACGCGTTCTACGGTCGGGAGAGTTACGCATACATGATGGGCAGCGGCTATATCAATATCGCCCATCAATTCGGCTCCGTTTCCGCGGCCTCCATTCACGGCGGAAACGATCAGGCCAACCTCTTCGGCTCAGCCGGCAGCGACTCGTTCCTGCGAACGTCTTCCTACGAAAGACTCAGCGGCGCCGGATTCAACCATCGAACCGAGGGGTTTGGCATTACGCGGGCGCATGGCGGTGGAGGCGCTGACGCGGCAGTCTTTCAATCGCTCGGATCAGGTGATTCGATCTACGGCCGCGACGACTACGCGTTGCTCACTGACGCCCAGGGCGACCGCGTAGCCATCGATGATTTCGATGACCTGGACGTCTACTCTGATGTCAACGGTTCGCCCGACACAGATATCGACTCCGTCGACTATGTCTTTGAACAGCTGGGTGATTGGTCGTAAGTGGTTGATTCCGAACCAACCTGCTGCGTTAGGCCGCCAGCTGCCCAATTCGTTTTAGGATCCGCTCACATGCTGAGCCATCCGCACCGGTCATATGCCGACCAACGAATCGCCGCCACGTCTCCCGCCACGTCTTGTCATCGTCAGGGTGATCGAGCGCCTGTTCGAGGGCTGCCACTACCGACTCGGGATCGTTCCATCGGTTATTGATTTCCGGCCGCAATTGGTTTGCTTCGTCAGCGTACATCCGCCACTCCGGCGGGACCCAACAAAATGGCCGCACGCCCATGACGAGAGCTGACTGGGTCGTCGAACTGACGGTAGCAACCATATAGTCGGTGTCGGCGAGAAAACTGGCGAGCGAAATGTGGTGCATTCGTCCGCCTTTCCCTTGGGCCTGGAGTTCACGGCCAAGTTGTTCGTACTGATTGGGCTCCGATCGCGGATGCAAGCGGATAATCAGCCCAACGTCGTCGCGTTTCTTGACCATCTCAAGCAGCGGTGTCATGAGCGGGCGATAATCGTGGTTCCGCGGAGCCGCGATCAGAGAGACGATTCGCTTGCCAGCCAACTCAGGGAAGCAACTGCGGATCGCGCCTTTGCCAGACCGCCTCGCTTCGTGAATGAGATCATCATAGATAGGCAACCCAACGGCCTCAACTCGCCCACGGGCGCCCGACTCGCGCATGAAGTCCGCCATCGCGTTCGACTCCGCAAAATACAAATCGCAATCAGCGTAGAGAGGTTGATGAATGTACGCCGCCGTTGTGTTTTGCAAGCAAACCATCGGCACGTCTTCCTCACGGCAAGCTTCTCCGCCGGCGCCGAGCAGACTGTCGAGGATATTCGAGGAGACAATGGCTTTGAGATCGTATTCCCGAATCGCCGCCCGGACTTGGTCGACGTAGAGTTCAAGTTCCGTCAGACAAGCGAAGTCGGCTTTGAGTTCAGCTGCCGACTCGCCGCGGGAGACGTCAGCGTCTCTCCACTGGTCGAGTTGCTTTGTCATTTGGCGAGTCCGAACAGCGCCTCGAACCAATGATCGCAGTGACTTGCCGAGTGAAAGTTGAGCGTCAATCGGAACAAACGGCGCACCAGACTTCTTCAACAGTTTGTAGGTTGTTGGGTTCCGAAAGATATCGTGGGCGATCACGACCGGCTCGAATTTGCCTCGGCAGGCATCCACCAGCGGCTTGGTGTGATACCACGGCGCCGCTCCTCCGACGATGAAGCCTAGTTTCGGCAAGCCGGAACTGGGCTTCAGTTTCCCGCACGGAAATGGAATAGCCGCGTCCCGTATCGCGCGACTGGCCAGGACGGAAGTGCGGACCACGGCAAGGGCCGAGCGCGCCAGAAAAAGCGTGCGGCTTTCTCGTTTGGACTGCTCGGGCCAAAGTTGTTCCACCGCAACGCCGAATCGGCGCCTCAGTCGCGCCAACATAGCGGCCAAGCGATGCCCCGGCGAGTTCATGCCCATAATGCCCGGCCGCTCAACCGTATCAAACTCATGCGCGACCCACGGCGTAATGATCGTCCGCAGACCCCAGTCCTCAATCGCGCTGGTCAACAACCGTTCGATCCGCGCTGTCGGTTCCATGCGGTTGTAGACCCTATCATTGATCTTCATTCGCAGCACAGGATGGTTGGCAATTTCGGCTGGCGCCTGGTGGACCATCTGCCAAGCTCGATCAGCAACATCCCGACAGACTTCTCGATGCGTCTGCGCCGACATGTCCTCTGGCCAAGCGATCGCATCGACGCCGAGAAGTTTTTTGACAGGCGGCAGGAACTCATGCGGAGGCGAGACCATCGCGTAGCCGCCCGCCACGGTCGTCTCCCACTTGAGACAGTAGATCTGGCTAATCGACTCCAGGCTCAGTTCCGTTGCACGCTGCTTCTGCAACAGTGGAATCGCCTCGTTGAACAGCAACAAGGCAGCAGCTGAATGGCCGAGTGGAGGAACTGCCTGGCCGTTTCCAAACTCACTTTCCGAGCCAATTCCAGACCGATCGTTCGCGTGGTCTTCCGGCGACTTCGTCATCCTATCTTCCCAACGCTCTCATGCGAATCTTCACTGATACGGACGTCTTCCTAGGCAGCTCGACGCGCCACGGTGGGCAGGTTGGCTGACGAGACGTGTTCCCGCCAGGCGCCGCGAGTGTCGATGACAATCTTGCCCTCAAGACGAGCCGCGTCGAGTTCGCGAAACTCTGAGTGATCGGTCAGCAGTACGATGATATCGGATCGCTCCAACACCCGGTCCAATGTCGCCATGCGGTACTCGGCAAACTGAGCAGGCCCAGCGAACGGCTCGCAAACCAACAGCTCGCCGACGTCTTGCCTCGCGAGTGTTTCGACGATCTGTAGGCTGGGGCTTTCTCGAAAGTCGTCCACATCTGGCTTGTAGGCTAGCCCCAGGCAGCCGATCACCGGTTGCTTCAGCGCGCCCGCCGCTCGTCTCACTTGCTCAACCACGAAATTAGGTTTTGCGTCGTTAACTTCGCGGGCGGTCCTCATCAGTTTGGATTGGTCCGGCGCCGAATGGACGAGGAACCAGGGGTCGACGCTGATGCAGTGTCCGCCAACGCCGGGACCCGGCTGAAGGATGTCCACGCGAGGATGCCGATTGGCCAACCGTATGATCTCCCAAACGTCGGCGCCAAGGTGGTCGGCAACGACTGACAGCTCGTTGGCGAAAGCAATGTTCACATCGCGAAAGGCGTTCTCCGCCAACTTGGACAGTTCGGCGCCGACCGCGGTCGTGCCAAGCACTTGCCCCTTTACGAACCTCTGATAGAAGGCCGTCGCCTGTTCGGTGCAGCGAGGCGTGATTCCGCCAACGACGCGGTCGTTGTGAATCGCCTCCTCCAAGATGCGGCCCGGCAAGACGCGTTCCGGGCAATGGGCGACAAAAACGTCCGAGCCGATCTGCATCTGGTCCGGTATGGCGTGTGGGGCGACAACATCGTCGGTCGTTCCTGGGGGGCTCGTCGACTCAAGGATGACCAAGTTGCCCTCGCGAACGAAGGGGCGAATCGCCTGGCTGGCCTTCTCCACATAAGAGACGTCGGGGCTCTTGTCGTCTCGAATAGGAGTGGGCACGCAGAGCATGAACACATCCGCTTCGTGAGGCGTGGTCGCACAACTCAGCAATTCCCGCCTGACGACCGAGTGGACCAGGCGATCGAGCTGAGGTTCGTAAATGTGAATCTCGCCGCGGTTGATCGTCTCGACCACCTCCTCGCGGACATCGCATCCGTACACCCGGATGCCGGCGTCGGCGAGCACTGCGGACGTCGGCAGTCCGATATATCCAAGTCCGACCACACACACGCTGAGTTGTGGTGTGTCGTCATCGCGTCGAAGGGAAGTGGAAGCGTCCATGCGGGGCCTGTGAATCGGGCGATCGGCTAGGGTTAGTGAATAAGGGGCAGTGTTCAAGCAGCCCTAATCTTGCTTTGTTTCAAATCTAAAATTGCCTCGACCACGCGGCCTGCAGCGACGCCGTCACCATACGGATTGCGCTCGATTTGCCATTTGACGTACTCGGTTTCGTCAAGCAGCAAACGACTCGCTGTCTCAACGATGGTCGCCTTGTCGGCGCCGACTAGTTGGACTGCGCCGGCATGCACGGCTTCGGGGCGTTCGGTCGTATCTCTTGTGACTAATACCGGCTTCTTCAGCGACGGGGCTTCCTCTTGAACACCGCCCGAGTCACTAATGATGATCCTACTGCGGTCCATCAGCCAAACGAATTCGGGATAGGCCGCCGGCGCGGTGAGATGAATATTTGGGGCGGACCCCAACAGGTCGTGCACCGGTGCACGCACATTCGGGTTAAGGTGCACCGGATAGACCCACTGAGTGTCCGGGAATCGGCTGGCGAGTTCCGCAATAGCTGAGCAAACCGCGTTGAGTTTGGGTCCGAAATTCTCGCGACGATGCCCTGTGATCAAAACCACTTCAGCCTCGCCAAGGAAATCGTATTTCTCGCGCCATACGTCGGCACTTGCGCGCTCTCGTTCGACAGTCCAAAGCAGCGCGTCGATGACCGTGTTGCCGGTCACCAGAATGGCCGAATCGCTGACGTTTTCACGACGAAGATTCTCCGCCGCCTCGTGAGTCGGTGCACAATGGATTGCCGCAGTGATGCCCGCCGCCCTCCGGTTGAATTCCTCAGGCCAGGGCGAATAGAGGTCTCCCGTACGCAAGCCGGCTTCGACATGAACAAAGGGAACCTGCCGAAAAAACGCCGCCATCGAGGCGGCCAGGACCGTCGTGGTGTCGCCTTGAGCGACGACACAATCGGGTGATTGCTTCTCAATCACCTCATCCAATCGCTGCAAGCAACGCGCGGTGAGTGAACTGAGCGACTGGTTTGGCCGCATTAGTTCGAGATCGATGTGAGGCTCAATCTCGAAGTATTCGGCGACTTGAGCCAGCATCTGTTGATGCTGCCCCGTGAAGCAAACGATCGGGTCGACATCAGGCCGTTCGACGCAGTTTCGAATCACTGGCGCCATCTTGATGCCTTCCGGCCGAGTTCCGACGACAAGTAGAGGTCGGCTGGCCGAGCGTGGGTCGTTGTTCATACTGTTCGACACAGTCAGTGTAGGGGATTAACGTCGTGCGGTGCGGGAAGATAGGACAATACCCAGCCTAGGGCAAGCTTGATTCGAAAGTGCGGCCGCCTGCAATAGCGAGCCGATGCTAGCAAGATGAGGATCGTCGAACTGGGCAGGCGGCGAAGGCTCCCCAGCAAGGCAAGGCAGGGGACCGTCTGGCGATCGGGTTAAGCCGCTTGACGGCGAGGCTCGGGCGTTTCGCTTAGCCCGGACTCTTGAGCGCTGGAATCGACGTCGCGAACCAGCGCCCGAGCGCACGCGTAACCGAATACAAACCAAGGCGAGAAAAACAGACTGGCCAAAGCCGCGTTGGAAACCACCGCCAACAGATTCGCTGGCGGGATCAATTGTCTTGATATTTCGATCGCACCAGCGCAGAGAATCACCGCAGATGCGACACAAGCGGCGAACATCATTCGCTGATCCCGACGGCAATCCAGAAGCCTGAGAAGCATCGCTGTGAAAGCCGCGAAACTGCCGATCTCCAGCACCGCGAATCCCTGCAGCGTAAAGCCTCCAACTGCTCCGATAGCCAGCAGTCCTAGCTGAAGAACGCTGGCTAGGGCGCATGAAGTAAGGAGCTCGCGTTGTCGAGACTGGGCCCGCAGAGCCGAGGCCAGAACCAAAGCGACTCCCAGCGTCGCCGAGGCGTAAAGCACCGGTCTCAGCACGGAGGTCGCCGCAGCGTGTTGCGGCGCCCAAACGGGAATGATCCACTCGGCCAATCCGGCAACGCCAATGCATGCCATCGCGCTAGCGCCAGCAATCGCGATCCCCGGAAGCAAGGCGAACTGGGTCGTTTGGCGGCGACGATTCATCTTGGCGCCAACCGCACGTGCCGCGTATTGCATGATCACACGAGACGTGGCGCTGCCGGCCAACAGCACCGCGCCTGCGACCATCGCCGCCACGCCGTACTGCCCGACCGCCGCCGCCCCGAGTTGCTGTCCAATGAACCAGCGAGACACAAGTCGAAGCCCGCTGATCGCAACAGTCACGGCGGCCAACGTGGCGCCGAGGGCACACAGTTTCTTGACAATCGTCTTCGTGTCTCGCCAAGCGGGCCAAGCGATGTCGCTCCAGCGCACCCAGACGATAGAGCTTGTTGTGTAGGCAACGCCGTAGGCGGCAAGCACGCCCCAAACTCCCCAACTCGGCGTCAGTAGAACGACCAAGCCGACAGCCACGACGCTGCTCGTCAGAATCGTCGCGTTGACGACCGCAAACTTCAGCTGATTGCGCAAATGGGTGACAAAGAAGTTGTAGACGCCTTGAATGGCCACAAAGACGAGGAAGCCCGCGAAGTCCGACTCGCTGGCCCCGCGAACCATCCCATTGCGAACGAAACTATTGAACACGCCTGGCGTCAGCAACGCGACGGTTATCAATGTCATCGCGAGGACCGAGATAAGCGCGGCGCCAGCCGCTTCGCGGGCGCGGCGCCGGTCTGCTTCGCCCATGGCATACGAGTACTCAAGATCCAATCCGGAGAGTGGGACGCCGGCCAGGGAGGAGGCCAATTGCATGGCCGCGCGAAAACCAACCCAAACACCGAGTTGTGCGTCGCTTAACATGCGCATCACGAGCAGGTCGATCGCGAGTTGCGGACCGCGAATCATCAACTCGCCGACCCAGTTCCCGCCAAGGGCCAGCCAAAACCTGCGTCCGCTCATGCAGCCTCCTCGCCGAATGCCGAGGCTCGACGCTGAGACGCGTCACGAACGAGAACGACCATCAAGGCCATATGAGTCGCCGCATTGGGCGTCAGGCTGAATGCTGTCACGGAAAGAAGAACGGCGATGATGAAGTAAGCCGCCCAAGCGCCGACCTCAAGGCGATCCTCCGGACGAGCGTTGCGCACGGCCAGAGTTGCCGCAACGCAGGCGCAGCCATAGAACGACATGTTAAGCAACATCCCCACGAATCCGCCTCGAAGCAGCCATCCCATCGGAGTGAAATGGGAATTGCGGTACTGGTAAATCACAAGCCGATAGGTCGTCGACATGTAGTAAGTGTACGAGGCGCCGATTCCCCGCCCAAAGAGCACACTCGTCCACGTGCCGCGTTCAATTGTCTCGTCCCAAATCCCTAGAAATTCATCTTGGCGAGCTTGGCCGCTACTGAATCCTTGAGTCTCTTTGTGGATGCTCTCCACGCGTGACGCGAAAGCTCCCACGCTAAGACGCTCCGGCAGATAGTCATTAAACGCCAACATCAAGGCAAAGACCATCATCCCGGCAACGATGAACTTGAAGACGTGCCGAGACTGCTGAATGATGACCAGAAAGACGATCGGGTAGATCACAACGCCGCCCCAAACACTGCGCTTGAGGGAGGCGAGAATCGTGGCGAGTGCGCCAATCAACATGATGGCGCTGAGAAAATGCTGGCGTTTCATGACTGCCACTGCGGCAGCGGCTACGGGGAGCAAGTGAACAACGCCGCCGGCGCCGACAAACCCCATGAACACCGCCGCATACACAGTGACCACAACATTGGGGACGATCGACCATAGGCAGATGCGAAGCATCATCCTGGAAAGCTGGTCAATCATGCCGGGATAGTCAATGTTCCTGATCGCGAAGTAGCACAACATCGGAATGCTGAAACTAAACCCGTTGCTGAGCACGTATTTGGAGCCGTTGCCCACTGAGAGCCCGTGCACGCCTTCCGCCGCCCAGTAGATCAACATCATTGCGGCAAGCGGGTCCAGGATTCGAGAACCGACAAATGTGATTCTGAAGCCGCGGAATGGGTTGCCCCCAAAGAAGGCAGCCAGAAGCGGCAAGCCGAACGCCAATGCATGCAATCGAATGTGCATGCCGCCGCCGGCACTTCGAGCTTCGATCGAGGTCACGTGAATCAACGACACGAACGGCCCGCCAAGCACGTAGACGGCGAAGGAGAGCGTCACCAGCCACATCTGACGTCGCTGCGAGACGAGGTCGATATGCGATGGAAGCAGTTTCGGTAGTGCGCGGCCAAGAGCGGCAGTCGCCATTGATGACAAGTCCTCTGTGAGTCA
This sequence comes from uncultured Pirellulaceae bacterium, assembly GCA_964635375.1. Lineage (GTDB taxonomy): Bacteria > Planctomycetota > Planctomycetia > Pirellulales > Pirellulaceae > CAZMNY01. The sequence continues at coordinate 15,827 of CAZWOU010000068.1, read as the reverse complement.
GTTCCCAACGTGGGTGGTAGCCGAGTTGCGGTCTCGACGATCACACCGGATGTCGTTCTTCCCGATGTCGTTCTCCCTAATGTCGCTGTCTCTGATGTCGCTGTCTCTGTCGCCGTTCTCCGGCGAACACCTTGTTCCGCGCCATCGCGCGAGCCAAATCTAGGCGGCTGAACTTGAGCGGTACTTAATAACGCGAGCGGGTACGCCGGCGGCAATCGCCATCCGCGGTAGGACGCCATTGACGACCGAGTTCGACGAAACAATGGCGCCGTCGCCAATTTGGGTATTGAGTAATATTGAGGCGCCCGAGCCGATCCAAACATCGTCGCCGACGGTAATTGAACCGTGTTGGTGAGCCTGAGACTTGATGTAGGCGCGACTGTCGACGCCGTGGCTGGACGAGTTGATGTTCACGTTGGACGCGATCAAAGTGAACTGACCAATGCGAGTTTCCCCACCGGAATTGACAACCGTGTTGGCGCCGAGCTCGGCTCCGAAGGCGATCTCAACACAGCCTTCCCGAGCTGCAACCAAACGCACGTTTTGATCCAAGTAAGTTCGATCGGCTAGCTCAATTCGGCCGTTTTCGCGATTGCGCAGGTCGACTCGATCGCCAAGCACAACATTGTCGCCGATGCGGATATTGCTTGCCCGCCCGCGGATCTTCAAGTGAATGCCGCCAAGGAAGACTACATTTTGTCCGACGTGAACACCGGCCCGTCTCAGCAGAAACCGGTAGGCCCAACTGCCCCTAATTGGACAGTGGTTGACTGCCCATTCCCAAAACCCGCCTCTTGACGCGGCGCCAGGCGCTGCCTCGCGCAAGCTCGCCAGACTTGCTCGCCGATTGGCAATAACATCGACATCAGGCCCCGGCGGTTCCAACGGCATGCCGCTCTTGCAACGCTCGAGCGTCGCTTCAATGCAGGCCACAGACTCAAAATTCTCGGAAACCCAGCAGCTCTGAGGAATCGTCGCGCCCGTGTGTTGCTCGAGCGCCAAAACCAAGTCGGCGAACCCGAACGAGTCGATTACGCCAGATGACATGAGCCGCGTTTCCCGCTCGATAGCCGCTGAAGCCGCCGCTGGCAACACGGACCGAACCACATCCAGGACGCTGCGGGACTGGCTGCCGTCTTGCGAGCTCTGACTGACTTGTTCAAATGCGCCGTCGAGGTACTCTTGCTTGTTGAGGAAATTCGATATCTTCCCCGCCGTGCCCTTCTTGAGCGTCCGGTGAGGCAGCAATTGAATGGTGGAGACGGAGATGTTCAGCAGGCCCAAGATTTGTTGCTTAATCGCAGTCGTGTCGTCGCCTTCATAGCCCTTTTGAGCTTCTGCCAACACAACGATCCTCTGCGTGCCAACTCGATCGTCATGAACGCCAAACACGACGCTTCGCCCGGGAATCAAGTTTGGCTGCTCGTTCAGCACAAGCTGAATGTCTTGCGGGTAGATATTCTCGCCGCCGACAATGATGATGTTCTTCTTGCGTCCCGTGATAAACAGCTCGCCGTTGCGAAGAAATCCCAAGTCGCCTGTGCGAAACCAACCGTCACTAATCGCGGAGGCCGAGGCCGTCGGATTGTTGTGGTAGCAGTCGAGCATGCAGTCGCTGCGAATACAAACTTCACCGATCCGGTTGTCCTCCAGAGTCTCAAGGTGCGAGTCTATGATCTTAAGTTGGATATTTTCGAGCGGCCTTCCGACGGACGCGAGCGACTTGCCGCCAGTTTGCTCAACAACCTTGCCCTCGCGCTGGAGCAGCTCGCGCTGAACTTCGAGAAACCGTAGCGGCTCGCCTCGCGTCGTGGTCATGGCGAACGTGTTCTCCGCCATTGCGTAACAGGCTCGCATGACGCCGGGCTTCAAACCGAACTCGCTGAACTTGGTTTCGAAGCGTTCGACCGTCTGCCTGAGAACGGGCTCCGAGCAGCAGATAATTTGCTCAACACTGGAGAGATTACTAGTTGCGCTCGGCGCATCCGCCACGCTCTTCGCCATGTGCCCGAGTGCGAAGTTGGGCAACCAAACATGGGTGCCTTGGCATCGCGCAATTGCCTCAAGCAGCATCGCCGGTCGGCGGACCCACGAGAACGGCGACATCATTACGATCGGAACCGACTCGCAGATCGGCATCAACATGCACGCGATGAGCCCCATGTCGTGATAGTGAGGCAACCACGACACGACTCGACTACACTCGTTGAATTGGACCGACGATCGGTAGGCGTCCAACTGGCGAAACAGAGCTTGAGAGCTGATCTTCACGCCCTTCTTGGCGCCAGTCGTGCCGGATGAAAACTGAAGAAACGCTTCCTCAGCCGCAATGGGCAACGACACATCGCTCTGCTTGGCGACACGGTCAGCCACAAAACAGCCGACAAATCCCGATCGACCAGCGTTCCCTTCGGCATTCCGTTTCGATTCGGCGAAGATCGAATTTGCGTCCGACTGCAGCACCTCAGCGACTTCGTCGAACGTCACTACCAGACGAATATCGTTGTACTCGATCAGGTTTTCCATCGAGCGAAGGAAATCGCCAGTTGACTGCTTCGGTGATGGATACGCGAAGTAGGCAGGCAGGGCGCCGTAGATAATTCCAGCGAGAAAACTGGCGAACAAATCGACCGACTCGCGGAGCACGATCAAGATCGTTTCGCCTTGCCCAATCCGATTGTCTTCGTACAAACGGCAGTAGTCGGCAATGCGGTCCGTAAGTTCCCGAACCGTGCTAACTCGATCACCAGCGGCCGAGACCAACGTCAGCCACTCGGCGTTGGGTTTATGTTGTCGCAATTGCGTTATGACGTCACGCATTGTGCGAGCTGACGGCGTGGGCGGGAGCGGGTCCTCGCCATGACGGACTTGCCGCTTAACATTCTGAAAAGGGCTCGTCTTGCCAGTGACCGTCTCGTTCACTCTTGACATGAGATCCCCTCGGTCGAGGTCTGAGATGCGAATTGCTGGACCGCGTCGTCCGCATCCAACCAGATCAAGACGCGTTGATCGTCGTGCCGTAAGTACTCGTAGAAATCCGCCTCGCGACCCGCTTCGACAAGCATCACGTAGATTCTGTCCGCTGCGTTGGCGACAAGCGCAGTGCGCAGATTGTGATTTCGCAGCCGCCCGTTGGTGGACGGCGTCCCGTAGTACCCCCAACTCTTCCTGGCGACATCGTACTCCGTCGTCTCGGTCACAAACGTCAATTGCTCATTTGGCTTCAGTTCGACGCGACCGCAATCAGACATCGTGATTCTGGGAGTCGAACCGACCTGAAACTCGCGAGCCGGGTTGTTCGTGCGGATTTCCATTTTGTGCCTCGAGCCAACAGACCTTGGATTGAGTTGAATGAACCTGTTCTCACGCCGCCGCGAGTTCCCCCGCCGACTCGCAAAAATCCCAATCGGGAATCAGGAAGTCGTCCAGCACCCAGCGACCGCGCTCGACTCGCCAAATATCGCGATTGCGAAACGTCTCGGCGATTTGATGGAAACGGGCAACGGAAATCCGCATGAACCGACAAACTTTCTCGATATCGGCGGACGGCGTTTGCGGGCCAAGCGATCGCAGCTTCTCGATCGCGACGTCCCGCGTCGTGCGGCCGTTGCGGATTTCCAGGCTGAGGTTGTCAAACGTCCGATTGAAGCCGAACTTGTGCCATTTGAGGTAATGGTGAATCGAAATGAAATCGTCATCGATGTCGGCGTAGGTATAGCAACCGGTGCGAGCCGTCTCGGCCGACTCAAATCCGTTTTCGGCTGCAACGCGGACCGTCTCCTCCGGGTCCCAGGCAAAGTAATAGCCGAGGAACACCGCCAACACGCCGCCATCGCTTAACTCGTTGTCCGAGGGCCCGAAGTAGGGCGTCAGTTCGCGACGCGTGAAGCCGCATTCGAGCCAGTCGTTCGCAGTGGTCCCGTGGGTTACGCCGTATTTCTTCAGCCACTGTTCGTTCAACTGAAAGCCCGTTCGCTCCTGCTCTTCGCCGCCGTACTCGAAGGCTGAATTCTCACCCCAAATAATCAAGGGGATCTCAAATTTAGCCGCGATTGAAAGTGGAATATTGAACAGCGCCAAGTGCATCGGGACGGCCGTTGAGCCGAATCGTTCGTAGGCCTTCAACATGAAACGACGTTCAACCCGAGGGTTGACTTGATAATCGATGTGGTCGACTCCAAGCCGCACCAGATTGTCGAGATTGCGCTGGCCGATGGCGGTTCGCGCTGGCGTCTTCCAAGTTACGGCGAGTGGGTTGAGCCCGTACTCCAGGCACTTCACGACTTGCCACGTGCTGTCTTTCCCGCCGCTCACCGGCACCATGCAGTCGTACCCGCGGCTGTGGGATTTGGCATTCTCCACGACGCCTCGCCAAAGTTGTTCGCGATGTTGCCAGTCGATTTCAGGGCGCGTACCGTGGGACCGACAAGCGTTGCACACGCCATCCTCTTCGATAACGAGATTGGGGCGAGTGTCAGGCAGTACGCAACGGGTGCAGTATTTCACGCGGCTTTCCCCTGTTTCAGCATGCTGCAGCCAAATTCCTCCAGGAAGATCTTGCTGCAGAGAAAATAGAAGAGAAACTTGCTTTCACTGTTGGCCAGTTGTGGTTTCTTAATCAACTGCTCAACAGACTCGCGGCGGACGTGTTCAAAAATCGGGCTTTCATCGAGCAACTGCTCGATCACCGATTCGTCCTTGATATCCAGGAAGGAGAAGATCGGCGCGTTAAACCCGACTTTGCGGCGGTTGTTGACGACATCATCCGGCGCCACGCCGCGAACCGCGTCTCGCAAGACCGATTTGGCGTAACCGTTTCGCATCAAGTGCCTGGTCGGTATCGAATAGGCGAAGTCACACAGCTCGCGGTCCAGGAACGGCGACCGATTCTCGATCGAGAAGTACATCGCGTTGAGATCGTCTTCGTGCAGAATCACGGGAGTCGCTTCTTCGAACAGCTCATTCATCATCCGGCTTCGCAGCAAGTGTTCGCTGTAGTCGGTCTCTCGGAACGGCTCCGCGAAAGGCTCAGTCAGATAATTCGCAAACGTATCGGCATTTAGATAGATGTGATCGCGAAACCGCGGGTCGCTCAGGTACAGATCCGCGCGCTGCAAATGAGGGTTGCGAACGATGGGCGCAGTGTGGGCCTGCCAATCGGCCAGAGCGGCGGCGTGCGTCTCAGTCCCATGCACGTCGTGCAGATAGAGGTTGTGGTGATCGAAGTAGCCCGTGAACAATTCGTCGGCCGCCGTGCCGCTGACCGAGATCCGATAGCCGTGCTCGGAGACCGCCTGCATCAACAGCCAATGGGCGTAGTAGGAGATCGTGTAGATGGGAGCGTCATGGTACTGAATCAGCTTCCTTAGCTGCGGCAGGAAACGGTCCGTCTTGACCGGAATTTGCGTGTGCTTCACGCCCAGTTCCTTGACCGCTGCAAGAACAACATCCTGCTCTTCGTAACGCGAATCGGTGTTGACAATGGTAAACCCGTGCACGTCGTAGTCAAAAACACGTTTGGCGATGCTAATCAGCGAGTTAGAATCGACGCCGCCGCTCATGCAGAAGGCGATCGGCACATCGGCTCGCAGTCGCAACTCGACTGCGCGGAACAGTCGTTCTCTCGCGCCCTCAACGGCATCTTCGTACGACATGGATGCGTCGATGTCGCATTTGGGTGTCCAATAGGGCCGATCCGTGCGATGGCCGTCAGCGTCAAAACGTACGATGTAAGCTGGCGGAATTTCGCTCAGCCCTCGAAAGAAGGTCTGCCCCTTCTCTTTGTACAGTGACTTGTAGCCGTTCACCATATAGCGGCGCAAGTGCTGCTCGTTGATGTCGAGTGACCGGCCCCGCAGGCAAGCCACCATCTTCGGCTCGGATCCAAAGTATAGGTTTTCTCTGTCGGTTAGGACGTAGAGCGGCTTCTCGCCAAAGCGATCCCGGCAAAGCGTGAGCGAGCCATCGCTTTCGTCGTAAACGGCCAGCGACCACATGCCTTCGCATCGGTCGAGCACATCCCAGCCCAAACGGTCAATGGCCGCGAGCAGCACTTCCGTGTCGGACTCGGTTCGAAAGGAGTAACCAGTCCGCTCTACCTCACAGCGAATTTCGCGATAGTTGTAGAGCTCGCCGTTGTAGACGATTGACTTGGAGCCAACAATAAACGGTTGGCTGCTGCGAGGGTCTAGATCGATGATACTCAACCGACTGTGAAGCAAGCAGGCGGTCCGTCCTTGGACGTTTTGGAATTCGCGGTGGTCGCGCCGGTCCGGCCCACGTCGGCGCATCAGTTCCAACGACGCGTAAATCCGCGCGGCGGGAATCTTCTCGACGCCAAAGTATCCGGCGATTCCACACATGAGTGCTCCTCCTTGAGCGGAGTAGGGCCGCCTCGTTAAGCGACATCTGAAAGCCGGATTGGGTCGCCGTAGGGCACGGCTCCGACAAGCGTCTGGCCGATTAACTGCTGCTCTTGACCCGGCTGCAAACCGTCGGCGGGCCGAATCCACATGAAGTCGTCCTCCGTCAATCGTCTTCCCTGCGGCAGATCGCGAGCCGCCACGATCGATCGACGAATCAGCGGCAACATTTCCGACTCGGCATCCAAGACTTGCTTTTCGCCATTGCCCAGCATCTCGGAGGCCAATCGCGTCTGCTCCACAAGCACTCGCAACTCGTCGGGATCAGCCGACATCTGGTGGTCGCGGAAATCCGAGTAGTTCTTGTCAAGCGTGAAGTGCTTCTCGATGATCTGCGCGCCGAGCGCAACAGCCAGCACACAGGCCTGCACGCCCAACGTGTGGTCGGAGTAGCCGACTTCACATTCCAACTCATCAGCCAGCGTACGGATTGCAGCTAAGTTGGCGTCGCCAGCGAGCGTGGGGTAGTTGCTCACGCAATGGAGAACTGCGAGCTCCTGCTCAACACCGCGTAGCCTCCATTGGCTCGCGACAAATTTCTTGCTCTGCTGAATCTGTTGCAGATCGCTGACGCCCGAAGAAATAATCACCGGCTTGTCCGCCAAAGCGACTTCCTGAAGCAACGGATAGAAGTTGTTGTCGCCTGACGCCACCTTGAACGCGTCGACTAACGGCGCCAAGAACCGAGCGCTCTCCAGGTCGAGCGGGGTCGACACAAAGGCGAGGTCGAGAGACCGCGTCAAATCGTGAAGCCTACGAAACTCATCCTCAGACAGTTCGAATTGCTTCATCCTCGCAAAACGATCTTCGTTCCTGGGGTGAACGAACAACTCCGTTCGAAAGGTCTGAAACTTGACGGCCTGGGCGCCGGACGAGGCGGCTTGGCGAACCAGTTCTTCCGCAACCTTCACATCGCCTTCGTGGTTGTTACCAATTTCCGCAATGACCAATGGCGTTTGGCTTGAGTCGAATTGCCCGATTTTCATGCTGATTCCTAATTATTGTCCGTGCCAATGCAGTACATAGGCTGAGCTGTCGCAGAGAAACCCGTACTTCTGGTAGAGCCGCAACGAGGGCGTGTTTGCCGCCTGCGTCCCGACCAAACAGGTTTCTACTGATTCGCAGTAGTGATTGAGAAACGTCTGAACGAGCGCCCCACCGACTCCTCGCCCTTGAAACCCGGGAGCCACCCCAATCAGATCAATGACCGCCGCGTTTCGCTCCGGCAAAGTCGTCGCCGCAAGGAAGCCGGCGTAACAGCCGTCGACGCGAGCGTTCCAAATCCGATCGCCTCGATCGCCTCGCAGGCAGTTCACGATCCATTGATGCTTGATTCGGTCCGCGACCTTGTTGCAGAAACGCGGATCCAAGTGAAACCGCGAGAGCTGAAAACACTCGCCGGAGATCGTCGCTAGAGGATGCGTCTCCGCGTCGGCCGAACTAGCTCGACACGTCTCCGAAACCTGTACGCCATTCGCCGAGACGACCTTGTCCGAGCGTTCTGGGCAGAGGGCCAGCGTCAGGTTGACGTCAACGATCTGAAATCCTAACTCTGTCAGAATCGCAACCGCGTCGACGCGCCCTGTCTGAACTTTGGCGAAAGCGAATGAGGCCTGAGTTGCTGTGAGCTGTGAGGCAATCTGTTCAGCCGTCCCCGGTTTGACCAAATCGTCGGGGGACAGAGTAGTACGGCAGACTTTCTGCTGACAAACATCCGATAGCCAAGGATCCGGGCGCAGTATCTCCGTCGACGGTGTCTCCGACGGCGGAGAAACTGCACGGCTTGGCGCCAGATTAATTGTCACGAGACCCTCCCTTCCCGACTCGTCACTCCTCATCTACGCGGCGACTCGTAATCGCGGACGATCGACCATGCCGTGATACCAGTCGAGATATTTGACTACGCCGACATCGATTGGGTTTTGCGGATCGTAGCCAAGCAACGACTTGGCCTTGTCGACACACAAGGTTCCGCGAAACGGCATCAGTTTGTCACGAGGGACATACTCGACCTTCGTCGATGGTTCTTGATGACGCACGATGCTGACCAAATCCTGAATGGTGCGAGCAGCGCCGTACGTTAAGTTGAAGACTTCGTTCCTGGCCTCTGGTTTCTCGATCGTAAGGCAGATTCCTTGGACGAGGTCCTCGATGTAGGTAAAGTCGAGAAACTCGTTGCCATTGCCTTGCACTTTCAAAGGTCGTCCGTCGACCGCATTCTCGACGAAAATCTGGCAGACCCGGCGGCTCACGCAACGGGGACCATACAGCGCCGACGGGCGAATGATCGTATAGGGCAAGTCAAACACCTGTTGATACGCCTGGACGATCTTCTCGCCGCTCAGTTTGAGCGCGCCATAAATGCCGATCGGATTCAGAGGATGGTCTTCGTCGACGACTTTCGTCTCAAAGTTGCCATAGGCCATACTGGAGGAGAAATAGACAAAGTGCTCCGCGCGACCTCGAGCACAATCGAGCGCGTTTTCGAGCGTGCGGAAACTATGGTCAAAGGTCGAGTAGGGATCTTTGTTCGATCGGTTCGCGTGGGCTACAGCAGCCAACTGAACCACAACATTGGGCGAGATGCCGTCGAGCACTCGGCTGAGCGCGTGATAATCGCGTGCATCAAGCGGATGCAGCGTCACGCCTGCCTGTTGGAGAATCTCCAGCCGACTGTGCAGTATCTTGAGATTGAGCTCGCGTTTGCCATCGTGCGGCCCAGCGGCGAAGGTCAGCAGATTATTGACCTGTAGGCTGTCAATCACGTGCACATCCGCGCCCCGATTGACTAACTCGGTGGCCAAGTTGTGTCCGATAAACCCCGCTCCTCCGATGAGCGCTATGCTTCGTCCTTGCAGTGTGGTCATTGCTTCGGTAACTCCCTGCCAAGTGCAGTAACGTGTCCTAGAATGTAGTCGAGGTCATCTTGTGAAAGATGCGGGCCGACGGGAAGAGCAATCGCTTCGTCGCTGATTTGTTCAGCAACCGGATAACGACTTGCATCGTATCCATACTTGTCTTGGTAGTAGGTCATCCGCGCGACAGGCTGCGGATAGTAGACGCTCGTGCCGACGCCATTCTCCTTGAGCCGTCGAATCCACTGGTTTCTCTGAGAAGCGAAGGGGCCTTCAAGCACTAGCGACAAGCCGTAATGGGCGTTAACTCTCTCGTCGCATTGGGTGTCTAAGACTCTCAGATAATCGAGCTTCTCGAGTCCCGCTTTGAGGTAGTCGAAGTTCTCGGAGCGGATTCGTAGAATCTCCTCGATACGAGTCAGCTGAGAGACGCCCAATGCCGCTTGCAATTCGCTCATGCGGTAGTTGAGCCCTAGCGTCGGCACGTCGTACATCCCGGGCGTCGCCCGTTGGTCGTGGCGCCGGTCGACGCCATAGGCTCGCAGTTTGTTCACGGACGCGGCTACGTCGGCGTGTCTTGTGGCGAACATCCCGCCTTCCCCGCAAGTCATGTGCTTGACGGGATAGAACGAGAAGCAGGCCGTGTCGCCAAAAAGTCCCACGTGCTTGCCGTCGATTCGCCCGCCGACCGCCAATGCACAGTCTTCGATCACTTTCAGGTCGTGGCGATTCGCGACTTCCATAATCGCTGGCATGTCACACGGGATGCCTTGAAAATGCACGACGGAAATCGCCCTGGTTCGTTCGCTGACGGCAGCCTCAATGGCGGCGGCCGTCAGATTGCCGGTCAGTGGATCCGCATCGACGAAGACCGGAGTTGCTCCGACCCATTCGACGGCATGCACCGTCGCGGTGTGGGTCATGGCGGGCACAATCACTTCATCGCCGGCGCCGACTCCAAAGTGCAGATAGGAAAGGTGCAGCGCCGCCATGCCTGAGGAGACGCTGACGCAATGGGCTTCGGGCCCCATGAATTTGGCGAACTCGTCCTCGAGTTCCTGGCACTTCGGCCCATGGGTGAGGATATATCCGTCGAGCACGTCGGCGACAGCCTGACGGTCTTCGTCGGTTATCCATGGCCTGCCAAAAGGCACGGTGCGCTTTTGCTCTGTCGCGTTTTGCTGGCTTGTCGTGTTCATACGTATTGGATCTCCACAGTTGCCTGGCGTTCAAGCGATTCGTCGGCCGCCAGGCAGATGCTCATCGTGTCAAATTCGGCTTGGGCGCGGCGAACGGGATCCGCGCCGTTGAGAATGTCGTCGAGTAGGCCTGGGATGAGCACGGCTTTGGAATTGGGAAGCGTCTCGAGCTCGAGCATCTCGGCGGGGGTCTCTGGATCGCGAGTCCTCATGATCCGCGGCCCCTGATCGTCGTAAATGAAGGTAGCCTTCGTTCCGAACACTCGCATCACGTGGTGATGGCGGTGCACACACCCAAAGTTGGCCGTGATTCTCCCAATCATGCCCGAGGGGAAGCGGAACACGGACGAGACAAAATCATCCGGCTCAAAATTACTACCCTCGGTGCAGATGCCGTTGCCATGTGACGTCACATCCATGGGCCTTTGATTGGTGCACCAGAGCATCAAGTCGGCCAAGTGGATCGCGCCGCCTTGCATGACGGAATAGTGGGTCATCGTGTTTCGCCAACCCGCGACGATCTTGTGAATGCGTCCGTAGAGATAGTCACCATCAAATGCGTAGACCGTTCCCAGCTCGCCATCCGCAATGGCTTTCTTTAACCATCGATAGACGGGTGCCGCTCGCAAGACCAGGTTGGAACCGAGCATCATGCCCCGATCAAGGACCAGGCGTTTGACTTGGACCAGTTCGTCGTGAGTTCGGCAGAGCGGTTTCTCCACAAAGACATGCTTATTCGCTTCCAGCGCCGCAACCGTCTGCGGAAAGTGGTCATCATCAAAGGAAGCGATCGAAATCACATGGACATTGCGGTCATCGACAATGTTCTGCCAATCCGTAGTTCGCTTGGCTCGCGTGTACTGCGGGGCCACTGATTGCAGCTTGTCGGCGGACAGATCGCAGAGCGCGACAACGTCGCACTTGGGTGGACAGTCGTATCCATATATATGCTGTTCACCGATTCCCAGCCCGATCACGGCGGCGCCTAGAGAAGTCATGCGGCCTCCCTTGCTGGCGCTTCGTTCGCTGCTTCGTTCGCTGTCAGTGTGAAGGCGGCGACAATTTGCTCCAGCGTGAAGTTCCACGGCGCCTGCTCGAGCCGGGCCAGCGTGGCTTCCACTTGCAAGAAATCCTCTGGCGAGTCGATTGCCAGGTGCTCGTCGCCGAAACTGGTTGGCGAGGTCAGGTTGACCAAGCCAAACCGGCGTGCGTTTCGGTAGAACGCAGGCATTACATGTTCGCGATCGCCTTCGCGGTCCATCCAGTCCAAGCCCGTTTCAAAGACCTCGCGGCGCACGGCCTCAACGGACTGCCCGCGGGGGTAAGTCCGGGGGTGCACATTCGTGGCGACGTCGCAACCATCGCGGCGGATCGCTTCCACCGCCCAGCGAACGAGTCGGTAGTCGAGCAGCGGGCTATCGGCACTGACGCGAACCAGGGCGCCCCAATCGGAATTATCGAGAACAGAGGCGAATCTGCTAGCGACATCGTGTAACGAGCCTCGCTCGCACGGCACGTCGTGGAGTCGGCAGTATTCTTCGACCGGGTCGTCGGAGGCGTCATCTGAGGTGGCGACCACGGGCTGATCCGCGCCGCCCCGGCGCACGATCTCGATCACGTACGCCAAGACAGGCTGGCCAAGCAGGCTGCGCAACACTTTCCCCGGCAATCGCTGCGACGACATCCGGGCCTGAATAACAGCGCCGACCTTCATCCGTGAACCTGCGGGTGTTCGGGAATCCAATTCCATCATCCGCGCCTTCCGTGACGCGTAGACCGAGTGGTTTACCCTACACAACCTCACAGAGTCAATATCACCTCTGCAAAGGCCTTTCGGCGCCTCATCCGCCAGGCAGACGAATCTTGACCTAAATTCTCTGAATTGATATTTTGCTGCAGCCAAATGCGGCGAAGACCGCCTCGCGCGTACTGTTTGCGTCGGCGGATTCGCCCGTAACCGAATGCGGCGCACAGTGGCGGAAGCTCATTCCAGCGTGTTCCAAACAGGCCTCAGTCGAGGCGGTGGCGGCACACGCGAGGCCAAGGAGGGCCAAATGGCGGAGGCGAGTTCAATCGATGCGAGCCGAGATCGCCAAACGGAGCTCGGCGGCCCAAGACAACTTGGCGAACCGCTTCGCGTCGTCCCACACACCCGACCTCTCCTCTTCCACGACGGGCAGTTGTATTGCGCGCGCTTCGATCGCATCCTCACGACGCCAGACTTAGGGCTGACGTTTCGAGACGTTTGCCGGCTGGAACTCCCACCTATTAGCCGTCTGCTGGGCTGGTCGCCACTGGCGCAACGGATCGTCCGCAGCGCGGTCTACCGGATGCGAGTTCTAGCGGATGGTAGCGGAGTGTTTGTGTTCCGCGGCGGTATTTATGTTCGCCGCCCTGGCAAAGCGGTCGCCCAACTTTCCTTTCGTCCGCCTCGCGGCAGTCGCCCTGTTTCGCTGGCCGTTGGAGAAGACAATCAAATTGTGTTTGGCGAGTACTTCTGCAACGCCAAGCGAGCTGAAGTCAACATCTATGGCAGCGTCGACTCGGGAATGACTTGGCGGATCGTCCACTCCTTCCCCGCAGGATCGATACGGCACGTGCACGGAATAAGCTATGACCGCTGGTTGGACGGGTACTGGATCTGCACCGGAGATGTTGAGAATGAAAACCAGCTACTCTTCGCAACGCCCGATTTTTCCCACGTTGAGATTCGGCGACAGGGCGGCCAGCAAAACCGATTCTACTACTTGCAGGTTCTAGAAAACGAGATCATCACCGCCACCGATACGCCTCACGAACAGAACCACATTCTCGCCATCGACAAGAGCAGCGGACAAGCTGATATCGTGGGGCGGATTGAGAACACAAATTTCTATGGTTGCCGGGTGGGCGAGGAGACGGTCTTGTCGACGAATGTCGAGCCGAGCGAAATCAACGACACGACCTCCTGCCATCTCTGGCTGGGGTCAGCCGAGCATCAATTCAGCAGAATCGCCTCGATGGAGGTAGACGCATGGGAGCGAGTTTCACAATCACCGCTTGTTCGCAGCGGATTGTTTCAATATCCCCGAATCTTCTTTCCAGAGGGTGAAAACACCAGCGGTCGATTGGTCTGCCAGCCGATCGGCCTGAGACCGCACGCCGACGCCATGGTCGTCTATGCGGCGCCGGCCAAAGCAAAGGAGCGTCGCCATGATCAACAAGCGGCGTAGAGTGCCGGCAACCGTGGAATTTGGAATGCGGTGCGCATTCGTTGCCCGCAACCGTTGGCGGCGAAGCGACCAACCGCATGGGGAACCATCAGGTCCGCATTCCGCACCCGTTGCCCAACCAGTGGAAGCCTCTACGGGCGTGCTGCATGGGCTGCTCAATCGGCTTGGCATTCAACGCGGCGACACTTTGATCGTGCACTCGACCGCCGCCGCTGTGGAACGACTCGGTTGGGCCCCATCCGACTTCCTCGACCTATTACAGGAACACCTTGGCCGCGACGGCACGTTGGTGATGCCCTCGCACCCAAAGCTCAAGCTGCTGGATGGGGGCGAAGTCTACGATGTCCGCCGCAGTCCGTCTCAGGTTGGGCTGCTGACCGAGCTATTCAGACGCCGACCATCCGTCGCTCGCTCGAAGTTTCCCTTTTCGTCTGCAGCCGCCGCGGGCCCCAACTCGGAGTACCTGCTGGACGAACATATTGAATCATTCGCCCCCCATGATGAGAAGTCGCCCTACGCCAAGTTGGCCGAGATCGATGGCAAGTGTCTCTGCATTGGCTGCCCGTTGGACCGAATGACGATATTGCACGTCGCAGAAGACTCGCTTCGAAATGAGCTGGGAATTCCACATTTCCACACCGAGCGACAAGCGGTGGTCAAAGGACCAGAGACATTGCGGCAAGTTGCGGCCCACACACGCGCGCCGTGGCTTTGGTGGTACTTGCATCTATTTGGATGGACCAGCCGCATGTACCGCCGCGGCTTGGCTTGGGACCTCACGTTTCGCGACATTGCTTTTCGGCGAGCGGACGCCCGCCCCACGATTCACTGGATGCAAGACGAAGTTCGCCGCGGGCGCAGCATCTACCCACTGGCTTGGCTCAATCAGTGGATCCGACTCGCCGACCCTCAACTCAAATTGCAATCATGAAACAACGCAAGACTGCCAAACGCTCGGCTGAACGGAGCCCGCGAAACCAGCAACCCGACCCCTCGGGCGTTGCCGAGTTGAAGGCAGCCGAATCCGCGCGCGCAGCGCGGCGGACGCGAATGATTCGCCGGATTGCAAGAATCCGCTGCTTCGAACAGAAGCTGCTGGCTTTGTTTTCCGCAGGCAAGCTGTTTGGCACAACCCATACGACGATTGGCCAAGAGGTGGTTGCTGCAGCGCTCTACGAACACGTCGATGCGACCCGCGACGCTGTGTTTACGAATCATCGTTGCCATGGCCACTTCCTGGCCTATGGCGGCTCGATGCAGGCGCTGATGGCGGAGATCATGGGCAAGGAGGGCGGCGTCTGCGGAGGCCGCGGAGGATCGCAGCACCTGTGCCACGAGCGTTTCTTCTCGCAGGGAATCCAAGGCGCAAGCATGCCGATCGCAGCGGGCTACGCTTGGATGCTCAAGCGGAGGCGAGAGGGCGGCATCGCCGTGATTCACATCGGCGACGGCACCTTGGGCGAAGGGGTTGTCTATGAGTCGCTCAATTTCGCCAAGATAGCCAAAGTCCCTCTGCTCGTCATTCTGGAACACAACGCGGTTGCCCAATCTACGGCAACGGCCGACACCACAGCAGGCGACGTAGCCGAGCGATTCGGCGCGTTCGGGTTGGATGTCGATCGTCGGTCGGCCGACGAACCAGAATCGTTGAGCGACCATTTGGCCGAGGTTGTCTCGTCAGTACGCCAGGGCCGACCGGCTGTTCAGATACTCGACACGTTTCGCTTGATGGCCCACAGCAAGGGCGACGACGACCGTCCGAAAGAACAAATCCAATCGGCCTGGAAGCGAGATTACTTTGCCGGACTTTTAGAGAACAAGGACCCGGTCGCAATCGCGGCGAGGGAAGCGGCGGTGCACGAAGTCGAGTTGATTGCCGATCGACTGGAGGAGACGCCGCTGGCAAAGCTAGACCTCAACGCCGCAACTCTCGCCGACCCCGCACGCCCGCTATTCGATAGCTCCGCCGCGTTGTTGCCAGCCCGCCCGGCAACGCGCCCAAGCGCCGCGAACGCGGGCAACAGTCGAATCAATGAACGGCTGGGAGAAGGCCTGCGAGACTGTCTTCAGTCAGAGGGAGAGCTGCTGTTTCTTGGGGAAGACATTGCCGACCCCTACGGCGGCGCCTTCAAGGTCAGT
>CAZWOU010000067.1:10901-31431 GCA_964635375.1 uncultured Pirellulaceae bacterium | reverse complement strand
GTGGAGTGGTTGTGCGGCGGCAGCATTACGGGCGCGGTCAGCCACTTGCTGGAGTCGCGAGAAGTGAACGCGGCTGAGCTGGACGCGTTGGAGGCTCTGATACAGAAACACAAGCTGCAGCAGTAGGCGGCCTCGATCGAGAACAGCAAGTCAAGCTGTAAGGGCGGGGCGTCAAGCACATTGAGTTCGATCTTCACTGGCAGCGATTGACATCATGAACACAACTCCCATCGACTCGACATCGTTTCTATTTTCTTTTGCCGGCATCGCGGTTGGGATGGCGGTGATCCCGTTCTTGGCGACCGTTTGTTTGCGGGCGATGCAGAGCCGAGTAGCTAGTTTTTCGGCGAGCGTACCTCGTGGAATATGGCGAGCTGCATTAGCGACATCGTTCCTGTTTCTGCTGATGGAGTTATCTGGCGCGAGCACGGTAATCGCGGTCTTGGCCCACAACAGCTGGAATCACAGTCGGGGCGGCGACGAGAGCCAGCGTCCGGCGGATTCACCGGCTGCTGGCTTTGACCGCCAGTTCCTCCAAACAGCGCCGTCGGCTATCGAGGACACATCAAACCAGAATGACGCCGCATCTCCACGCCTATGGGATGACAGCGGGGAGCAAACAGGCAGCGAGGTGAGGCACGGGGGCCTTCATAGTCTGTTTGAGCAGTCCCGTTTGGAAACGCCGCCAGCCCCCCTTCTCCACTTGGGTGAATCGGGCGCCAAGCCAATCGAAGCGTTGGATCAGCGAGGCGGCGGTTTAGTCAACGACCTCGGGCAGGCGAGTTGGGGGCGCGGCCACATTGCTGGCGGCGAGCAAGACCACGCGCAGGCCAACGCGCAAGTCCACGAGCGAAGCGGCGAGCCGGCGAAGACGGCGGCGATCCCCTGGACCACAGTCCTACTCTCGGTCTGGTTTGGCGTTTCGCTGGTGTTGGCTTTTCGATTGATCGCGGCTCACCTGTACTGGCAAAGGCTTGGTCAGGTCGTTCAGCAAGGCACGCCGTTGCTTGGTCGAGTCAACACGATTTGGCGAGAACTGCGAGGTCGCCAGCGAGTGCGAGTGATCGAAACAAACCGTGTGGCAACACCGGTAGCGTTCGGTTTACTGCAACCCGCGATCGCGATCCCTCCTAGCTTTGGCGACACGTTGAGCTCGCAGCAGCAGGACGTCGTGTTGGCCCACGAGCTCGCCCATTTGGCGAGCGGAGATCCTCTGTGGCAGGCCGCGGGTGACGTGTTGTGCATCTTGCTATGGTGGCATCCGGCCGTCTGGTGGCTGCGGTTTCGCATGCGGGAGGCTTCTGAGTTCGCAGCGGACGAGTCGTCGACATTGCTGCCCGGCGGCCCCCACCTCCTGGCAGCCGCCCTGGTCGAGTTAGCTCGCAATCTATCCGCCGAAGCCCCAATCGCGGCGGTTCCAATATCCGGAAGATTTCGTTCAACGTTGAGTCGTCGAGTGATGCGATTGCTTTCCCAATCGCGGACACTGGACAGTGCATCGCGGCGGCGGCCGCGGTGGGTGTGTTCGGTCGCGATAGTATTATTGCTAGCCGCGGCAACGACATGTGCAGCCTGGGGACGTCCTCAGGCCATTCAATTTTCAGAAAGGTCAAACATGAGCCTGTTAAAGAACTCCTGGAGTCGTTCGATCGCGGCAGCGGCGGTCATGACCCTAACATCACTCAGCGGAGGCGAGCAAGTTTTCGCCAACGCCAACTCGCCGGCGCATTTGGATGATGAGCGTGAAGAACGCGCTGAACGCGAAGAACAAGAGAGAGCGGAACGACAAGAGCGTGGAGAACGCGCTGAGCGTGAAGAAGGCGAAGAACAAGAGAGAGCTGAACGACAAGAGCGAGAAAGGGGCGCTGATCGCGAAAGAGGCGGGCGAGAAAGAGACCGCGACCGTCGTGATCGACCTCGCGACCCCAGTCGGGAAGAAATCGAGCGGCGTAACGCGGAGTTGCATGAGCACCTGAATTCGATTGAGCGTCAACTGTCTCGCGAGAACACGCCCGGCAATCGAGAAGAGCTGGAACGGGCGGCGGACAAAGCCCGCGGTGAGATACGTGAAATAGGAATGCACCTGCGAAGGCGAAGCCCTCGAGACGAGCGGCGGGCGGACCCAGAACGTGGCGCAAGGCGAAGGCAGGTGTTATCTGAAGCGATCGACCACCTGCTCAAGTCTGGCTTTGAAGAGGAAGCGAATCACCTTCGCCAACTGCTGGGCGACGACGTTCCCCGGCCAGGCTTTCACCCTGGCGAGCCCGAACACGAGCATCACGCTCATTCCGACCACGAACATGCTCATCCGGGACCCGAGCATCGCGAACCTGGGAACGAGCTTGCCAGGATGGTTCACGAATTGGCCCAGCATGTTGAGCGGCTCAATCAAGAATTGCAGGAGGTTCGCAACCATCTTCGCGAGATACGGCCAGACCACAGGCCGCGCGAAATCCGAGAGCGCGAAGAGCGCCGAGAGCGCGAAGAGCGCCGAGAGCGCGAGGACCGCCGAGGGCCGGGAGAGCCCCAAGTTGAGCGAGTAGAGAGACGCGTGGATGAGGGCGGTCGATAGGCCGTATTCAGAGGGTGGCAAGCGAGCCCGTTGCGAGCCGTTGCCGTCTTCACCTGGTCCGAACGAAGCTCGGCGGCCTCTGGTGGTCGTCGAGCTTTTTCTATGTCGAGCGAAGAGATCGCCTGGCGTTTCAGGCGGTCGCCAGACATCCATCCACCGATTTCCTCTACGGATCCCCGCGAGGGCGTGGCTTTCTTCACTCGTTCTCTCGAAGTTGACCCGTCCACCTGGGCGATCGATACTGATGTCGGCTTTCGCAACGTCATTTTGAACTCGGCCTTGAAGGAAACGTGATGCTCTCCCCAACAACTCTGGCCAGTGCCAAGTTCAGTTCCCAATCTAGCGATCCACGACCTCAAATGGCGAGGCTCCTTCTAGCCGCAGTCGCAGCGATACTGTCTGTGGGCACAGGAAAGGCCTTTTCAGACGATGCGGACCGTCCACCCAACATCGTATTGGTGCTTGCCGATGACTTGGGTTACGGCGACCTGGCGTGCTACGGGCATCCGCAAATCAAGACGCCCAACATCGATCGATTCGCTGCCGCCGGATTGAGGTTGACTGATTGTTATGCGGCGGCGGCAAATTGCTCACCCTCTCGAACCGGATTGATGACAGGGCGCACGCCCTCACGAGTGGGCGTCTACAACTGGATCCCAATGCTCTCGCCCATGCATGTACGACGCCGTGAAATCACCGTCGCCACGCTGCTGCGAAACGCTGGGTACGACACGGCCCATGTCGGCAAGTGGCATCTCAATGGGATGTTCAATGATCCGGCGCAACCTCAGCCGTGGGACCACGGGTTTCAACATTGGTTCTCCACGCAGAACAATGCGTTACCCAACCATCGCAATCCATTCAACTTCGTTCGCAACGGAAAAGCCGTGGGGCGGATGGAAGGCTATGCGGCCGATCTGGTCGCCGAAGAGGCGGTCGAATGGCTTGAGAAACGGCAAGCGTCAAAACCGTTCTTTCTGTTTGTCTGTTTTCACGAGCCCCACGAACCGATTGCGTCCGCAAGAAAATTCACCGACCTCTATCCCTCCGATGATCCCAGCTACTCAGCCCACCACGGCAATGTGACTCAGCTGGACGCGGCTTTCGGACGGATCGTGGGCGCATTGGATCAGCTCAAACTGCGAGATGACACGCTGGTGTTATTTACCAGTGACAACGGACCTGCCGTTACCTCGATTCATCCGCACGGCTCGGCTGGTCCTCTGCGGGCAAAGAAAGGCCACATTTATGATGGCGGAATCCGAGTGCCGGGAATCATCCAGTGGCCGGGCGTTGTCGAACCCGGGACTACCAGCGATCAGCCGGTTTGCGGCGTCGACGTTTTGCCGACTTTTTGCGAACTCGCCAGCGTGACTATCCCGTCAGACCGAGTCTTGGACGGCGCCAGCTTCGCACCACTGCTGTCTGGCCGAGCAATTGAGCGGAGCAAGCCTCTTTACTGGCAATTCCAAAGGGCTTCTAGCGAGGTCAAGGTCGCGATTCGCGACGGCGATTGGAAACTGAACGCCCGGCTCAGCGGTCCGTCGTTTCGGCCCAGCGGCTCAATTACGCTTGAGGAGATGTCCAGCATGAAAGAGGCCGAGCTCATTGGGTTTGAGCTCTACAATCTGCGAGCCGACATCAGCGAGTCCACCGACCTGAAGAGCAAACATCCAGCGACTTTCGAGAAGCTCAAGAAGCAGATGATCGCCATGCATCACGAAGTGCGCGAAGAGGGACCGATCTGGCCTGAATGGGAATTCGCCCGCTATGAATCCCAATTGATCGAGTGGCCGGAATACCGAAAGAAGCGGCCGGCGCGAAAGAAATAGGACCGCTGCACGCGCCGAGCATGCGTGGTCCGCTAGATGGTCAAGCTTTCTCCGCCCCTCCACGCCTCGTCGATTCGAGAGGAAACGGATACGATACAGCTCGCGGCGATGAGCACCGCTGACGCGAGAATCTTGAAGGTCTAGCACGTTGAGTTCCAATTATCGAACCCAGTCGCCTGCCGCGGAGCCCAAGGGCGACTACGCGTTTATCAGTCTTGGTTGCCCCAAGAACACGGTGGACAGCGAGCGAATGTTGGGGCTATTGCAGCTGGACGGTTACCGCTTGGTTTCCGACCCGACCCAGGCAGATTTTGTGGTCGTTAATACATGCGGGTTTATCGAACAAGCTCGAGCCGAGTCGTTTGCGGCGATCGATGAGATGCTTGAGCTCAAACGGGGCGACGGCCGGTTGCGAGGAGTCATCGTATCGGGCTGCCTCGCGGAGCGGCAAAGAGATCAATTACTAGAGGATCGACCCGAAGTCGACTCGCTCGTCGGCGTTTTTGGCCGCGAGCGGATCACTCAGGTTGCGGATCGGCTGCTGGGCGATTTGCACGAGCAGCGAACAGTGTTCCAGCCGGCGCCGATCAACACGCTTCCCGACACGGATCGGCTCAGGATCACGCCTGGGCACTTCGCCTATCTGAAGATTTCGGAGGGCTGTGATCGCCTTTGCACATTCTGTGCGATCCCCAAGATGCGGGGAAAACACTATTCCAAGCCGGCCGACGAGGTGGTGCGCGAGGCGACTCAGTTGTCCGAGGACGGCGTGCGCGAGCTGATCATCGTCGCCCAAGACACGACCTATTATGGCGTAGACAGCCATGGCGAAACTCAGTTGGCCGGCTTGCTCGAATCGCTCAACGAGGTTCCGGGTCTCGATTGGATCCGCCTGATGTACTTTTACCCGATGTACATCACCGACGAAGTTCTGCGGGCGATTGCGGATTCTGACAAGATTATCCCCTACGTTGACATGCCGCTTCAGCACATTAATGACACCATGCTCCGCCGAATGTCTCGACGCGTCACTCGCAGCGAGACCGAGACGATGCTGGACCGAATGCGTTCGGCGATTCCTAACCTGACGCTGAGAACAACGTTCATCAGCGGTTTTCCAGGCGAAACAGAGGATCACGTCGACGAACTGGCCGAGTTCATTCAGGATCAGCGTTTTCAGCGAGTTGGCGTGTTCGCCTTTTCGCTTGAGCCCGACACGCCGGCGGCAACGTTGGACGGGCAGGTCGAGGAGCGAGTAAAAGAGGCCCGGCGAGACCGCCTGATGGAAGTGCAGCAGGGGATCGCCTTCGAGCTAGCTCAAGACCGAGTCGGCGAACAACTCGACGTAATCCTGGATGGCCCAGTTCCAGGCGAGCATAATGTATGGATCGGCCGTTCGCAGGCCGACGCACCCGATGTCGATAGTCTCGTTTTTGTCACGGGCGGTGAAACGGCCCTGGCCGAAGGCGACATCGCACCATGTGAAGCGGTAGCAGTACAGGGCTATGATCTTGTCGCTGTTCCTGTGAGTGAACCACGACGAGGGCGAAGCAAATGAGCGAACAAAAAAACGAAGCCAGCAATGTCATAGTCAACGTGCCCAACGCGGTTACGGCAGCCCGATTGGCGTTGGCGGTCGCGCTCTTCGTACTCCAGTCGTTTCATATGTACCTGCCCGCGCTGATCGTGTTTATCCTGGCGGCAGGCACGGATTGGGTCGACGGGTATTGGGCCCGAAAGTATGACCAGGTCACGAAGTTGGGTCGCGTCTTCGACCCCTTTGTCGACAAGGTGTTGATCTGCGGAGTCTTCATCTTTCTCGGCGCCGACTACCCGAACTCGGGCGTCCACGCCGGCGTGGCCGTGATCATTTTCGCTCGGGAAATGTTGGTCACCGTCTTGCGTAGCATGATCGAACAGGGTGGGGGCGATTTTTCCGCAAGCCGCGCTGGAAAATGGAAAATGGTATTTCAGTGCGCCGCTGTCGTCATGAGTTTGATTGCCCTGTGCGGATATGAACTGCCGGCCTGGTACGCGACGGTCTTGACTGGGGTGGTCTGGTTCGCTGTCGGATCGACGATCTACTCAGGTATTGGCTACATAAACGCGGCCGCCAAGTTTTTCAAGGACCGCCCGTGAGTCAGCAACTGCTTGCCCAACACCTGCCCGGCCCGCTCCTTCTCGGGCAGCAAACCGGTTCGTTTTTGCCGACGGCCCTGGCTTCCTATTTTCTGCTGCTGGCATGGGCGAGTATTCTCGGCTGGGTATTTGTGGCGCGGCATTACGTTTTGCGCGGGCAGATGTTACCGATGGAGCAACGCGACGCAGCGCCTTGGGGCATTCTGGAAGTCGGCTTGCTCGTTTGTGGATGGTTCCTCTCACAAGTCGTCGGACTTGTCGTCGCCGGCCTACTCGGGGGATTCACCATTGGAGAGAACATCGGTCTCTCACGACTGAGCGGTTCGCAAGGAGCCCTCTTGATTGCTGTTCCCGCAGCCGTGCATTGGGGCGCGATGTTGCTGATGCTCTGCTGGCTGCGCCGCTTTGCAAGCTGGACAGACTTGGGCCTTAGCCGAAAGAACGTGCTCAACGATATTGCTTTGGGCGGCGCCGCTTTCGTGTTGATTGTCCCACCCGTCCTGGTCATTCAGAATATTCTGGTCGCGGCGTTTCCCGCCGAGGCGGAACATCCTTTTATCGAAGTCTTGCGTTCAAAGTCAGACCCCTCGTTGATCGCGGCGATCTGCTTTGCCGCGGTCGCATCCGCCCCCGTGCTCGAAGAATTCATGTACCGCGTTGTAATCCAAGGCTGGCTAGAGCGCGTGTTGATGGGCGCGAGGAGCGGAGGATGCGAGTCCCAGGGCAACACCGAGTCCCAGGGCGACACGGAGTCCGATGGCAACACAGGCGACGGGCCGCTCAAGGCGACCGAGGAGGCGCTCGACTACAACGCTAGCGAGCTGGGGGGAGCGGGCCGCGTCGTATACGGCGAGCGACCGGTCTCAGACGATCCCTACGAATCGCCGCGCGAGACGAGGGACACTGGGGCGATGACCCCGAGCCTGCCCCGGCCGATCTCCGCGGCGGCGATTGTTGTGTCATCGCTATTGTTCGCCGGCGTGCACATTGGCCAGGGAACCGCCCCCATTTCGCTGTTCTTCCTGGCCATCGGGCTGGGGTACTTATACCAGCGAACTCACCGAGTGCTGCCTTGCATCGTCGTCCATTTTCTGCTCAACGCCCAAACGATGGCAATTCTTCTTCTGAATGTCTTCTTCGGCGAGTCGTGAGCGTCTTCTTGGACGAGTCGCCAGTGACGGCCCACTAGCCACTGCTTCCGCCGGTTTGCATGGCCCGTATAATGACGGGTCGGCAAGGTCACTGAGTTCCGTTTGCGCTTGCGATAGAGTTGCGAGAGAATTTCCTGCCGCCTGAAGACACGGTAGGAAGACATAGGAGAATGCGGATGACGACTGGTTTTGGGATTATCGGCTGTGGCATGATCGCCAACTTTCACGCGAAGGCGATTGGCGACATCGACTCGGCTCGGGTTGCCGCCTGTTTTGACATGGTGCCCGAACGAGCTCAGCAGTTCGCTGAAGAGAATGGCTGCGCCGGCTATGACAGCCTCGAGGCGATGTTGGCGGATGAGAGCGTCGATGTCGTGACGATTTGCTCGCCCAGTGGGGCCCACATGGAGCCCGCTGTCGCGGCGGCGCAGGCCGGTAAGCACGTCATCGTGGAGAAGCCGCTAGAGATTACCTTGGAGCGTTGTGACGCAATCATCGACGCTTGCAAGACCGCGGGCGTGAAGCTGGCCGTCATTTTCCCGTCTCGTTTTCATCGGTCGTCGCTGCTGTTGAAGGACGCACTCGATTCCGGTCGATTTGGCCGACTCACGATGGGCGACGCCTATGTGAAGTGGTTCCGGACCCAGGAGTATTACGACAGCGGCGCTTGGCGAGGCACTTGGAAGCTCGACGGCGGCGGTGCTTTGATGAACCAAGCGATTCACAGCGTCGACTTGTTGACCTGGTTGATGGGGCCCGTCGCAGAAATCTCAGCTCAATCGAGCACTCTGATTCACGAACGGATTGAAGTGGAAGACGTCGCCGTGGCCGCGTTGAAGTTCGAAAACGGTGCGCTGGGAGTAATCGAAGCGACGACGGCTGCCTACCCGGGTTGGCTCAAGAAGATCGAGATCCACGGGTCGCAGGGGTCGGCTGCTCTGGAGGAGGAGAGCATCGTACAGTGGAGCTTTGCGGAAGAAACCGACGAAGATGCGGCGTTGTTGAGGGAGATGAGTGACAATACCGACACCGGGGGCGGCGCCGCTGACCCCACAGCGATCGGTCATCATGGCCACGCAATGTTGTTCGCGGACGCCTTGAAGGCGATCGCCGAGGGAAGCGAACCGGCTGTCAATGGCGAGCAGGCAAGACGCTCCGTGGAGATTATTCTCGCGATCTATCAAGCCGCCGAAGAGGGCAAGACCGTCAAGCTGCCGTTGTCGGCTGATCCCAAGCTGCGAGCGCGCGGCGAGGCGTAGCTGGCGAGGAAACGCAAGCGTGCATTAGGAGTCGCCAGGCGCCTTGTCATCATCGTTCGGAGTGGAATCGAAGTCATGGCCAATTGGATTCGCGCCGCAGCACTTGAAGATTGCCCGGCTGGTTCAGCTCTCGAGACCGTACTCGAAGATCGCATTGTCGCCCTGTTCAACATCGATGGCGAGGTCTACGCTCTGGACGGGATCTGCCCTCATCATGGCGGGCCTATCGGAAAGGGGACGCTGCAAAACTGTGTCGTCGCTTGCCCTTGGCACGGCTGGCAATTCAACGTCGTCAGCGGCGAACACCAATCGGCGACGACCTTGTCGCATCCTCGATATCAGGTGCTTGTCGAGGATGGCCAGATCTTGGTTGACCTTGAGTCGGTGGAGACGACATGACTCGGTATCGAGCATTTCGCAACTCGGACCCGCCGGCGATCGCCGAAATATGGCGCAGTCAGAAGTCCGTGCGCTCGCTCGCCCAGTCAGTCACCCCCGCCATGCTCGACCGCATGGTCTTCGCCAAGCCTTATTTTGACCGGAGAGGATTCCTTGTCGCTGAGGACGAAGGCCGCCCCGTCGGCTTTGTCCACGCAGGCTTCGCCGCGAACGAAACCCTGAGCGACCTTGACCACGCCAAGGGCGTGATCTCGTTGCTCCTGGTAGCGCCGCATCAGCGAGAAGACGAGATCGCCGCGGAGTTGCTCGAGCAGGCTCAGAACTACTTGCGGAACCGCGGCGCCAAGTCAATCTATGCGACCGGCTTCGCAGTCGAAGCAGCTCCGTTCTATATGGGTCTGCTTGGGGGCTGTGTTCCGGCGGGCGTTCCGGAGTCGAACGAACAGTTGAGCCGTTGGGTGCGAGCGTGCCATCCGGCGATTGACCGGCGAATCGTGATCATGCAATGCTCATTGGCTGCCTTCCGACCGGTCGTCAATCGAGACCAAATGCAGATCCGTCGGCGATTTCAGACCGAAGCTGAGCTCGATCCTCCTTCTCTCTCCTGGTGGGAGGCCTGCACGACGGGCTTTGAACACCGCACTCGATTTAAGCTGCTGGCGAGAGAGGGCGATGTGCCCTGTGGCGTCGTCACCTATTGGGACATGGAGCCGATCGCCAGCAGCTGGGGCGTTCACGCCTGCGGCCTGCTCGATCTTACGATTGACGCCTCCAGGCGCCGCGAAGGACTGGGCACTTTTCTGGCCAGCGAGTCGTTGAGGCAAATGCAATCTCAAGGCGCCACACTCGCCGAGTGCCACATCGACGAATCAAACGCAGCCGGCATAGCCCTCTGCAAGAAACTGGGATTCAGCCAAGTTGAACTAGGCGTTGTCTTCCGCAGCGATTTGTAGGTCGGCGCGCTATGGTTTCGTTTCGCTTGCGATTCGGCGGTAGGTCGCGATGGCTCGGTCATAAGCGGCCTTGGCGGCTGGGCGTTCGTCGACGGCGATACGCGTGTGCCGATTCTCCCAGAGCAACTTGATCGCTTCAGCGCACCAAATCGCGCTGCGTTTGGAAGCGCGAATCGGCTTCCCTTCGACGATGACGTTCACCGGGTTCGTGTGCAATTGAGGAAACTGACGCAGCGCGACCCAGCTACTCTTGCCGATGGCCACCTCGTAACGGATTTCATGCAGTTTGCCGTCCGCCTCGATCTCCTGCGAAGCGACCGCCTTGCCGTTGACAACGATTTCGATCTTGCGTTTGCCTCCTGCGACCCAATCCTGGTTGCGAGGTGCATGAAGCTGCACGGTATCGCCCGACATCCTGCGGCCCAAAGGCGGAACTTGAAGTCCGTAAGCAACAGCCCGCGGGGTTTCGGGGGCAAAGGCGACTTTTGCGGTCACCATCACCTTCCCTGGCGAGGCCAGGGCCAGGTCGTCCTCGCCGGGTCTCTGCTGGTTCACGCGGAAATCAATTGCGTGGGCGAAACCGTCCGACACGTAGGATTGGCCTTTGGCCAATCCTCGACACCAGGTTTCAAAGTCGATTGCCTTGACTTCGCCCATTCTGACGTAAACGCGGCCCTGCCCCACGCGCCGACTGCTCATGCAGGGAAAGTCCGTCTCGCCGCTCAGCTTGAGGGGGAAACCACAGTTCATCAGGTGATACCACGTGTTCCATTCGGGTATGCGGGCTGTGTCCATCGCGCTGATGAAATCACACACGCCCTCTGCCGTCGTCACGAAAACTTCCATGGCTCCGGCGCCGTTCATCTCGGGAACGACGTAGTTGGGCAACTGGTCGGCCGCCGTGTCAATCGCGGCAGTTAGTTCGCGCAGACTTAATTGTCCGTCCTGTTGTTCGTCCATCGACTCAAACGCCGTAGGCATCAGCGCCCGCCTCGATTCGGCGAGACTCAGCGAGCCATCGGAATCAGCATCGAATCGGCCGATCAATCGGCCGGCCGCCGCAGACGGGTTGACGTGCATGGCCGAGTGGGGGTAACCAGTCACGCCGCCTTGCTCCTTGCACCATCGCATGACCGGCGCCGTCCAAGTTGGCCACCCGTGGGTCTTGGAACCTTCCGATCCCGGGTAGGTCTGGTCGCTCAGATTCAGCAGGCAGACGTGTCCCAGGGCTGCGGACCCGAAGCCGCTGATCTCCAAGTCGTACTTGAGAACCGTCATTGCTTCGCTAACTCGAGCAGCATCGGGCGAAAAGAACTGTCGCTGAAACTCGAAACAAGGTCCCCAAGTCAGCACACAACCGACATTGAGGCCCTCCCCTTTGACCTGCATGAACATGTCCTCCGGGCGAACGCCTTTCGTCGGGTCGTCATAGTGCGAACAGCCTGCGCCGTGAATGTGGTGATCGCCGCTGTAGTATCCGAACGAGGCAGGGTCGATCCAGCGGTCTAGTTGGAAACTCCACGGCGCAGCACCTTTGGACGCCACTTTCAATTCCGCATGACGCCTGACGTATTCAGGTCCGCGGGAGTATTCGACGGAGTAGCTTCCGGGCGGCAAGAGCACTCGGCCGCCATCGTTCCGATAGACGTGAGGTTGAAAAAAGAAATCGGGCGCCAGCCGTTTCGCCTGCGGCGGGAATACACGCCCGCGCGAGTCGCGGATTAATAGTCGAGCCACTGTCGGCGATCCATCCACGTCTTGCACGGAAATCGGAACGGGCACTGCTTTGCGAACGTGAAACAGAACCGGCGTCTCGCCGCGGAAGCCGATGTCCTGCGTCCCTGCACCAACATCAAAGATCAAAGTTGCTTCCCGCTTTCCCGCTTCGCTCGAGTAGATCAAGACGATCGCGTATTCCAACTCAAGCCCGCTCAGCTTGACGGTCATCGGGGGCGATTGAAACATTTCGACGGAGAGAAACCGACTCGTCGCGCCGTCGCTGGTCACGTTCTTCGCCAGTTCAGTCTGCGCCTGCCGCTTCAAGGTTAACACCGAGGTGCCGGAATAGACCGGTCCGCTCTGCGGGCTGAAGACGCGAAGTTGCCTAGTAACGGTGCTGCCGTTGACAACCTTGACCAGATGCGGCGTGAAGCCGTGTTGCTGTATGACCGCTGCTGCCGGTCCGCGAATTGCTTTGACTCGCACCTCCGGATTCAACGACAGCTGAACCAATACACTTGGGTCGAGTATTCGCTGTAGTTCGCCCGCATCGCGTCGTCTGGCCGCCGCCCGCAGTTTGGCAACCGTGTCAGGCGGAAGCGGCGAGCCGAGAAAGTCCAGTGCCGTGATAAGCCGCGTCACGTTGGCCGCCAGCGGCTGGCCCTCCACGTCGACAATTTCCAAACCGTCGACCGTCGCCGCGTCCTCCGCCGCGAGGCAACGAGCGGCGACAACGACGGCGTCACCAAATATGCTGAAGGCAACAAGTAGACCAGCCGCAACAGTTAACGCGCGCATACTCATCATGGCTCCTTGTTTCTCGCCCATTCCGCGGACCACCAGATGCGGACCGCATAGTATAGACCCAAATTCAGCCCTCTTGGGCCACCAAGAAGGCCGAAGCGTGGGTTCGGCAATGGGACACAGCGAGTTGCAATTCACTGATGTTTCGGTCTTCGAACATTTTTCTAGCAACGCCGCCAAGAGCGACTCGCGTCACCAGATGGTCGCGGCGAATCTCGATGTCTACCCAACGCAGGCCCGGCTTCCAGCCGCCGAGCACCTCCACCACCGTTTCCTTGCCCGCCCAATAGCTCGCATAATACTGGGACGCCCGGGCTCGTGAGCTGCAGAACTGAATTTCAGCCGGGGTGAAAACTCGCGTCAAGAAAAGCTCACCGTGTCGCTCGATAAGATGCGCGATTCGCAAGCATTCGATAATCTTCGTGCTAACTCCAACGATGCACACGCGTGGTTGAACCTCCGATGTAAAGCGGGACAAATCCCTGGCGGGTAGGTCAGGCGGCGGAGAACAGGCTTACCCGAATATGACTCGTTTTAAATCCGAGCGGACAATGTCTCTAGCCCACTCGGGCCTGACCGAGTCTTCATCCACTCCATGCTAAAGCATGGGGCGATTTGCGGAAATCCCACCGCCAGGGGAGAAAGGCGATGAGGCATTGTGCCCGCATTGGGAAACCCATTGGTCCATCAGCTCGAAGCGTCTCGTGGCGACAATTCGAATCGCTCACCGCATCTCAAGATCGCATGTGGAATCCCCAAGTCGTTCGCAGCCAGGCGAAATTCTTCGGTCGAAACTGTATTGAATTCAAACATCTCATAGTGGCAGGGGATCGTTAGCTTGGCCTTAATGTCCTTTGCCAATTGAGCGGCTTCACGGCCCCAGAGGTTACCAGAGACTCGCCGCTCGGGCAGCCTGCCGTTGATCGGCAAGAAGGCGATGTCGATTTGCCATCGACGTAAGATCGCATCCATGCCTTCGTATCGAACGGTGTCGCCGCTGTGATAAACCGTCCAAGGCCCAAACTGAACGACAAAGCCGAGGTAGCGATGCCGCCCACTTTCGTCTTGGTCGAGTCCTTCATGGGCGGCCGGCACGGCGTGCAAGGTAAAGCCGTTCGTCTCGACCGATTCCCCCGAGTCGACGGACATCAAGCGCGACTCAGGTTGGCCAAGCCGCTCAGCTGCAAATTGCAGGTTGGCTGCTGGAACAATGATCGAAGCATCGGAACCGAGCAGCGGTGTCAACGTGTCCGCGTCAAGATGATCTGTATGGTTATGACTGGACGTAATCACGTTGACCATCTCCAGCCGTGCAGGATCGATTGGGCGCCGGGTCATCCTCACATGAGGCTTGTCGGTCTCTGAATATTTCCTCGTCAACGACTCCGACAGGTAAGGGTCAAAGAGCAAGTGTGCGCGATTCCATTTCAGCAGAAACCCACTCTGCCCGAGCCACCAGAGTCGCAGTCCGTCGGCGATCTGGTTCTCGGCTTCGATGTCTGCAAGCAGGCGGTCGTCGCTGAGCTCCGGTTCAATCATCGGCTAGTTTCTCCCAGCAATTCGTTACGAACGGTCTCGACGCCGCGGACCATATTGACCAGCTTCTGCTTGGCGGCCCACCGCGCTGTTTGGCTGAGCCCGCAATCGGGCGCGAACGCGAGCCGTTCGGCTGGCGCATGTTGAAGGCACAAGCGAACTCGATCCGCTACGTCATCGACAGTCTCGATGTAGTAACTTTTGACGTCGATAATGCCGATAGCGACATCCGCATGTTTTGCCGCCTCGGCGATGATCTCGATCTCTGAGAACTCGCGGCTCGCCATCTCGAGATGAAACTCGTCGACATTCATCTTGAGAAAATCCGGAAACATCGGCGCGTAGCTTCGCGGCCCAACGGCGCGTCCCTTGAAGTTTCCGAAGCACAGGTGGGTCGAAAGCCGACAGCGGCCAGCGACGGATTCCACCGTGCGATTGAAGATGTCGACAAGCCGCGTGCGGTCTTCCCGAAACGCGTAGCAGCTCATTGAGGGCTCATCGACCGTGATCTCTTCGCATCCCGCCTCGACCAGCGCCTCGAGTTCGGCTCGGATCAAGGGAAGCAGAGCTTCCGTGATGGCGTAACGATCCGCGTATTGTTGGTTCGGCAGTAATCGACCGCTCATCGTGAATGGCCCGGGAACGCTGGCCTTGAGGGTCGCGGATCGATCTCCGGCCAGTCGCTGAAGCCGCTTGAACTCCTCCACCGCTCCGAGTCCGCGAGGGGCGGCGAGCTCGGCGACAATGCCGTGTTTGCCGCGTTGATCGTGAGCAGGCGGCCCGAAACAGCGAGGCGGCTTGGATTCGAGATTGACGCCGGTCAGATAACCGTAAAAAGAAAGATTGAAATCAAACCGCGTCTGTTCGCCGTCGGTAACGACATCCAGTCCGGCTTCAAACTGATCGTGCAGTGCGGCGACAACTGCGTCATCCTGCAGTTCGCGAACATCATTCGAGCCGAACTGATCGAGATTGGCTGTGGCGAATTCCAACCAACTCGGAAACGGATAGCTCCCGATAACGGTGGTCCTAAGCGGTCGCGGCTGCATGTCGATCATCCTCGTTGTCAGTGGTTCTCGCGACCGAGATGGGCATAGAGCCGAGCGACTCGGCGTGCGTGCTCATCGTTAGGCCGACTCAAACAACTCGGCCGCGGCTTGAGGTCCAGCGAACCCGCCGCCTGGCGGCAGTTCTCCTCGCTGCGACTGCCAAGCCCGACCGATGCCCCAACTCGCGAGCAGGCTTGAGCCGCCGCGAGCCCGAGGCCCGTGGCGCCGCCTACAATCGCTATCGATTTGTTTTGCGAAAGCTTGTTCATTGGGACCATCTATTCTCCGACCCAAGTGACTGCGGTCAAGAGGCGTCAAAAGGCGAGCGACCGATGCGGCCAGTGATGAGGCGAGGAGCCTGATTCTCTGCTCGGGGAATCTTCTGACGCCTTTTCTTGTCAACCGCGATCCGAGATCAGTATGATGGTGCTGGTGACGAAAACACTCGCAAACAGGAGCGGGGAATGTCAAAGAGAGCAACGCAAACGCTGATGTGGATCGGAATTCTTGGGCTGCTTGTCAATTCCGCTCGAGCCCAGCCGGCCGCGATCAATACAACCGTCGCTACTGCGACGAGAATTGACAAGGCTCTCGATAAAGAAACCACTTTCCAGTTTCTTGAGACGCCATTGTCCGAAATGGTCGATTATGTCAGCCGATTGCACTCAATTGATGTCGGTCTCGACCGAAAGGCCCTCGATAATGTTGGGCTTGGTTCCGACGCTCCGATCACGGCATCCATCCGCGGGATCTCGCTGCGATCCGCACTGCGATTGGTACTGCGCGATATTGAGCTTACCTTCGTGATCCGAGATGGAACGCTGCTATTTACCACTAGGGAAGAAGCGGAATCCAGCTTGATCAACAAGGTCTATCCCGTGTCCGACCTTCTCCAGAAGAAACAAAGCGGTGAATTCGATTACGACTCGCTGACCGAGACTATTAAGAACGCGATAGACGCCCAGGGATGGGACGCGGTCGGCGGACCAGGCACGATTGATGGCGTGCTTGGCAACCTCGTTGTCTCCCAAACGATGCAAAGGCATCGCGAGATCCATCAATTCTTGACGACGTACCGAGACGTGATCGCCGAGTTGAAGAAGAACGAAGGCAAGTTTCCGACGACCTTCAGCTCGACTGCAACTTCCGCAGGCAGGGCCAAAATACAGGCCGCGCTCGACGGCAAGATGACGGTGGAGTTCCTTGATACGCCTCTGTCGGAAATCGTGGACTACTTTACAAACCTTGCCAACATTCCAATATCGATTGATTCCGTAGCGCTTAACGACATCGGGCTCGGGACCGATACGCCCTTGACGCTGGCTTCCAAGGACCGCCGCTTTCAGGATATCTTGCGGCGACTGCTGACCCCCAAAGGGCTCGTATTCATGATCCGCGACGAGACCTTACAGATCACGACCGCCGAAGTCGCCGAGAGCGAGTTAGAAGTCCGCTTCTTTCCGATCGACGACCTGACAACGGGCGGCGATGTTGAAAAGGCAATGCAATATGATCGAATCATCGAAGTGATCACGTCGAGCGTTGCCCGGGATTCGTGGGACGAAGTTGGCGGTCCGGGCACAATTGACGTCCTCGCACCGGGCGTGCTGGTCTCATCTCAGCTCAGCCAAAACCACGACAGCATTGCCCAATTGCTGACCACGCTCCGCAAACAGGGTGTTCAACCGAAAATTGATCCCAACGCCATGATTCGACGAGTCTACCGTCTGTTTGAGCCGGCGTTGATCAAGAACGCGGCGCTCAGGCCGGTGTCGCCCGAATCTGCTGAGAGCCTTGTGGCGAAACTGCCCACGCTTTTGCCCAGTCAAGATTGGAGGGCAAAAGGGGCCGTAGCCCAAGCGGTTGGCTCATCGTTGATTGTCACGACGACCCATCGAAATCACCGTGAGATTGAAAAGCTACTCACCGACCTTGGCTTGTATCGACGCCACCACTTTGGGTTTGGCGGAGGAGCACAGGGGGGCATGTTTGGGAGTCGCCGGATCGACGGCGCAATCGTCGCCGAGAACTCACGAAACTAGACGCCGTCCATGGTGAAGAAGATCCACGTGAGGTGGTAGAAGACCGGAGCGGCGAAACAAATGCTGTCGATTCGGTCGAGCACGCCCGCGTGGCCTTGGACCAAGGTGCCGTAGTCGGTGACGCCTCGGTCTCGCTTGATGGCCGACATCGTCATGCTGCCGGCAAAGCCCATCACGGCAATGACGGCCGACATGCAGCCCGCCTCCAAGAGGCCGAAAGGCGTCGCCCAGGCGAATCCGATTCCGATCAGCGCAGTGCTGACCACGCCTCCGATGAGTCCCTCCCAGGTGCGGCTGGCGTTGATGGAGCGTGCGATGACATGTTGCCCCAGCAATTTCCCCCAGGCGTAGGTCAGCATATCGCCCAGTTGCACCATCAACAAGAAGTAGAACAACAGTCCATAGTTATCGCGCCAGGCGACCTTCGCGCCGGTGGGGGCGATCTGGCAGAGCTGAAGGTTGAGCAAGGCAGGCGCGTAGCTGAGAGCGTAAACGCAGATGAGCAGGCCTGCCTGGATCTTGGCGGACCGTTCAAGAAATCGTTTGGGGTCGCCTGAAATGGCGATTCGAGCCGGTACAAGGAGCGACGCGTAGACCGGGATCACAATGCTGTAAACGTGATAGTAATCACGTCCGAAACCGACAAGGACGAATTGCAACGGCGTAATAATGAAGAACACCCAAAACAGTGCGCGGTGATCGCCTCGGCGCGTCGGTGTCATTGTGATGAATTCGCGCAAAGCCCAAAATGCGACTAGGCAGAACAAGACCAGCGTGGTGTGGTAACCCAGGATGAAGGCAGCTATCAGAATCGCGTACATCAACCACCACGCGCGGACTCGCGCGTTGAAAGACCGCACGATGGCTGGGTTGATATAGGTTTCCGGCTGCCTTCCCAGAAACAGCCCTAGCACGTAGCCGCAAGCGAGCACGCCCAACACGACGCCGAACAGGGCAAATGTCGGCGTGTTGATTAAAGGCGATACCGCAAGCAGTTCGAAGTTGCAAGACAAGGCGTTCGTCATGGAGAGGCTATGTGCGAAGCGGACGTGGTAAATCTCGGCGAGGGGGGAGTGGACTTAAGCCGCAGTCTTTCACAAGAGATGAAAACAAGATGACGTTGTGAGGCCTTCATTGCAAGGGTTTAGACGTCCTTTAGTCGCTGAACGGACTCACGGGCTCGAGCCAAGAAATCAGCTTTCAGCTCGCCGGGCTCAAGCCAAATCGGCGCCCCGAACGTAATGCAACTCAACAATGGAACCGGCAGAATCTCTCCCCGCGGCAAGACTCGGTTCATGTTATCGATGTAAACGGGCACAAGTTCAAGATCAGGCCGTTTCTTGCTCAGGTAATACAGCCCGCTCTTGAAATCACCCATTTCCTCACCCGTTGACCGACTGCCCTCGGGAAAGACGATCAATGAGTGGTCGTCGCCAATTTCCCTAATCATCTGCTCCACTGGGCTGCGGTGCACCTTAATGTTCTGGCGATCAATCAACAGCGCATTGAACGTGCTGGCGATATGCTGACGAACAAGACCTTTCTCCCAATAGTCTTTTGCCGCGACCGGTCGAGTAAGTTGACGGATGTCTAGCGGCAGCGACGACCAGAGGACCAACGCATCCAAGTGGCTGGTGTGGTTGGCAAAATAGACCCGCTGGCATGTATCCGGCTGGCAATCAATCCAGCGAACACTGGCGCCGGCGAGGAGCTTCGCCAAAACGATCAGCGTGTTGCCTGTCAGTGTTTGTCCGGTAAGCCTCATGGCCATTCCGATTTTGAATCAGGTCGCGCCCGTTCCTGAGCAGCCAACCCTAGCCCCGTTGTAGACATTTAGTCCGAGTTGCAGCCCTCTGCGCCCAGCTTGGCGCCCCAGTTCTGCTCGCTACTCGTATTGTTATCCGCCCACCGCTCGCGGGCGAGGGGAGTTTTCTGAGATTTCCAACATGGCCCCCAAACACGCCGCTTTTGTCGCCAAAACCGGCACACCTTCGACGACGACATTGCCCCTTTCCCCATCGCACGATCCGCTAGACGACCTCTGCCGTTTCCAGACACCGGTCGCCCGCATCGGCGCCGGCGCCTGGCTCGTCATCCACTGGATCGTCAATTTGTGATTGGCGGTCTGCTGCCCGCTTCAGAGCAACTGAGTCAGAAGCAGGTCGAATCAGCTTCGGGTCCGCTAAACCTTCAGACTTGCCTCTCACGATGGCGGCAAGCCTGCGGGCGAAGCCGTGCCCCAAAAGAAACAGACTGCCTCGAGTGTTCAACGACGCCATGACGCGCCCTTGCAACCACGACCGAGTAATCCACTTCTGCGTGGCGCCCGATAGTTCGCCGAGCGTGTCGAACGCGTCGACTTCACCGCTTTCATGAAAATGTCTCAGTAGCTCGTGCGTCAACAGTTGCCCCGGAGAGAACGGAGACAACACCTGGTCGTATCCTACCTTCAGCGAGTGATAGACTCGCTTGTTGAGATATCCATATTCAAAAGCAATCAATCGACCGTCCAACT
Organism: uncultured Pirellulaceae bacterium; assembly: GCA_964635375.1. Lineage (GTDB taxonomy): Bacteria > Planctomycetota > Planctomycetia > Pirellulales > Pirellulaceae > CAZMNY01. The sequence continues at coordinate 11,461 of CAZWOU010000067.1, read as the reverse complement.
TCAACCGACAAAGTCTCAACGATTTCAAGTCGCGCAGAATGATCGCCTCTCTTTGGTAGAATTCAAAGAGGCCTGGATTCGCCAACACGGACGAGGAGGACTCTCCTTTCCACCCCTTGTCCTCAAGCGTGAAGAACTCCGCCAGAGACGTATCGATCGACTGGCCATCAAAGGCGCTCTGGTACTCGAAGGACAAGTCGCCCTTGGCGCGCAGCTTCTTGAGCCTCGACCTCATCTTCTTGCGATGCCCTTTTGAAACTCGCGCAATGTAGGAATCGAAGTCGCCATCGATGTCGATCATCCCAACGTGAAATTGTCGGCGCGTTCGGCTGTGCTGGCCAAGTTGCTCGAGTTGCCGACACAGAGTTCGCCACCGCTCTGACTCGATTTCGATCCGATCGAACCAGATCAGATCGACACCGGCGCCCTGCAGGCCAAGCACAAGTTGCCGCGAGACGTGGGCCGAGTCGACACGAGGATCGATGAGTAATTCGCCGCACGTCAGCCAAGGATTGTTCGGCATCGCCGCAAATCGGAGGATTCCCAGACGCCGTATAACA